>NZ_JBJGYI010000019.1:0-90586 GCF_054049915.1 Geodermatophilus sp. SYSU D00766
TTACGGCGGTCATGGCGAGAGGGAAACGCCCGGTCCCATTCCGAACCCGGAAGCTAAGCCTCTCAGCGCCGATGGTACTGCCCTGGAGACGGGGTGGGAGAGTAGGACACCGCCGGACAACCATTCACGAGGACGGGAGTCGGAGCCGATGGGCTCCGACTCCCGTCCTCGCCCATTTCCGGGACATTCCCCGGCGACGTCTCCCCGCCGCCGGTCAGCGGCGACGGACCTCCTTGGTGGTCGCACCGACGTTGTCGGCGAACCAGGCGTTGAGCGGCACGAGGTCGCGCCAGGCGTCCCGGACACGGTCGAGCGCGCCGGGCCCGTGCAGCCAGTCGGCGTACTCGAACAGCCGGCCCGCGTGCAGCGAGCGGTGGCGCAACAGGTCGGCACGGTCGTCGTCGACGTCGTAGCCCTTGGGTGCGCGGGTGAGCCGGTCCCCGTCGATCACCCAGCCCTCGCCGGCCAGGCGGTGCACCTCGTCGCGCAGCCGGGGACCCTGGACGTCGTCGGCGACCGCCCGGCGGAAGCGCTCCACCTGGTCGGACTCCAGCCGCCACGCGCCACCGGCCACCCGGAGGCCCTCCGCGGAGATCTGCACGTACCAGGCGCCGGCTCCGCGGCCCTCGGGCACCACGACGGCACCCTGGTGGGTCTTGTACGGCGTCTTGTCGTTGCTGAAGCGGACGTCGCGGTAGGGCCGGAACAGCTTCGCGGCCCCGAACTCGGGGGCCAGCGCGTCGACCAGCGCCTGCATCGGCGCCCGGACGGAGGAGTCGTAGACCGACTTCGAGCGCGTCCAGTAGGTCTTGGAGTTGTCGGCCTCCAGGCCCTCGTAGAAGACCAGCCCGTCGTCGGGGAAACCGGCGAACGTCATGCGGCCTCCTCCAGGATCGTGTGCCAGCGGACCTCCCGCAGCGGCGTCCCGTCGGCGTCGAGCGTGCGGACCCAGCCGTCCCGGTCCCAGCCGGCCGACTCGAGGAACCCGGCGGTGACCCGGTCGCCCTCGGCCACCCACGTCTGGAGGCGGGCGGTGCCCGTCGACCGGGTCAGATCGGCGACGGCAGCGAGCAGCCGGCTGCCGTGGCCGCGCCGTCCCCAGCGCGGCTCCACCAGCAGGACGGCGAGCTCCGTGGTCGGCCCGGCCGGGTGGGGATCCTCCCCGGGCGCGACCTCCGCGGGACCGTAGGCGGCGAAGCCGACGACGCGGCCGTCGTCGAGGGCCACGAGGACACCGTGCCCCGGGGTCGGCGGGGAGGTGATGGCCGCCGTCCACGCCTCGGTGGCGGACGCGGCGTCCCAGCCGTCGAGGACCGCGGCAGGCAGCGCGGCCGCGGCGCGCCAGGCCTGCTCCTGCACCCGCGCCACCTCGGCGGCCTCGGCCGGGGTCGCGGGGCGCACCGACACGTCCGCGGTGCCGGTCAGGCGCGGGAACGGGGTCCGGGGGTCCACGCGGGGAGCCTAGGTCCGACCGGGGGCGGAGAACGTCACAGGACCGGGGCAGGATCGCAGGCGTGCCCGCACCGACCGCCGAACGGCTGCCCGCCGCGCTCGCCCGGCGCATCGCGCTGGCCGCCCAGGGCTTCGCCGACCCGCGCCCCGACGGCGTCGTCGACAGCCGCCGGCTGCGGCGGATGACCGACCGGCTCGCCGTCGTCCAGATCGACTCGGTCAACGTGCTCTCCCGCTCGCACTACCTGCCGGCGTTCAGCCGGCTGGGTGCCTACCGCCGCCCCGTCCTCGACGACTTCATGGCCCGCCGCCACGAGGTGTTCGAGTACTGGGCGCACGAGGCGTCCTACCTCCCCGTGCGGCTGCACCCCCACCTGCGGTGGCGGATGGCCGCGGCCGAGGAGCACGCCTGGGGCTCGATGGTCCGCATCCAGCGGGAGCGGCCCGGCTACGTCACCGAGGTGCTCGACCGGGTCCGCGCGTCCGGGCCCACCAAGGCCAGCGACCTGGCCGAGCCCCGGCCCGACCGGCCCGGGAGCATGTGGAACTGGCACGCCGGCAAGGTCGCGCTGGAGTGGCTCTTCTACACCGGCGCGCTCACCGCCCGGGCGCGGACGACGTCGTTCGAGCGGGTCTACGACCTCACCGAGCGCGTGCTGCCCGCCGCCGTCGTGCAGACCCCCACCCCGGAGCCGGCCGACGCCGTCCGGGAGCTGGTGCGCACCGCCGCCCGCGCGCTCGGCGTGGCCACCGAGCGCGACCTGCGCGACTACTTCCGCCTGCGCCCGGCGCCGGCCCGGCAGGCGATCGCCGAGCTGGCGGAGGCCGGTGAGCTGCTCCCCGTCGAGGTGGCCGGCTGGGGCGCGCCGGCCTGGCTGGACCCGGCGGCCCGGCGGCCGCGGTGGATCCGCACGCAGGCGCTGCTCTCGCCGTTCGACTCGCTGGTGTGGGAGCGGCCGCGGGTCGAGCGCATCTTCGGCTTCCGCTACCGCCTGGAGATCTACACCCCGGCCGCGCAGCGGGTGCACGGCTACTACGTCCTGCCGTTCCTCCTCGGGGACCGGCTGGTGGCCCGCGCCGACCTCAAGGCCGACCGGCAGGCCGGGGTGCTGCGCGTGCAGGCCGCCCACGCCGAGGCCGGGGTCGACCGCGCCGAGGTCGCCGCCGCGCTGGCCGCCGAGCTGCGGCTCATGGCCGACTGGTCCGAGCTCGACGACGTCGCCGTCGCCGGCCGCGGCGACCTGGCCGCCGACCTCGGCTGCGCGCTGCCGGGCCCGCGCCCGGTCGTCGCCTAGGCTGGCCCGCCGTGGGCAGCAGCAGCGGACCGGTCGACACCCAGTACGAGGACCTCCTGCGGCGGATCCTCGAGACCGGGACGCCGAAGTCCGACCGCACCGGCACCGGCACCGTGAGCACCTTCGGGGAACGCCTGCGCTACGACCTCGCGGAGTCCTTCCCGCTGGTCACGACGAAGAAGGTGCACTTCCGCTCGGTCGCCGTCGAGCTGCTGTGGTTCCTGCGCGGCGACGGCAACGTGCGCTGGCTGCAGGAGCAGGGCGTCACCATCTGGGACGAGTGGGCCGACGCCGACGGCGACCTCGGGCCGGTCTACGGCGTCCAGTGGCGGTCCTGGCCCACGCCCGACGGCGGCACGGTCGACCAGATCCAGGGCGTCCTCGACACGCTGCGCACCGACCCCGACTCCCGCCGCATGGTGGTGTCGGCGTGGAACGTCGCCGCGCTGCCGCAGATGGCGCTCGCGCCCTGCCACGCGCTGTTCCAGTTCGCCGTGCACGACGGCCGGCTGTCCTGCCAGCTCTACCAGCGCAGCGCCGACATGTTCCTGGGCGTCCCGTTCAACATCGCCAGCTACGCGCTCCTCACCCGCATGGTCGCCGCGCAGGCCGGCCTCGAGCCCGGCGAGTTCATCTGGGTCGGCGGCGACTGCCACGTCTACAGCAACCACGTCGAGCAGGTGCGCCAGCAGCTCTCCCGCGAGGCGCGGCCGTTCCCGACGCTGGAGATCGCGCCGGCGCCGTCGCTGTTCGACCACGCCTTCGCCGACTTCACCCTGCATGGCTACGACCCGCACCCGGCCATCCGCGCCGCCGTCGCGGTCTGACCCGTGTGACCGTCTCGCTCGTCTGGGCGCAGGCCCGCGACCGGGTCATCGGCGCCGGCGGCCGGCTGCCCTGGCACCTGCCCGAGGACCTGCGTCTGTTCAAGGAGCTGACCTCCGGCGGCACCGTGGTCATGGGACGCCGGACCTGGGAGTCGCTGCCCGCGCGCAACCGCCCGCTGCCGGGCCGGCGCAACGTCGTCCTCACCCGGGACCCCGCCTGGGCCGCCGACGGCGCCGAGCGCGCCGGCTCGGTCGCCGACGTGCTCGCCACCGCCCCCGGCTGCTGGGTGATCGGCGGCGCGGCCGTCTACGCCGCGTTCCTGCCGCACGCCGGCCGGCTGGTCGTCACCGACGTCGACCTCGCCGTCGACGGCGACACCCGCGCCCCCGCCCTCGACGGCCGGTGGCGGCCCGTCACCCGGACCCCCCGCGAGGGCTGGGCCACCTCGGCGACCGGGCTGCGCTACGCCGTCACCGAGTACGGGCGCGCCCGCGCTGCCGCGCCGGGGACCGACGGGCACGGTCGGTAGATCCGGAGACCGGCGGGGACGGTCGGTAGATTCGGGTGCATGACCTCCGACCCCGCCCGGCCGTTCGGGCGCGTCCTCACGGCGATGGTCACCCCGTTCACCGAGGACGGCTCGATCGACACCGCCGGGGCGCAGGAGCTGGCCGCGCACCTGGTCGACCGCGAGGCCCACGACGGCCTGGTCGTGCTGGGGACGACGGGGGAGTCGCCGACCGTCCGCGACGGCGAGTCGCGCGCGGTCCTCAAGGCGGTCCTCGACGCCGTCGGCGACCGCGCCGTGGTCATCGCCGGGGTGGGCACCAACGACACCGCGCACAGCATCGACCGGGCCCGCGACGCCGAGCGCATCGGCGCGCACGGGCTGCTCGTCGTCACCCCCTACTACAACAAGCCGCCGCAGGCGGGGCTGCTGCGGCACTTCACCGCCGTCGCGGACTCCACCGACCTGCCGGTCATGCTGTACGACATCCCGCCGCGCTCGGTGGTGCCGATCGAGGTCGAGACCCTCGTGCGGGCCGCCGAGCACCCGCGGATCGTGGCGGTCAAGGACGCCAAGGGCGACCTCGGCGCCGTCGCGTGGACGCGGGCGCGCACCGACCTGGCCTACTACTCCGGCGAGGACATGCTCAACCTGCCGCTGCTGGCGCTCGGGGCGGTCGGCGTGGTGAGCGTCGTCGGGCACCTGGCCGGGGCCCGGCTGGCCGAGCTGATCGCCGCCGTCGAGTCCGGCGACCTGGTCCGGGCGCGCGAGGTCAACCAGGGCCTGCTGCCGCTCTACACCGGCATCTTCCGCACCCAGGGCGTCATCATGGTGAAGGCGGCGCTGCGCGAGCTGGGGCTGCCCGCCGGTCCCGTGCGCCCGCCGCTGGTCGACGCCACCCCCGAGCAGATCGCGCAGCTGCGCGCCGACCTCGCCGCCGGCGGGGTCCACCTCCGAGAGGCCCACGTGAAGTGACCGTCAGCTCCGCCGGACAGGCCGGCCAGCCCCACCTCGACCTCAAGACGCCGCCGCCGCTGCCGGAAGGAGGGCTGCGCGTCATCGCCCTCGGCGGGCTCGGGGAGATCGGGCGCAACATGGCCGTCCTCGAGTTCGACGGCAAGCTGCTGGTCATCGACTGCGGCGTGCTCTTCCCCGAGGCCGAGCAGCCCGGCGTCGACCTCATCCTCCCCGACTTCGGGGTCATCGAGCACCGGCTGGGCGACATCGAGGCCGTCGTCCTCACCCACGGGCACGAGGACCACATCGGCGCGATCCCCTACCTGCTGCGGCTGCGCGGCGACATCCCGCTGGTCGGCTCCCGGTTCACCCTCGCCCTGGTGGCGGCCAAGCTGCGCGAGCACCGGCTGGTCCCCACGCTGGTCGAGGTCGCCGCCGGCGACGACCACGTGGCCGGGCCGTTCCACTGCGAGTTCATCTCGGTCAACCACTCGATCCCCGACGCGCTGGCCGTCGCCGTGCACACGCCCGCCGGCGTCCTGGTGCACACCGGCGACTTCAAGATGGACCAGCTCCCGCTCGACGGCGTCCTCACCGACCTCGGCGCCTTCGCCCGGCTCGGCCTCGAGGGCATCGACCTGCTGCTGGCCGACTCCACCAACGCCGAGATCCCCGGCTTCGTCACGCCCGAGCGCTCGATCGGCCCGGTGCTCGAGGACGTCTTCCGCCGCGCCACCCAGCGGCTGATCGTCTCCAGCTTCGCCAGCCACGTGCACCGCATCCAGCAGGTGCTCGACGCCGCCGAGATGCACGGCCGCAAGGTCGCCTTCGTCGGCCGGTCGATGGTCCGCAACATGGGCGTCGCGCGCGACCTGGGCCTGCTGCGCGTGCCGCCGGGCCTGATGGTCGCCCTGGACGAGGCCACGAGCATGCCGCCCGAGCAGGTGGTGCTGGTCAGCACCGGGTCGCAGGGCGAGCCGCTGTCGGCGCTGGGCCGGATGGCCCGCGGCGAGCACCACCAGGTCACCATCGAGGCCGGCGACACCATCGTGCTGGCCTCCTCGCTGGTCCCCGGCAACGAGACCGCCGTCTACAAGGTGATCAACGGGCTGGCCCGGCTCGGCGCCACGGTCGTGCACAAGGAGACCGCGCGCGTGCACGTCTCCGGGCACGCCCCCGCCGGGGAGCTGCGCACGCTGCTCAACGTGGCCAAGCCCCGCTACCTCATGCCGGTGCACGGGGAGTGGCGGCACCTGCGGGCGCACGCGGCGCTCGCCGAGGAGACCGGCATGGCCGCCGACCGCGTGCTGCTCGCCGAGGACGGCGTCGTCGTCGACCTCGTCGACGGCAAGGCGACGATCACCGGGTCGGTGCCGGTGGGCAACGTCTACGTCGACGGCCTCAACGTCGGCGACGTCGGCGAGGAGGCGCTGCAGGAGCGGCGGATCCTCGGCGACGAGGGCTTCGTGGCGCTGACCGTCGTCGTCGAGCCCTCCACCGGCACCATCGTGCGGCCGGTGCACCTGTCCACCCGCGGCTTCTCCGACGACCCCACGGCGTTCGACGAGGTGCTGCGGCTGGTCGAGGAGAACCTCAAGCGGGAGCTCTCCGACGGGCAGACCGACGCCCACCGGCTCTCGCAGACCATCCGCCGGACCGTGGGCAAGTGGGTGAGCGACACCCACCGCCGCCGGCCGATGATCATCCCGACCGTCCTCGAGGTCTGACGGGGGACTCCCTCGGCCCACCGCTCGCAGGCGGGCTCCTGGCAGGTGGCCGGGGCGCGCCTGAACGCGGTGGGCCCCTCGGCCGTACCCCCTCGTGTGCGGCGCCCGGTCCGCGGGCGTCGCCGCTCTCACGAGGGGACTGTCATGCCTCCAGCACCCGGGCGACCCGCCGCACTCCGCTCCGGCGCCGCGGCCGGTACGTCGGCGTTCGCCCTGCTCCTGCTCACGGCCACCCCCGCCGCCGCCGGCGGCCCCGGCGACTGGCACCACTCGGGCGGTTCGTACCACTCGGCAGGCCGGTCCTCCTCCGCCGGGTACGACGTCACCACGACCGACGACGGTGGCGCCGGCTCACTGCGCGCCGCGGTGCAGGCGGCCAACGCCGCAGGCTCCGGCAGGATCGTCCTGTCCGACCGCACCTACCGCCTGACGCTGGCCGGGTCGGACGACACCGCGGCCGCCGGCGACCTCGACGTCACCGGCCGGGTGGTGATCGAGGGCCGCGGTGCCACGGTCGACGCCGAGCACCTCGACCGGGTGTTCGACGTCCGGCCCGGCGGCTCCCTGACCCTGCGGGAGGTCACCGTCACCGGCGGCGTGGCTCCCGGCGCCCCGGGCACCACCGGCGGCGCCTCCGGAGGAGGTGTCCTCAACGCCGGCACGCTCGTCGTCGAGCGCAGCACGATCACCGGCAACTCGGCCACCCGTGCCGGGGGCGGCATCGAGGCGATCGCGGGGTCGACGACGACCGTCACCCGTTCGACGCTGTCGCACAACAGCACCGGCGCGAGCCCGGGCAACGGTGGCGGGCTGCACCTGACCGGCACCGGCACCGTGCACGTCGAGCGCAGCACCGTGGAGGACAACACCGCCGCCGCGGAGGGCGGCGGCCTCTGGAACTCCGCGACCGGCACGATGACCGTCGAGCGCAGCACCGTCACCGGCAACCGCGCCAGGGGCCCGGCGGCCGACAACGGCGGCGGTGGGCTGTTCAACGACGGCGGGTCGCTGACCGTCGACCGCACCGAGGTCCGCGGCAACGTCGCCGACGGCGCCTCCGGCTCCGGCGGCGGGCTGCTCAACGACAGCGGCACGATGACCGTCACCCGCTCGGTGGTCGAGGGCAACAGCTCCCGGCGGGCCGGCGGCGGCATCGAGGCCGACACCGGGACGACGACGCTCGACCGCACCGCGCTGACCGGCAACACCACCGGACCGGTGCCGGGCAACGGCGGCGGCCTGCACCTCACCGGCGCCGGGACCGTGCGCATCGACCGCGGCACCGTCACCGGCAACAGCGCCGCGGCCGAGGGCGGTGGGCTGTGGAACTCCGAGCCCGGGACCATGACGGTCACCCGCACGACCATCCGGGGCAACACCGCCCCGCTCGGCCCCGACGTCTTCCAGGACGGCGCGGGCGCCGGCTTCACCGTCGACGGGCGCACCGTCCCCGGCGAGGTCTGACCGACCCGGCGGAGGGCGCCGGGCACGGGGATCGGCGCCCTCCGTCGCACCTCGGGTGCGGCGGGTCAGGACCCCGGCGGGCTCAGAACCGCGAGCGGACCACCACCTCGCCGTCGGCGTCGACCACCTCGAAGCCGACGGCGTCGTCGCGCAGCACCGAGGAGTTGAGGCTGCAGCGCATCTGCTGCGGGCCCACCCCGAGGAACTCCCCGGCGGGCACCTCGCGGCCGGCGTCGTCGGTGACCGCCACCCGGTAGACCTCGCCGGCGGCGAACCCGGTGCCGGTCAGCTCCACCTCCACGCCCCAGGTGTGCGGCACCAGCTGCGCGCTGGCCTCGACGCCGGGCTCCACCGCCTGGACCGCCACCGGCTCCAGCGGCACCGGATCGGGCACCGGGCGCAGCGCCCACCCGACCGCGCCGCCCGCGGCGGCCACCCCCGCGACCGCCGCGGCGGCCAGCACCCGGCGCCGCGCCGCCGCCCGGCGCAGCGGTACGACCCGCCGCTCCTCCTCGGCGATGCGGGCCAGGACGCGGGCGCCGAGGTCCGGCGGGGGAGTGGGGGTGGCGTCGAGGGCGTCGGGGTCGACGGCGGCCAGCCGGGCGGCCAGCGGCGCGATCCCGGCCAGCTCGGCGCGGCACTCCGGGCAGCCGTCGAGGTGGGCCTGCACCCGGTCGCGCTCGGCCGGCCCGAGGTGCCCCAGCGCGTAGGCGCCCAGCAGCTCCCGCAGCTCCCGGTGCACGTCCCCGTGTGCGCCGCTCACGGCTCGACCCCCATCTCGTCCAGGGCCAGGCGCAGCGCCTTGAGCCCGTAGAACACCCGGCTGCGGACGGTCCCGACCGGGACGCCGAGCTCCGCGGCGACCTCCGCGTAGGGCCGCCCGCGCAGGTGCGTCTGCACGATCGCCGTCCGGTGCTCGGCGCTGATCCGCCGCAGTGCCTCCTCCACCACCCAGGCGTCGACCAGTCCCTCGTCGGCGGCGGCCACGGCGGGGCCGTCGACGTCCGCGCCGTCGGTCAGGTGCCGCTGCCACGGCCGGACGGCGAAGCGGCGGGCCTCGTCGACCACCACGTTGCGCGCGATCGCGAACAGCCACGTGCGCAGGCTCGCCAGCTGCGGGTCGAAGGAGCCGGAGGCGCGCCAGGCCCGGAGGAACACCTCCTGGACGACGTCCTGCGCGGCGCCGCCGTCGCCGAGCTGCCGCAGCGCGAAGCGGTACAGCTCCCCGCCGTGCGCGGCGTAGGCCGCCCGCACGTCCAGCCCCGTCGCCGGCACCGGTGTGTGCCGTCCCATCCACGACCTCCCGGCGCTGCGGCTGCCCGTCACGGGGACGTACGCACGCCGGGGCGCTCCGGTTCAGCCGGCGACGGCGCCGGCCGCCCTTACCGCACCACGGTGATCGGTTCGATCCCCTCGTCCTCGGGCAGCGCGAAGCCCCACACCTGCGCGTAGAAGGACAGCTCGCCGTCGAGCGCGGCGCGGATGTTCTCCGCCCGCCGGAAGCCGTGCTGCTCGCCCGGGAACAGCAGGTAGGCGTGCGGGACGCCCTTCTCCCGGAGCGCGGCGACGATCGCCTCGGCCTGGTCGGGCGGCACGACCTCGTCCTCCTCGCCCTGGAACACCGCCAGCGGGGTGTCGAGCGCGTCGACGTGGGTGATCGGCGAGCGCGCCGCGTAGACGTCGGCGCCCTCCGGCCAGGGCGCCACCAGGCCGTCGAGGTAGCGGGACTCGAACTTGTGCGTCTCGGCGGCCAGCGCGCCGAGGTCGGCGACGCCGAAGTGGCTGGCGCCGGCCGTGAAGACGCCCGGGCGCATGGTGAGGGCGGCCAGCGTCGTGTAGCCACCGGCCGACCCGCCCCGGATCGCCGTGCGCGCGGGGTCGACCCGGCCGGCGTCGGCGAGGAACCGGGCGCAGGCGACGACGTCGTCGAGGTCGACCTCGCCCCAGCGGCCGCGCAGCGCGTCGCGGTAGCGGCGGCCGTAGCCGACCGAGCCCCGGTAGTCGACGTCGGCGACGCAGAAGCCCCGCGTCGTCCAGTACTGCACCTCCAGGTCGAGCACGGGTCGCGCCGCCGCCGTGGGGCCGCCGTGCACGACGACCAGCAGCGGCGGGCGCTCGTCCTCCGGCGCGCTCACCGAGGGGTTCGCCGGCGGGTAGACCAGGGCGTGGGCGACCCCGATCCCGGTGCCGCGGTCCTCGGTCGGGAAGGTCACGTGCTCGGGCACCGAGAACCAGGCGGGGTCCAGGCCGAGGTCGCGGGCCGGCCGCAGCACCTCCGCCGCACCACCGTCGGCGCCGCCGTCGACGTCGACGCGCACCACCACCGGCTCGGTGGACGGGCTCGCGGCCACGCAGACCACCGCCGTCCCCTGCGCGCGCAGGTACCGGAAGGTGCGGTACGGGACGTCGAGCCGCCGCAGCTCCCCGTCGGCGGAGAGCACGCCCAGCACGTCGCCGCCCTGCTCGCCCACCGCCACGACCAGCCGCCCGTCGGCGAGCACGGCGTAGCGGCTGGACGCGAACTGCCACTGCGGGCCGCCGATGTCGCGGCCGACGTCGAGCACCGTCTCCACGGCGCCGCCGGGCCGCCACCGGTACAGCGACCAGCAGTCACTGCGGTCGCAGAGGAACAGCAGGTCGCCGTCGGGCCCCCACACCGGCTGCACGACGCTCTCGCCGGGACCGCCGGCCACGACCGTCTCCGCGCCGTCGCCGGCGCGGACCACCAGGCGGGCGGCGTCCCACGGCATGTCCGGGTGGTCCCACTGCAGCCAGGCCAGCTGCCCGTCCGGGCCGGGACGGGGGTCGGAGACGAAGTCGGGCCCGCTGACCAGCACCTCCGCCGTGCCGTCGGCGGCCAGTCGCACCACCTCGTTGACGACGTCGGCCGCGGCGCCGCTCGCCGCGTGCGTCTCGCGGACCGCCAGCAGCCCGCCGTCGCCGGTGGGGGTGAGGTCGGCGTACCGGACCCCGGCCGGCAGCTCCGGTGCCGGGGTGAGCGCGACCGGGTCGGCGGCTCCGGGGTCGAGGCGGTACAGCCGCTGGGTGTCGAAGTGCGTGAACCACAGCGTGCCGCCGGCGACCGCCCAGGCGCCACCGCCGTACTCGTGCACCCGGGTGCGGGCGTTCCACGGCTGCGGCAGCACGTCGGCGACCGCGCCGTCGGCCGAGCGGCGCACCAGGGCCGACCGGCCGCCCTCCCCGGGCCGTGACTCCGACCACCACACGTCCCCGCCGTCGACGGCGACCTCGCCCAGCCGGGCGGCGGCGCGCACGACGAGTGCGGAGGTGACCGGGGTGGGCCAGCTGCCGTACGGGACGGTCGGGGGAGTCGGCATGGGCCGACCGTAGGGGCAGGACACGAGCTCGCGCCTGCCCGGGAGGACCCTGGACGGCGGCTACCGTTCGACGCATGCCTGCCCGCACCACGCCCTCGCGCCGGCCGTCCGGCTCGGCTCCGAAGGGGAGGTCCGGGTCCACGGCCGCGGGCAAGCGGCCGCCCGCGCGCAACGGCAACCGCAAGCCCGCCGCCCGCCGGCCCGCGCAGCGCCCCGGTGCCGCCGCCGGGATCTGGCGCGCGACCGCCGGCGCCTGGGGCCTGCTCGCCCGCGGCGCCGGCGGCCTGGCCCGGTCGGTCGCCCGCCCGGAGGAGGCCGAGCCGCTCGCGCCCGAGCACCGCCGCGACGGCGCGGGCCTGGCCGTCCTCGGCCTCGCCGTCGTCCTGGGGGCGGCCGCCTGGTTCGACGGCATCGGCCCGGTGGGCGCCGGCCTGGCCGACGCCGTCCGCTGGGTCGTCGGCTCGCTGGTGGTGGTGCTGCCGGCGCTGCTGTTCCTCGCCGCCCTGCGGCTGCTGCGCCGTGCCCCGCGCCCGGAGGCCCGCGGCCGGCTGGCCATCGGCTGGCTGTGCGCCACGCTCGCGGTGCTGGGCATCGCCTCCGTCGTCGGCACCCCGGCCGACCCCGTCGCCGGCCGGCCCGGCACCGGGGGCCTGGTCGGCTGGGCGGTCGGCACCCCGCTGACCGCGGGGCTCGGTCCCGTCGTCGCGGTCGTGCTGCTGTCGCTGCTGGCGGTGTTCGCGCTGCTGGTCCTCACCGCCACGCCGCTGCACCAGGCGCCCGAGCGGCTGCGGGCCTTCGTCGACCGGACCACCGGCCGCTCCGACGAGGAGTGGGACGACGACTACGACGACGAGCACGACGAGGAGCCCGAGGAGGCCCCCCGACCGCGCCGCTCGAAGCGCGCCGCGCTCGCCGAGGTCCTCTCCGAGGACGCCCCCGACCTCACCACCACCGGGCCCATCGACCACGGGGCCTACGCCGAGGCGCCCCTGGCGGTGCGCACCGTGCCAGCCGAGGAGCCGCCCGCTCCGCGCCCCCCGGTGGTCGACCGCACGGCCGCGCCCGAGCCGCTGGAGCCGGTCGAGGAGCCGCAGCAGCTCGTCATCGAGCCGGTCGAGGGCGAGTACCGCCTCCCGGCGACCAGCCTGCTGCGCCCCGGCACGCCGCCGCGGGCCCGCTCGAAGGCCAACGACGACGCCATCGAG
Organism: Geodermatophilus sp. SYSU D00766; assembly: GCF_054049915.1. NCBI lineage: Bacteria > Bacillati > Actinomycetota > Actinomycetes > Geodermatophilales > Geodermatophilaceae > Geodermatophilus > Geodermatophilus sp. SYSU D00766. The sequence goes on from NZ_JBJGYI010000019.1 coordinate 12,775, forward strand.
GCCATCCGCGGCGTGCTCGAGCAGTTCAACATCGACGCCGACGTCACCGACATGACCCGCGGCCCGACGGTCACCCGGTACGAGGTCACCCTCGGCCCCGCCGTCAAGGTCGAGAAGATCACCGCGCTGACCCGCAACATCGCCTACGCCGTCGCCAACGACAACATCCGCATCCTCGCGCCGATCCCCGGCAAGTCGGCGGTGGGCATCGAGGTGCCCAACACCGACCGCGAGACGGTCAGCCTCGGCGACGTCATGCGCTCGCCGGCGGCCAAGCAGGACCAGCACCCGATGCTCGTCGGCCTCGGCAAGGACATCGAGGGCCAGTTCGTGCTGGCCAACCTGGCGAAGATGCCGCACCTGCTCGTCGCCGGTGCCACCGGCGCCGGCAAGTCCTCGTGCATCAACTCGCTGCTGACCTCGCTGCTGCTGCGGGCCACGCCCGACGAGCTGCGGATGATCCTGATCGACCCGAAGATGGTCGAGCTCACGCCCTACGACGGCATCCCGCACCTGATCACGCCGATCATCACCGACCCGAAGAAGGCCGCGACCGCGCTGGCCTGGCTGGTCGAGGAGATGGAGCAGCGCTACCAGGACATGCGGGCCACCGGGGTGCGGCACATCGACGACTTCAACCGCAAGGTCGAGCGCGGCGAGATCACCGCCCCGCCCGGCAGCGAGCGGGTCTACCGGCCCTACCCCTACATCCTCACGATCGTCGACGAGCTCGCCGACCTGATGATGGTCGCCCCGCGCGACGTCGAGGACTCGATCGTGCGGATCACCCAGAAGGCGCGCGCCGCCGGCATCCACCTGGTGCTCGCCACGCAGCGCCCGTCGGTCGACGTCGTCACCGGCCTGATCAAGGCCAACGTGCCCTCGCGGCTGGCGTTCTCCACCTCGAGCCTCACCGACAGCCGGGTCATCCTCGACCAGCCCGGCGCCGAGAAGCTCATCGGCATGGGTGACGCGCTGTTCATGCCGATCGGCGCCGGCAAGCCGCAGCGGGTGCAGGGCGCCTACGTCTCCGACGGCGAGATCGAGGCCGTCGTCGAGTTCACCAAGCGGCAGGCCGAGCCGGAGTACCGCGAGGAGGTCTTCAGCGCCGCGCAGGGCGAGAAGAAGGAGATCGACGAGGACATCGGCGGGGACCTGGACCTGCTGTGCCAGGCCGTCGAGCTCGTGGTCACCAGCCAGTTCGGCTCGACGTCGATGCTGCAGCGCAAGCTGCGGGTGGGCTTCGCCAAGGCCGGCCGGCTCATGGACCTCATGGAGACCCGCGGCGTCGTCGGCCCCTCCGAGGGGTCCAAGGCCCGCGACGTGCTGATCAAGCCCGACGAGCTGGAGTCGGTGCTGTTCACCATCCGTGGCGGCACCCTGCCCGCCGGCGAGGACTGACCCCCGCGGGGAGCATCACCCCGCTCCGGCCGGGGCCGTCGGTCACCAGCACATACGATGGACCGGTGACCGCCGCGCCCAGCCCCGACCGGACCGTGGCGCTGGTGACCCTCGGCTGCGCCCGCAACGAGGTCGACTCCGAGGAGCTGGCCGGCCGGCTGGCCGCCGGCGGCTACCGGCTCGTCGACGACGCCGAGGGCGCCGACGCGGTGCTGGTGAACACCTGCGGGTTCATCGAGTCGGCGAAGAAGGACTCGGTCGACGCCATCCTCGCCGCCACCGACAGCGGCGCCCGCGTCGTCGCCGTCGGCTGCATGGCCGAGCGCTACGGCGCCGAGCTCGCCGGCGCGCTGCCCGAGGCCACCGTCCTCGGCTTCGACGACTACACCGCCATCGGCGACCGGCTCGACGACGTCCTCACCGGGCGCCCGCTGGTGCCGCACTCGCCCCGCGACCGGCGCACGCTGCTGCCGATCAGCCCGGTGGCCCGCACGAGCGCGGCGACCGCCCCGGAGGCGCCGGTCATCCCCGGCCACGGCTGGGTGCAGCGGCGGCGGCTCGCGGCCGGCCCCACCGCGGCGCTCAAGCTCGCCTCCGGCTGCGACCGCCGCTGCGCGTTCTGCGCCATCCCGACCTTCCGCGGCTCCTTCGTGTCCCGCCCGCCGGCCGAGGTGCTCACCGAGGCGCGCTGGCTGGCCGGCCAGGGCGTCACCGAGCTGGTGCTGGTCAGCGAGAACTCCACCTCCTACGGCAAGGACCTCGGCGACCTGCGCTCGTTGGAGCGGCTGCTGCCGGAGCTCGCCGCCGTCGACGGGATCGCCCGCGTGCGGGTGGCCTACCTGCAGCCGGCCGAGCTGCGGCCGGGCCTGCTGGAGGTCATCGCCGCCACCGACGGCGTCGCGCCGTACTTCGACCTGTCCTTCCAGCACTCCTCGCCCGGCCTGCTGCGCCGGATGCGCCGCTTCGGCGGCACCGACGACTTCCTCGCGCTCGTCGAGCGGGCGCGGTCCCTCGCCCCGGAGGCCGGGTTCCGCACCAACGTCATCCTCGGCTTCCCGGGGGAGACCGAGGACGACGTCGCCGAGCTCGAGCGGTTCCTCACCGGCGCGCGGCTGGACGCCGTCGGGGTGTTCGGCTACTCCGACGAGGAGGGCACCGAGGCGATCGGCCTGGACGGCAAGCTCGACCGGGCGGAGATCGACGCCCGCGTCCGCCGGGTCACCGACCTGGTCGAGGAGCTGACCGCGCAGCGCGCCGAGGACCGCGTCGGCACCCGCGTCGAGGTGCTGCTGACCGAGGACCTCTCCGCCGACGAGGGCCCGGGGGTGTGGGTCGGGCACGCCGCCCACCAGGACCCCGACGCCGACGGCACCACCACGGTCACCGGCGTGCCCGCCGACGCCCGTCCCGGGCAACTGCTGGCGGCCGAGGTGGTCGGCACCGAGGGCGTCGACCTCGTCGCCGCCGCGCTCGCGCCGGTCCCGGCCGCGTGAGGTCCCGGTGAGCGCGGTCGTCCCCGACCCGGCGGCGACCCCGCCCCAGTCGGCCCGGCTGGTCAACCTGCCCAACGCGCTGACCGTGCTGCGGCTGGCCCTGGTCCCGGTGTTCGCCGTGCTGCTGCTCTCCGACGGCGGCATGGACGACACCCGCCGGGTGTGGGCGACGGTGTTCTTCGCCGCGGCGATCATCACCGACCGCTACGACGGGCTCATCGCGCGCCGGACCGGGCAGGTCACCGAGTTCGGCAAGCTCGCCGACCCGATCGCCGACAAGGCGCTCACCGGCACCGCGCTCATCGGGCTGTCGGTGCTCGGCCTGCTGCCGTGGTGGGTGACGCTGGCCATCCTCGTCCGCGAGCTCGGCGTGACGCTGCTGCGGTTCTGGGTGATCCGGCACGGCGTCATCGCGGCCAGCCGCGGCGGCAAGGCCAAGACCGTGGTGCAGGCGCTGGCCATCGGTCTGTACATCCTGCCGCTGACCGGGCTGCTGGCCACCGCCCGCTGGTGGGTCATGGCCGCGGCCCTCGTGCTCACCCTCGCCACCGGCCTGGACTACGTCTGGCGGGCGCTCGCGCTGCGCCGGACCAGTGCCCGGGCGGCGCGGGCGGCGGCCGCCCGGCGGGCCGCCGGGCCGGCCGGTTCGCGCACCGACACCGCCGCCTGAGGAAGGACCTCCTCGCCCCCCACGCCTCGCTCCGCTCGGCGCGGGCCCCTGCGAGGAGGCCGTTCCAGCACGTCACCTGCTCGGCGCGGGCCCCTGCGAGGAGGCCGTTCCAGCACGTCACCTGCTCGGCGCGGACCCTTGCGAGGAGGCCGTGCCATCCCCTCACCCGGTCGGCGCGGGCCGGGAACGCGCAGGCCCGGCGCGGTGTTACGCCGTGAGCGGACGTGGGCCCGCCGGATCAGTGCCGGACAGGGGGCCCGCGTACCGTGGGCGCACGGCACCCCGGTGCCGCCGCTCTTCACTCCGCCAGACAGGAGACGGCCATGACGTTGCTGCGCACCCAGCTCGGGCAGACCCTGCGTGGTCACCGGCTGCGCCAGCGGCGGACGCTGCGCGACGTCTCCGGTGCCGCCCGGGTCAGCCTCGGGTACCTCTCCGAGGTCGAGCGCGGGCAGAAGGAGGCCTCCTCCGAGCTGCTCGCCTCGATCTGTGACGCCCTCGACGTGGAGCTCGCCGACCTGCTCGCCGAGGTGAGCACCGAGCTGCGCGGCCCGGGCAGCCGCGTCCGTCCGCTGGCCCCCGCCGGCACCCCGGCCGCCGAGGCGGCTCCTGCCGAGCAGGAGCCGGCCGAGGCGGCGCCGGTCCCGGCCGCCGAGCCGGAGCCCGCCCTCGCCCTGGTCGGCGCCACGCGGGCGGCCCACCGCGCCGGTGGCGCCGTCGCCCTCGCCGCCTGACCCGCGTGCCTGGCCCGCGTCCGGGCCGGGCACGTGGGAGGGTGGTCGGCGACCGCCCGGGCCCGGGCGGTCGGCCGCTGGGGGCCACCACGGGAGGTCGCGGTGCGATACCTCTTCCGTCCACCGGGGACCGACGGCGCGGAGCTGCTGACGCTGCCGTGGCACCAACCGCTCGAGGAGTGGGACCCCGACCTGCTGCTCGAGGTGCCCCAGCGCGGCATCTCCCGGCACGTCGTCCGCTTCGTCGCCGCCCAGGGCAGGGTCTTCGCGCTCAAGGAGATCGGCGAGCACCTGGCCCGGCACGAGTACGACCTGCTCGGTGACTTCGAGGAGGAGGGCCTGCCGTCGGTCTCGGTCCTCGGCATCTGCGTCGACCGCCCGAACGGGCAGGACGCCATCCTCGTCACCCGCTACCTCGAGTACTCGATGTCCTATCGGTACCTCTTCTCCCGGCCCAGCGCCCGCCAGTCGGTGGACCAGCTGATGGACACCCTCGCGGTGCTGCTCGTGCGGCTGCACCTCGCCGGGATCTTCTGGGGCGACTGCTCGCTGTCCAACACCCTCTTCCGGCTCGACGCCGGGGCGCTGGCGGCCTACCTGGTCGACGCCGAGACCGCCGAGCGCCACCCGTCGCTCACCCGCGGCCAGCGCCACTACGACCTCGACCTGGCCCGCGAGCGGGTCGGCGCCGAGCTGCTGGACCTGCAGTACGGGGAGCTGCTGCCCGACGGCGTCGACCCGATCGACGTGGCCGACAGCCTCCCGGTGCGCTACGCGTCGCTGTGGGACGAGGTCACCCACGAGGAGGTCTTCCGCTCCGACGAGCAGCGCTACCGGGTGGCCGAGCGCCTCCAGCGGCTCAACGACCTCGGCTTCGACGTCGGCGAGGTCGAGCTGGTCACCTCCGACGAGGGGGCCCGCCTGCGGGTCGAGACCCGCGTGTCCGCCCCCGGCCAGCACCGCCGGGAGCTGTTCCGGCTCACCGGCCTCGAGGTCCAGGAGAACCAGGCCCGGCGGCTGCTCAACGACCTGCGCTCCTTCCGCGCCTACCTCGAGCAGAAGGCGGGCGGGCCGGTGTCGGAGGCGGTGGCCGGGTCACGCTGGCTCGCCGAGGTCTACCAGCCGGTCGTCGACGCGATCCCGCCGGAGCTGGCCGGGCGCCTGGAGCCGGCCGAGGTCTTCCACGAGGTGCTCGAGCACCGCTGGTTCCTCTCGGAGCAGGCCGGCCGCGACGTCGGCACGACCGAGGCCGCGCGGTCCTACGTGCGCACCGTGCTGCCGTCGATGCCGCCCGAGCTCACGACACCCTCGGTGATCGTCACCCGCCCCTGAGCGGAGTGCCGCGCCGCTGGTCACGACCACGGCACGGCCGGGTTGCGGTCGTCTGTGGCCTGGGCCACGGTATCGACGACGCGGTGATCGTCGGTGTTCGCCGAGACGGAGGCGGTGCGTCTTGTCCATCGCAACAGTCGGAAACGTGGAGCCCGGTGGCGGGCGCACCCCCCGGAGTCGGCGCAGACGGCCACGGCGGGTGCTGGGGAGCGCGGCCGTCGCCGCCGTCGCCGCATCGACGCTGGCCGCCTGCGGCGGCGGTGATGCCGGGAGCACCCCCACCCTCACCTGGTACATCAACCCCGACTCGGGCGGTCAGGCGACCATCGCCGAGCGCTGTACGGAGGAGTCGAACGGGGCCTACCGCATCGAGGTGGCCCAGCTCCCCCGCGACTCGCCCGCCCAGCGGGAGCAGTTGATCCGCCGGCTCGCGGCCAACGACGAGTCGATCGACCTCATGAGCCTGGACGTGGTGTTCCCACCGGAGTTCGCCCAGGCGGGGTTCCTCGCCCCCGTGCCGGAGGACGTCGCGCAGGAGGTCAGCGAGGGCGTGTTCGAGGGTGCACTGGAGTCCGCCACGTGGAACGACGAGCTCGTCGCGGTCCCCTTCTGGTCCAACACCCAGCTCCTCTGGTACCGGAAGTCGGTCGCGGACGCGGCGGGGCTCGACATGAGCCAGCCGGTCACCTGGGACCAGCTGATCGAGGCCGCCGAGGGTCAGGACAAGCTGCTCAGCGCCCAGGGCAGGCGGTCGGAGTCCTTGATGGTGTGGTTCAACGCACTCCTCGAGTCCGCCGGTGGGCAGTACATCGTGGAGAGCGGGGAGAGCCCCGATGACATCGAGTTCGGGCTCGCCACCCCCGAGGCGGACCGCGCCGCCGAGGTGATGGCCGCCGTCGCCAACTCCTCCGCGGTCGGCGCCGGCTTCACCACGGCCAGCGAGGACACCAGCGCGAGCGAGTTCGAGAGCGACGACGCCGGCTTCATGGTGAACTGGCCGTTCGTCTACGCCCAGGCGCAGAGCAAGGTCGAGGCCGGCACCCTGGACGCGTCCGTGCCCGAGGACTACGGCTGGGCGCTGTACCCCGCCGTCGACGAGGGCACCCCGAGTGCACCTCCCCTCGGCGGGATCGACATCGCCGTGTCGGCGTTCAGCCGGAACGTCGACCTCGCCTACGAGGCGGTGACCTGCATCGTGCAGGACGACAACCAGGCCGAGTACATGGTGACCAACGGCAACCCGGCGTCGTCGGTCGCCGTCTACGACGACCCGGAGGTGCAGGAGGCCTACCCCATGGCCGACACCATCCGCGAGTCCCTGGAGCTGGCGGCGTCCCGCCCGCTGACGGCCTACTACAGCGAGGTCCTCGGGTGCTTCCTGCGGGAGTTCCACCCGCCGGGCTCGGTCAACGACCAGACCGGTGAGCGCACGGAGACGCTCACCCGGGCCGTCCTGTCAGGAGAGCAGCTGCTATGACCCAGACGACGCTCCCACCCACGGAGAAGACCCAGCCGGTCTCCTCCCCGCGCGGGTCGATCAGCGACCGGTCCCGGGCCGAGCGCAAGCTCGGCTGGCTGCTCGCCGGCCCGGCCTTCGTGGTCATGCTGCTGGTGACCGCCTACCCGATCGTTCAGGCGGTCTACTACTCGCTGTTCAACTACCGGCTCACCGACCCGGAGAACCGGTCCTTCGAGGGCCTCGGCAACTACTGGGTGATCCTCACCGACGGCGTGTGGTGGCAGGCCATCCTCGTCACCCTGATCATCACGGTGGTCACGGTGGCCGTCGAGCTGGTGCTCGGGTTCGCCCTGGCCCTGGTGATGGCCAAGGCGCTCTCGTCGATCCGCCCGGTGGTCCGGGCCGCCATCCTGATCCCCTACGCGGTGATCACGGTCGTGTCGGCCTACGCCTGGGCGTTCGCCTTCCGCATCAACACCGGCTTCGTCAACAGCTGGTTCGCCTGGCTGCCGGGCGTCAGCGAGACCACCGACTGGTTCGGTGGTCAGGCCTCCTCGCTCTTCGTGATCTGCCTGGCCGAGATCTGGAAGACGACCCCGTTCATCTCCCTGCTGCTGCTGGCGGGCCTGGCCCAGGTACCCGACGTGCTGCAGGAGGCGGCCAAGGTCGACGGTGCCACCTGGTGGCAGCGGATGTGGCGGGTCACCATCCCCAACATGAAGGCCGCCATCATGGTGGCACTGCTGTTCCGGACCCTCGACGCGTTCCGGATCTTCGACAGCATCTTCATCATGACCGCGGGTGCGAACAACACCGAGTCGGTCTCGTTCCTCGCCTACCGGCAGACGATCTCCCGGGTGGAGATCGGGCTGGGTTCGGCGGTCTCGGTGCTGCTGTTCCTCGCGGTCGTGCTCATCGCGTTCATTTTCATCAAGGGCTTCAAGGTCGACCTGGCCCAGGCACGAGGGGAGCGGTGATGTCGACCAAGGAGAAGACCTGGTGGTGGGTCGGCGGGGCCCTGATCATCCTCTACTGCCTGTTCCCGATCGCATGGGTCGTCTCGCTGTCGTTCAAGACGACGGCGGACCTGGCGAACAAGTCGTTCCTGCCGTCGGCCTGGACCTGGGAGAACTACTCGACGATCCTCACCGGCTCGGCGAGTGACCTGTTCCTGCCGGCGCTGCGCAACAGCTTCGGGATCTGCCTGATCGCGACGTTCATCTCGTGCCTCCTCTCGATGTTTGCCGCCTACGCGATCGCCCGGCTGGACTTCCCGGGCAAGAAGCTGATCCTGGGCACCGCGCTCGGGGTGGCGATCTTCCCGGTCATCTCGATCGTCACGCCGCTGTTCAACCTGTGGCGGCAGATCGGGCTCTACGACACCTGGCCCGGGCTGATCATCCCCTACCTGTCGCTGACGCTGCCCATCTCCATCTGGACGATGTCGGCGTTCTTCCGGGAGATCCCCTGGGAGATGGAGCAGGCCGCGCAGGTCGACGGCGCGACGACGTGGCAGGCCTTCCGCAAGGTGATCGTCCCGCTGGCAGCGCCCGGCGTCTTCACCACGGCGATCATCGCGTTCTTCATCGCCTGGAACGACTTCGCGTACGGCATCTCGCTGACGTCGACCAGCCGCGCGCGCCCCGTCCCCGCCGCGCTCGGTCTCTTCTCCGGGGCCTCCCAGTTCCAGGACCCGACCGGGGCCATCGCCGCGGCAGCGGTGATCGTCACCATCCCCGTCGTCGTCCTGGTCCTGCTGTTCCAGCGGCGCATCGTCGCCGGTCTCACCAACGGCGCGGTCAAGGGCTGACCCGGCCGTGCCCACCATCCCGCCGACCCACCGAGGGGACGAGATCTGATGGCCTCCATCGAGATGAAGCACATCGTCAAGCAGTACGGGGACGGCTACCCGGCCGTGAACGACGTCAGCCTGGACATCGCCGACGGGGAGTTCATGATCCTGGTCGGTCCGTCCGGCTGCGGGAAGTCCACCCTGCTGCGGATGATCGTCGGACTCGAGGACATCACCAGCGGCGACATGATCATCGGCGGCAAGCGCGTCAACGACCTGGCGCCCCGCGACCGCAACCTGTCGATGGTGTTCCAGAACTACGCCCTGTACCCGCACATGACGGTGTTCGAGAACATCGCCTTCCCGCTGCGGCTGTCCAAGACCCCCGACGACGAGGTGCGCCGCCGCGTCACCGAGGCCTCCGACGTCCTCGAGCTCAAGGAGCACCTCGAGCGCAAGCCGGCCAACCTCTCCGGTGGCCAGCGGCAGCGCGTCGCCATGGGCCGCGCGATCGTGCGCCAGGCCGAGGCGTTCCTCTTCGACGAGCCGCTGTCGAACCTCGACGCCAAGCTGCGTGGCCAGATGCGCACCGAGATCAGCCGGCTGCAGCGCCGGCTGGGCATCACCACGGTGTACGTCACCCACGACCAGACCGAGGCGATGACCCTCGGCGACCGGGTCTGCGTGCTGCGCAAGGGCAAGATCCAGCAGGTCGCCTCGCCGCGGGAGCTCTACGAGCAGCCGGTGAACCTCTTCGTCGCCGGGTTCATCGGCTCGCCGCCGATGAACTTCCTGCCGGCGACGTTGGACGGCAACCAGCTGCAGACGCCGTTCGGCCCGATCGCCCTCGACGAGCGGCAGGTGGCCGCGGTCCAGGGGCGGGACCTGCTGCTGGTCGGGATCCGGCCGGAGTACTTCGAGGACGCCACCATCGTCGACGAGGCCAAGCGGCCCTACGGCTCGGTCTTCCGTGCCCGGGTCGACGTCACCGAGTGGCTGGGCGACTCGCAGTACGCCTACATCCCCTACGAGGCGCCCGAGGCGATCACCGCGCAGCTGCGTGACCTGTCCCGCGAGCTGGACTCCGAGGAACTGCGCACCCAGGCGATCGTGTCCATCGACTCGACCAGCCGGATCCGCGAGGGCCGGGAGGCCGACTTCTGGCTCGACAGCCGCAAGGTGCACGTCTTCGACCCGCAGACGGGTGAGAACCTCACCCGTGACGCGGAGGCCGGCGCCCGGCTGACGCAGATGGCCACCGAGGACCGGGTCGAGCAGGTGCAGCACGCCCAGGCCACCGGGCAGACCGTCGGCTCCAGTGTCATCTCCGAGTCGCCCGGGTCCACCGGGTCGTCCGGGGCGCACCGATCCGGCGCCGCGTAACCACGCCCTCCGTGGACCACCGCCGTCCCTGGTGGCGGACGGCGGTGGTCTACGAGGTCTACCTGCGCAGCTTCGCCGACGGCACCGGCGACGGGCTGGGGGACGTGCCCGGGCTGCGCAGCCGGCTGCCGTACCTGGCCGACCTCGGCGTCGACGCGCTGTGGGTGACCCCCTGGTACCCGTCGCCGATGGCCGACGGCGGCTACGACGTCGCCGACTACCGCGACGTGGACCCGCGGTTCGGCACGCTCGGCGACGTCGACGCGCTGCTCGCCGACGCGCACGCCCTGGGGCTGCGGCTCGTCGTCGACCTGGTCGCCAACCACACCTCGGCAGAGCACCCGTGGTTCCGGGCCGCGCTGGCGGCCGCGCCGGGCTCCCGGGAGCGGGCGCGCTACTTCTTCCGCGACGGCCGGGCCGGCGGGGAGGAGCCGCCCAACGACTGGATCAGCGCGTTCGGCGGCCCGGCGTGGACGCGGGTGCGCGCGTCCGACGGCCGGCCGGGCCAGTGGTACCTGCACCTGTTCGCGCCCGAGCAGCCCGACCTGGACTGGGACAGCCCGGACGTGCAGGCGGAGTTCGACGGGATCGTGCGCTTCTGGCTCGACCGCGGGGTGGACGGCATCCGCGTGGACGCCGCCCCGGCCATGGCCAAGGTGCCCGACCTGCCCGACGCCGGGCACCCGCCGGGCGCGACGTTCGCCAGCAGCGAGTGGGTGGACAACCCGCACTGGGACGTCGACGCGGTGCACGAGGTCTTCCGGCGGTGGCGCCGCATCGGGGACACCTACGACGGTGAGCGGCTGTTCGTCTCCGAGGCCGTGGTCAACGGCCCCGAGCGGCTGGCCCGCTACGTGCGGCCGGACGAGCTGCACACGACCTTCAACTTCGACTACCTGAAGGCGCCCTGGGAGGCGCGGGCGCTGCGCGCGGTCGTCGAGGGCACCCTGGCCGCGCTGGCCCCGGTCGGTGCACCGGCCACCTGGGTGCTGTCCAGCCACGACGAGACCCGGCACGTCACCCGCTTCGGCCGGGCCGACAGCGGCGCCGCGGTCATGGGCTTCGACGCCGCCGCGCCGGCCGACCTCGCCCTCGGCCTGCGGCGGGCGCGCGCCGCGGCGCTGCTGACCCTGGCCCTGCCGGGCGGGGCCTACCTGTACCAGGGCGAGGAGCTGGGCCTGCCCGAGGTGGAGGACCTGCCCGAGGACGTGCTGCAGGACCCGACGTGGGAGCGGTCGGGGCACACCGCGCGCGGGCGGGACGGCTGCCGGGTGCCGCTGCCGTGGTCGGGGGACCGCCCGCCGTTCGGGTTCGCGCCCGACGGGGTGCGTCCCTGGCTGCCGCAGCCGGAGTCGTGGCGGTCGCTGACCGCGCAGGCGCAGCGTGCGGACCCGTCGTCGACGCTGTCGCTGTACCGGGACGCCCTGCGGCTGCGGCGGGAGCTGCTCGGGGAGGAGCCGCTGACCTGGCTGGACCTCGGCGAGGACGTGCTGGCCTTCGACCGCGGGCCAGCGCTGCGCTGCGTGGTCAACCTGTCCGCCCGGCCGGTCCCGCTGGCGGGCCTGGGGAGGGTGCTGCTCGCCAGCGAGGGAGCCGCCGGGGACCTGCCGCCGGACACCGCGGCCTGGCTGGCGCCCTGACCGGTCCTGGCGGCGCGCTACCCCTTCGCGGCGGCGAGCTCCGCGGCCGTCGGCGGGTCGGCGCCCACCCGGGTGCAGTTGAGGGCGGCGACGAGCGCGGCGTCGTCCACCACGGCCAGCAGGTCGTCGTCGGAGAGGCCCTCGAGCGCTCCGCGGCCGGTCACGCCGGCCCCGAGCAGCCCGACGAACAGGCCGGCGGCCAGCGAGTCGCCGGCCCCCACGGTGTCGACCACGGTGACCGGCGGCGGGGAGCGGTGCAGCAGCGGGCGCCCGGGCCGGGCGATCCGCAGCGGCGCCCCGCCGTCGGTGAGCAGCACCAGCGCCGGTCCGCGGGCCGCCCACCGCTGCGCGGCGTCGTCGAGGTCGGCGGTGTCCGGCTCGAGCCAGGCGAGGTCCTCGGCGCTGACCTTGACCACGTCGGCGACGGCGACCAGCCGGTCCAGCCGCGCCCGGACCGCGTCGCGGTCGTTGCCCAGCGCCGCGCCGACCGGGCCGCCGGCCAGCATCGGGCGCACGTTCGGGTCGACGCTGACCAGGGCGCTCCCGGCCAGGCGCTCGGCCAGCCGGGCGATCGCCTCACAGCCCGGCGGCGTCCACGAGGAGATCGAGCCGACGTGCAGGACCGCCGTCCCTTCCGGCAGGACCGCGGCCAGCTCCTCGTCGGACCACTGCCAGTCGGCCGCGCCGACCACGTGGAAGCCGTAGTCCGGCGAGCCGTCGGGCCCCAGCCCGACGACGGCGACGCTGACCGGCTCCGATGCCGCCACCATCCCGGCGACGTCGACGCCGGAGAGCTCGGCGTGCCGGCGCAGCGCGGGCGCCATCGGGCCGGTGCCCAGGCGGGCGAGCAGCGCCACCCGGGTGCCCAGCCGGCCCGCGGCGACGGCGACGTTGAGCGCGTTGCCGCCGGGGCGGGCCACGTAGTGCGGCGCGGTGCCCTCGGGGCCGGCGTCGGCGCCGGGGACCGGCAGCAGGTCGACGACGAGCTCGCCCAGCACGGTGAGGGTGGGCGGGACGGGGGCGTCGCGGTCCATCGCCCGACCATAGGGCCCGGCCGGCGCGGGCACCCGGGGATCCCCGGAGCGGAGGACGGGGGAGGTCCCTGCTGGGCCGGGTGCGGCTTCTCCTGGGACGATGACGGGGAGGACCGCCGCGGGCCGCGGCGGTCCACAGCAGCCACGAGGCGGCGCCGGAGCGCGCCGGACCAGGAGGAGCTCGACATGCCCAACCCGCTCGTCAAGCTGTGGCGGTACCTGACGGCGTCGGCCAACGCGCAGATCGACCAGCGCGCCGACCCGAAGATCCAGATCGCCCAGGCGATCGAGGCCGAGCAGCAGCGGCACCAGGCGCTGGCCAACCAGGCCGCCGCCGTCCTGGGCAACCAGCGGCAGCTGGAGATGCGGCTCAACCGCCAGCTCGGCGAGGTCGAGAAGCTGCAGGCCTCGGCCCGCCAGGCGCTGGTCCTGGCCGACCAGTCCCGCGGCAAGGGGGACGGGGCCAAGGCCGCCGAGTACGAGAACGCGGCGCAGGCCTTCGCCACCCAGCTCGTCGCCGCCGAGCAGGCGATGGAGGACCTCAAGCGCAGCCACGACGAGGCGCTGCAGGCCGCCGAGCAGGCGCGCGGCGCGGTCGAGCAGAGCCGGATGCGGCTGCAGACGACGCTGGCCGAGCGCACCAAGCTGATGAGCCAGCTCGAGCAGGCACGGATGCAGGAGCACGTGGCCGCCTCCATGCGGCAGGTCAACGAGCTCTCTGCGCCGGGGAACACGCCGAGCCTGGCCGAGGTGCGGGACAAGATCGAGGCCCGCTACGCCAACGCGCTCGGCCAGGCCGAGCTGGCGCAGACCTCCGTCGAGGGCCGCATGCTCGAGGTGCAGAAGGCCACCCTCGACGTCGCCGGCGCCTCCCGGCTGGAGCAGATCCGGGCCGGCATGGGCGGGGGCGGCACCGGACCGCAGGCGGTCGAGGGCGGCACGGGTGCGGCCGGGGCGATCGGCCCGGGATCGCCGGCGCCGTCGTTCGAGAAGACCGAGCAGCCGGCGCAGCGCCCCGAGAACGCCTGAGTAAGGACCCTCCTGCCCCCCACCGCTCGCAGGCTCGCGGCGGGACCCTGCAGGAGGGCCGTTCCAGCTCGTCACCGGTGGGCCCGGTCACCGCGAGGTGGCCGGGTCCCGGTGCTAGTGGGCGGTGGCGAAGGGCGGCGGGTGGTCGGGCTCGCCGGTGCGGGCCGCCGGGTCGACCGGGGCGTCGGTGGCCTGGCAGGTCGGGCACCAGTAGGTGATCCGCTCCTGCAGGTCCGGGCCCTGGTCGCCGCGCAGGATCGGGGTGCCGCACCGGTAGCAGGGCCGGTCCTTGCGGCCGTAGACCCAGTGGTCGCGGCCGCGGCGCAGGTCCCCGGTGGTGCTCTGCTCCGGGCGGTCGCGGTTGGCCAGCATCAGCCCGCGGGTGCGCTCGACCAGCCCGGGCAGGTCCTCGACGTCGGCCACCCGCATCCAGGGGTGCACGCCGCAGACGAACAGGCCCTCGACCTTGTAGAGGTTGCCCGGCCCGCACAGGTTGCGCTGGTCGAGGACAGCGACGCCGATCTGCTCGTCGGGGTGCGACCGCAGCCGGCGCACCGCCTCGTCGAGGTCCCAGTCCGGACCGAGGACGTCGGGGCCGAGGTGGCCGACGACGGAGTCCTCGTGCGCGGTGCGGACCATCGTGACGTCGTGCAGCCGGTAACCGACGCAGTCCCACCGGTCGGTCGCGAGGATCGCCCGGATCGAGAAGGCCGGCCCGCCGCGCCAGCGGGCGCCCTTGGCGTAGATGTGCCAGCTGCCGTCCATCCGGTAGTGGGTGCGCAGCGTCCAGCCGTCGCTGAACCGGGTCAGCATGTGCTTGCCGCGGGGCACCACCTCGCTGACGGTGCGGCCCGTCAGGTCGGTCGCGGCCAGCTGCGGCACCCGCAGCTCGCCGCGGCGCAGCGTCTGGCCGGCCAGCGCGGTGTTCATCCGCTTGGCCGCCAGCCAGACGGTGTCTCCCTCGGGCACGCCCTCCAGTGTCCCTGGTGACCAGGCGGTCGGCCCCCTGCAGGGGCCCGCCGCGAGCGTGCGAGCGGTGGGGGCAGGGGGTCCTTCGGCTGCTCAGCGCGAGGGAGGTCACGTGCGCGGCGGGAACGTCGCACACGGTGCGGGCGCTGCAGCACCCGTGCAGCGACGTCCCGACCCGGCCAGCACCACGCCCGCGCACCTGAGCTCTGCCGGCGAGCCGGTGACGGTGACCGTCGCCCGCGACGTGCGGCCCGACCAGCGGGAGGCGTTCGAGCGCTGGGCCGACGACGTCCTGGGGCTGGCCGCGGCCTTTCCCGGCAACCTCGGCGCCAGCGTGCTGCGGCCGGGTCCCGGCTCGACGCGCTACCACCTCGTCTACCGCTTCGCCGACGGCGAGTCGCTGGCCCGCTGGGAGCGCTCGTCGGTCCGGCAGGCCGCCCTGACCCGGGTCGAGAACCTCTCCGACGGCGCCGACTACGCCCGCGTCGCCGGGCTGGACAGCTTCTTCACCGCGCTGACCCCGCCGCGGCCGGGCCCGCGCTGGCGGCTCACGGTGCTCACCATCGCCGCCGTCTTCGCGATCACGCTGGGCTTCTCGCTGCTGGTGGCCCCGCACGTCGCCTCGTGGCCGCTTCCGCTGCGGCTGCTGCTGTCGGCGACGGTCGTCGTCGTGCTGCTCGGCCAGGTGCTCATGCCGCGGCTGACCCGCTGGTTCGGCCCCTGGCTGCGCGGCGGCCGCTGAGCGTCACACCCCGGGCGTAGACCGGGGGCGTGCAGCAGCGGATCCCCGTGCGCGGCCCGTTCGACCTGGCCCAGAGCACCCGCTTCCTCGAGGGCTTCACGCCGGCCCGTCACGTCGGCGCGCCCGACGGCGTGCTGCGCCTGGCCTGCTGGGTCGAGGGCTGCGACACCGCGGTGGGGATCGCCGTGTCCCAGGACGCCGACGGTGTGGTGCACGTGCGCGCCGACACCGACCCGCCCCGGCTGGCCGAGCAGGTCGCGCGGGTCCTGGGCCTCGACGTCGACGGCGGCGGGTGGGCCGGCGTGGCCGCCGCCGACCCCGTGCTCGCGCCGCTGGCGGCCGCGCGGCCCGGCTTCCGCCCGGTGTCGTTCTGGTCGCCGTACGAGGCCGCCTGCTGGGCGGTGCTCTCGCAGCGCACCAGCACCGCGGCGGCCGCGGGCACCAAGGCGCGCGTCGCCGAGCGCTGGGGCACCCGCCACGAGGTGGACGGCGTCGCGGTGGCGGCGTTCCCCACGCCGGCACGGCTGGCGGCCGTGGCCGGCGAGCTGCCGGTGCCGGCGGTCGAGCAGGAGCGGCTGCGGGGGCTGGCCGAGGCGGCGCTCGACGGGCGGCTCGACGGCGGGCGGCTGCGCGCCCTGCCTGCGGAGCAGGCGCTGGCGCAGGTCCGGGAGCTGCCCGGCATCGGCCCGTTCTCCGCCGAGCTGGTGGTGGTGCGCGGCGCCGGCTCCCCTGATGTCTTCCCGTCCGCCGAGCCGCGGCTGCACGAGGAGATGGCCGCCCGCTACGGGCTCGAGGACCCCTCGGCGGCCGCGCTGGCTGCCATCGCCGAGCGGTGGCGGCCCTACCGCAGCTGGGCGGCGGTCCTGCTGCGCGCCGCCCGCGAGCAGCGCGCTGGGTGACGGACCGGAACGGCCACCCTCCAGGAGCCCGCGCCGAGCGTGCGAGGTGCGGGGAGGAGGGTGGTCCTTCGACTAGTCGATCGGGCGGACGCCGCTGGCGCTGGTGCCGCGGGCGCCGGAGGTGCGGGTGAAGGCGACCCGCTGCCCCTCCTCGAGCTCGCGGTAGCCGCCGCTCTCCTCGATCTCGGAGAAGTGCACGAAGACGTCGTCGCCGCCGTCGTCGGGGGTGATGAAGCCGAAGCCCTTGTCGGGGTTGAACCACTGCACGGTGCCCTCGGCGTCCCCGCCGGCGTCCCCGCCCCGCGGGGCGCGGGCCGGGCGCTGGTCGCGGCCGCCCCGGTCGTCGCGCCGGTCGTCCCGGCGGTCGTCCCGGCGGGCGGGCCGGTCGTAGCCACCGCGCCGCGGGGTCGACGGCAGCAGCCGCACCGACTCCGCCTGCAGCCCGCGGTTGCCCTCGACCAGCTCGAACTCGACCCGGTCGCCCTCCTCGAGGTCGCCGCCGCGGGTCACCGCGGAGACGTGCACGAACACGTCCTCCGGCACGATGAAGCCGAAGCCGCGGTCGGCGTCGAAGCGCGCGACCGTGCCCTGGACGACGAGGCCGCGGGGCGCGCGGCCACCGCCGGAGCGGCCCCGGTCGTCCCGGCCCCGGTCGTCCCGGCCCCGGTCGTCACGGAAGCCGCCGCGGTCCCCGCCCCGGTCGTCGCGGCGGGCCCGCGGGGCGCCGCCGGTGGGTCGCACCCGGTCGGCCTGCGGCCCGCGCGGGCCCGCGGTGGCGTCGAACTCCACCGGCTGGCCCTCCTCGAGGGTGCGGAAGCCCCCCGTGTCCTCGATGGCCGAGAAGTGGACGAAGACGTCGTCCCCGCCCTCCTGCGGCTCGATGAACCCGAAGCCCTTGTCCGCGTCGAACCAGCGGACCGTGCCGGCTGCCATACCTGTTCCCTCATCCCTCACGACTGCGACCGTCCACGGTACGCGGACCCCGCGAGGCGCCGGTCAGCCCCGCAGGCGCAGGCCCCGGGGGGTGGCGGCGAAGCCGGCGGCCTGCAGCGCGCCCGACAGCGGGGTGTCCTGGTGCACCGAGGCGCCGTCGGCCTTCTGCACCACCATGCGCCCCAGCGCCCCGGCCGCGACCGCGCCGGACAGCGCGGTGGCCGCCTCCTTCAGCGTCTGCTCGTCCTCGGTGAACGACAGCAGCGACTTCCCGCCGCGCTCGACGTAGAGCACCAGATCCCCGTCGACGAGCACCACCAGCGCCCCGGCCTTGCGCCCGGCGCGGTGCCCGGTGGCCCGCTTCCCGGTGCCGGTGCCGGTGCCGGTGCCGGTGCCCTCGCCGACGTCGCCGGCGACCTGCTCGGCGGACTCCCCGTCGGAGGGGCCGCCGCGATCGGGCCAGGGCAGCGCGGCGCCGTAGACGTTGGCCGGGTCGGTGGCGGCGAGCACCACCGCGCCCTCGGGTGCCCGGTCGGGGGTGGCGAAGGCGCGCAGCCGGTCGACGGCGCCGACGGTGCCGAACTGCGCGGCGCCGAGGGTCTCGACGAAGTAGCCGCGCCGGGCCCGGTTGTTCTCCTCGAACGCCCGCAGCACCGGGTAGACGGCGGAGAACCCGCCGGGCACCTGCTCGGCCACCACCGCGCCGCGGGTGAGCACGCCGTGCCGCTCCAGCAGCGCCTCGGCGCGGGCGGTGGTGCGCCGCGTCGGGTTGGGCTCGCGCTCGGGCAGCCGCGACCAGCGGCCGGCGACCGTGGGCGGCCCGGTGCGGGTGGGCATCGCCGGGCGGCCCAGCCGGGTGCGGCCGTACCGCGTGCGGTCGACCCGGGCCCGCGGCGGCGCCGGGGTGCGCTTGTGCGTGCCGCCGCCGGCCAGCCGGGTGCGCAGCGGCGCCAGGGTGTCGTTGGTCAGCAGCCCGGCCCACACCAGGTCCCAGACGACGTCGGCGAGCGCGGTGTCGTCGGTGGCGCCCACGAGGTCGGACAGCCCGCGGAAGAACACCGCCTGCCCGGCCGACAGCTGCTCCAGGACGGCGAAGCCGACGCCACCCTCCTCCGGCAGCTCGACCGGGTCGGGCAGCAGCAGCGGCGCGACGTCGGCGGGCACCAGGCTCACCCAGCCGTCGCCGCCGGGCAGCCTCCCGGCCCCGGCCCAGAGCACCTCACCGGCACTGGTGAGCTCGTCGAGCATCGCGGGGGAGTAGTCGCGGACCCTGCTCGGGAGCACCAGCGTCTCCAGCGCGCTCGCGGGCACCAGCGCCCCGGCGAGCTGCTCGACCACGGCCAGGACGCCGTCGACGCCGCGCATCCGGCTGCCCACCGACTGCCAGGAGGGGGTGAAGCGGGCCAGGGTGCCGATCGGCACCGGCTCGACCTCCTGGCGCAGCTTCGCCAGGCTGCGGCGGCGCACCGAGCGCAGCACCTCGGCGTCGCACCACTCCTGGCCGCTGCCGCCGGGGCGGAACTCCCCGGTGACCAGCCGGCCGGTGCCCACCAGCCGCTGCAGCGTGGCGGTGACGACGGCGACGCCGAGGCCGAGCCGGGCGGCCACCTCGGCCGGCTGGAACGGGCCGTGGGTGCGGGCGTAGCGGCCGACCAGGTCGCCCAGCGGGTCGGCGACCGGCTCGGTGAACGCCTCCGGGACCCCGACGGGCAGCGCGGTGCCCAGCGCGTCGCGCAGCCGCCCGGCGTCCTCGATGGCGACGTGGCGTTCCTCGCCGGCGATCCGCACGACGATCGCCCGGCGGGAGGCGACCAGCTCCTCCAGCCACGCCGCGGGCACGCCGCGCAGCGCCGCCTCGGCCGGGGTGAGGTCACCGAGCAGGCGCAGCAGGTCGGCGGCGCCGTCGACGTCGCGGGGGTGGCGCTCGGCCGGCAGCCGCTGCAGCTCCCGCTCGACCTCGGTCAGCGCCTCGGCGTCGAGCAGCTCGCGCAGCTCCGAGCGGCCGAGCAGCTCGGCGAGCAGGCCGGTGTCGAGCGCCAGCGCCTGCGCGCGCCGCTCGGCCAGCGGGGCGTCGCCCTCGTAGAGGAACTGCCCGACGTAGCCGAACAGCAGCGACTGGGCGAACGGCGAGGCGGACTGGGTCTGCACGTCGACCACCCGCACGCGGCGGGAGCGGACGTCGCGCATCAGCTCGACCAGGCCGGGCACGTCGTAGACGTCCTGCAGCACCTCGCGGGCGGCCTCGAGCGTGATGGGGAAGGAGGAGAACTCGCTGGCGACGCTGAGCAGCTGCGCCGCGCGCTGGCGCTGCTGCCACAGCGGGGTGCGGCGGCGCGGGTCGCGGCGGGGGAGCAGCAGCGCCCGGGCGGCGCACTCGCGGAACCGGCTGGCGAACAGCGCCGAGCTGCCGACCTCCGCGGTCACCTCGCGCTCGACGTCGTCGGGGTCGAGGACGGCGAGGTCGGCCTCCGGCGGCTCGCCGGTGGTGTCGGGCAGCCGCAGCACGATGCCGTCGTCGGAGTGCATGGAGGCGACGTCGACGCCGTAGCGCTCCCGCAGCCGCGCGGCGAGCACCAGCGCCCACGGGGCGTTGACCTGCGCGCCGAAGGGCGAGTGCACGACCAGCCGCCAGTCGCCGAGCTCGTCGCGGAACCGCTCGACCAGCAGCGTGCGGTCGTCGGGCAGGTGGCCGGTGGCCGCCTTCTGCTCGGCGAGGTAGGCCAGCAGGTTGGCCGCGCCCCAGTCGTCGAGCCCGGCGGCCTGCGCCCGCTCGCGGCCCCGCTCGGGTGTGGCCGAGCCGACCTCGCGGAGGAAGGCGCCCAGCGCCCGGCCCAGCTCCAGCGGCCGGCCGGGGGCGTCGCCGTGCCAGAACGGCATCTTCCCGGGCTGGCCGGGGGCGGGGGAGACCAGCACCCGGTCGTGGGTGATCTCCTCGATCCGCCACGACGAGGAGCCGAGCAGGAAGACGTCGCCGACCCGCGACTCGTAGACCATCTCCTCGTCGAGCTCGCCGACGCGGCGCCCGCCGGACCCCTCGCCGCCGACGAGGAAGACGCCGAACAGCCCGCGGTCGGGGATGGTGCCGCCGCTGGTGACCGCCAGCCGCTGCGCGCCGCCGCGCGCGGTGAGGGTGTCGGTGACCCGGTCCCAGGTCAGCCGCGGCCGCAGCTCGGCGAACGCGTCGGAGGGGTAGCGCCCGGCGAGCATGTCGAGGACGGCGTGCAGCGCGGAGTCGGGCAGGCCGGAGAAGGGCGCCGACCGGCGCAGCAGCGCGCCGACCTCCTCCACGGTGCGCGGGCCCTCGGAGACGATGGCGACGACCTGCTGGGCGAGCACGTCGAGCGGGTTGCGCAGGTAGCGGATCGACTCGATCGCGCCGGCCTTCATCCGCTCGGCCACCAGGGCGCACTGCACGAGGTCGCCGCGGTACTTGGGGAACAGCACGCCGCGGCTGACCGCGCCGACCTGGTGCCCGGCACGGCCGACCCGCTGCAGGCCGGCCGCCACCGTGGGCGGTGCCTCCACCTGGACGACGAGGTCGACCGCGCCCATGTCGATGCCGAGCTCGAGCGACGACGTCGCCACCACCGCCGGCAGCTGCCCGGACTTCAGCGCCTCCTCGACGACGGCCCGCTGCTCGCGCGACACCGAGCCGTGGTGGGCCGCCGCGACCGGCCGCACCCCCTCGGGCACCCCGCCTCCGGACCCCGCCTGGGCCATGAGCGCGGCGGCGGTGGTGCCCGGCGGCACCGCCTCCCCGGTGGCCCGCTCGTAGGCCATCTCGTTGAGCCGGCTGGTGAGCCGCTCGGCCAGCCGGCGGGAGTTGGCGAACACGATGGTGCTGCGGTGGGCCTCCACCAGGTCGAGCACCCGCTCCTCGACCGCCGGCCAGATCGACGCCCGCGGCTGGTCCCCGGCCGCCGACCCCTCCAGCTCGCCGGTGGGCTGTCCCAGCTGGCTCATGTCCTCGACCGGGACGACGACCGACAGGTCCCACTCCTTGCCCGCCGGCGGCTGCACCACCTGCACCGGCCGGCCCCCGGCCAGGAAGGTGGCGACCTCCTCGATCGGGCGCACCGTCGCCGACAGCCCGATCCGCTGGGCGGGCCGCTCGAGCAGGTCGTCGAGGCGGTCGAGGGAGACCGCGAGGTGCGCGCCGCGCTTGCTGTCGGCGACGGCGTGCACCTCGTCGACGATCACC
The DNA here is from genome assembly GCF_054049915.1 of Geodermatophilus sp. SYSU D00766. NCBI lineage: Bacteria > Bacillati > Actinomycetota > Actinomycetes > Geodermatophilales > Geodermatophilaceae > Geodermatophilus > Geodermatophilus sp. SYSU D00766. The sequence goes on from NZ_JBJGYI010000019.1 coordinate 34,486, forward strand.
GTCTCCACCCCGCGCAGCGCCTCGCGCGCCGAGCTGGTCAGCAGCAGGAACAGCGACTCGGGGGTGGTGATGAGGATGTCGGTGGGCCGGCGGGTGAACGCCCGGCGCTCGTCGGCCGGGGTGTCCCCGGAGCGGATGCCGACCGAGATCTCCGGCCGCGGCAGCCCCAGCCGCAGCGCCGCCTGGCCGATGCCGGCCAGCGGCGCGCGCAGGTTGCGCTCGACGTCGACGGCCAGGGCCTTGAGCGGGGAGACGTAGAGGACGCGGCAGCGGCGGCTCTCGTCGGCCGGCGGCGTGCTGGTCAGCCGGTCCAGCGACCACAGGAACGCCGCCAGCGTCTTGCCCGACCCGGTGGGGGCGACGACGAGGGCGTGCCCGCCGCTGCTGATCGCCTCCCAGGCGCCCTCCTGGGCGGCCGTGGGCTCGGCGAAGGCACCGGTGAACCAGGCCTGGGTGGGCGCGGAGAACCGGTCGAGGGCGGGCACGTGTCCAGTGTCCCCGCGGGTACGACAGTCCGCTGGCCTGCGCGGACGCCGTCAGCGGGCGGGGTCGCCCGATCCGGGGGTGGCGTGCGGCACACTGCCGGGCATGCGCACCTCCCTCTACGAGGCCGAGCACGAGGACTTCCGGCAGACCGTCCGCACCTTCCTCGAGAAGGACGTCGCCCCGCACCACGACCGGTGGGAGCGCGACGGGATCGTCCCCCGCGAGGTGTGGCTCGCCGGCGGGGAGCAGGGGCTGCTCGGCATCGACGTCGACGAGCGGTACGGCGGCGGCGGGGTGCGCGACTTCCGCTTCAACGCCGTCCTCGACGAGGAGGTCACCCGCATCGGCGCCAGCGGCCTGGGCTTCGGGCTGCACAACGACGTCGTCGCCCCCTACCTGCGCGACCTGTGCACCGAGGAGCAGGCCGACCGGTGGCTGCCCGGCTTCTGCCGGGGCGAGCTGATCACCGCGATCGCGATGACCGAGCCGGGCACCGGCAGCGACCTGCAGGCCATCCGCACCACCGCGCGCCGCGACGGTGACGGGTGGGTGCTCAACGGCGCCAAGACCTTCATCACCAACGGGATCAACGCCGACCTGGTGATCGTCGTGGCGCGCACCGACCCCGACGCCCCCGGCTCGCGCGGCACCAGCCTGCTCGTCGTCGAGCGGGGGATGCCCGGCTTCAGCCGCGGCCGCAACCTCGAGAAGGTGGGCCTCAAGGCGCAGGACACCGCCGAGCTGTTCTTCGACGAGGTGCGCGTGCCCGCGGAGAACCTGCTCGGCGCGGAGAACCGCGGCTTCGCCCACCTCATGGAGAACCTGCCGCAGGAGCGGCTGTCGATCGCCGTCGGCGCGGTGGCCGCGTGCGAGACGGTGCTCGCGCAGACCCGCGAGTACGTGGGCAGCCGCACCGCGTTCGGCCGGCCGGTGGGCAGCTTCCAGCACAGCCGGTTCGTCCTCGCCGAGCTGCACACCGAGACGACGATCGCGCGCACGTTCGTCGACGAGTGCGTGCGGCAGCTCAACACCGGCGAGCTGACCGCCGTCGACGCGGCCATGGCCAAGTACTGGACCAGCGAGCTGCAGAACAAGGTCGCCGACCGCTGCCTGCAGCTGCACGGCGGCTACGGCTACATGGACGAGTACCCGGTGTCCAAGGCCTGGCGCGACGCCCGCGTGCAGTCGATCTACGGCGGCACCAACGAGATCATGCGCGAGATCATCGGCCGGTCGCTGGGGTTGTGACCGGCCGGTGACCACGCAGGAGGCGAGCCCCGACGTCGGGCGGGTGCAGCGGCGCACCGTCGGCGTGCTGTCCGGCGCGGTGGCGCTCGCCGGGCTCGGGGTCACCGTCGGCATCACCATCGGCGGCCTGCTCGCGCGCGAGGTCGCCGGCAGCGACGCCGCGGCCGGCCTCGGGCAGACCGCCGGCGTGCTGGGCGCCGCGGTGCTCGCCGTCCCGCTGGCCCGGCTGTCCGACCGCGCCGGCCGGCGCGCGGGGCTGGCCGCCGGCTACGCCGTCGCCGTCGGCGGGGCGCTGCTGACCGTGGTCGCCGCCGTCCTGTCGTCGCTGCCGCTGCTGCTCGCCGGCCTGTTCGCCTTCGGCGCCGCGACCGCGTGCGGCCTGCAGGCCCGCTACGCCGCCGCCGACCTGGCCGCGCCCGAGCGGCGCGGCCGCGACCTGTCCCTGGTGGTCTGGGCGACGACGGTGGGCTCGGTGCTCGGCCCCAACCTGGCCGCCCCCGGCGCCGACCTCGGCCGCGCCCTCGGCCTGCCGGCGCTCGGCGGCGGGTTCGCCGTCTCGGCGGTGGTGTTCGTGCTGGTGGCCGCGGCCCTCGTCGCCGGGCTGCGACCCGACCCGCTGCTGCTCTCCCGCCGGCTGCGCGGGCCGGTCGACGCCGTGCCGGCCCGCGGGCGCACGCGGTCGGGCCTGGCCGCGGTGTGGGGCTCGTCCGGGGGCCGGCTGGGACTGGTCGCCGTCGTGGTCTCGCACGCGGTGATGGTCGGCGTCATGGTCATGACGCCGGTGCACATGGGGCACGCCGGCGGCTCCGACGACGCGACGACGCTGCGGCTGGTCGGCCTGGTCATCAGCGTGCACGTGGCCGGCATGTACCTGTTCTCGCCGCTGGTCGGCTGGCTGGCCGACCGGGCGGGGCGGCGGGCGACGGTCGCCGTCGGCGGGGGACTGCTGCTGGCCGCCGTCGCGCTGGCGGGGACGGCACCTCCGGAGGCCACCGGCCGGCTGGGGGCGGGCCTGCTGCTGCTCGGCCTGGGCTGGTCGTGCGGGCTGATCGCGGGCTCGACGCTGGTCACCGAGTCGGTGCCCGCCGACGTCCGGCCGACGGCGCAGGGCGGCACCGACCTGGTCATGGGGCTGGGCGCGGCCGTGGCCGGCGCGGTCGGGGGCCCGCTGCTGGCCGCCGGCGGCTACGGGCTGGTCGCGGGGGTGTCGGCGGCGCTGGTGGTGCCGCTGGCCCTGGTGTGGGCGCGGCGCTGAGCGGTCAACAGCGCGGCTAGCAGCGCGGTCAGCGGCCCCGCAGGTTGCGCCACAGCATCACCAGCGTCACGAGGATGCACAGCGCGATGCCGATCTCCAGGACCGTGTCCCAGGTGGCCGAGCCGGTGGTGGGGAACACACCCCGAGGATAGTCCGTGTATCGTGAAGCCACTTCACGGTGCAGGAGGCTCACGATGACCGACGACGACGTCCGCATCGCCGCCCTCGACCGGCTGCTCGAGGTGTCCCTGCTGCTCGGCCGCGACACGGCGGCGTCACTGGCCGCCTCCGGACTCACCGTCGCGCGGACCACGCTGCTGTGGCGACTGCGCACCGCCGGACCGAGCACCCAGCGCGCGCTGGCCGACGCGCTGGGCGTCAGCGCCCGCAACGTCACCGGCCTCGTCGACGGGCTCGTCGCGGCCGGACTGGTCTCCCGCGAGCCGCACCCCGCGGACCGGCGGGCCACCCTGGTCACCCCCACCGCGCGGGGGCAGGAGCTGCTCGACGAGCTCGGGCGCGGCCAGATCGAGCTGGCCGGCCAGCTGTTCGACGGGCTCCTGCCCGAGCGGCTCGACGGCCTGGTGGCCGCGCTCGACGACGTCCTGGAACGGCTGCGGGTCCTCGTGCCGGGCGCCGTGGCGGGGGAGGAGGACCGGTGAGGGCCCGGGAGCTGCTGCGCCGCGCCGTGGCCTTCGAGCTGGGCACCTGGCGCAGCCTGTGGCGCTGGGTGCGGCGGCGGCCCGACGTGCCGCCCGGTGCGGAGGCCTTCCCGTACGCGTCGGCGGCCGCGCCGGTGCTGTGGACCTTCGTCGTGCTGTCGGCGGTCGAGATCCCGCTGGTCGACTGGCTGCTGCCCTGGCCCTCGCTGCGGATCGCGCTGCTGGTCGTCGGGGTCTACGGGCTGCTGTGGATGGTCGGTCTCCTCGCGTCCATGCGGGTGCACCCGCACGTGGTCGACGGCGAGGGGCTGCGGGTGCGCTCCGGGTCCGCCGTCGACGTCCGGGTGCCGTGGGAGGCCGTCGCCGCGGTGCGGGTGCGCCGGCGCAGCGTCGAGGGCTCCCGCACGGTCGTCGTCGCCGAGGAGGGCGGCCGGCGCGCGGTGTCGGTGACGGTCGTGTCCTCCACCCAGGTCGACGTCGAGCTGCGGACACCGACGGTGCTGCCGCTGGCGCGCACCGGCGGCCGGCCGGTCGACGAGCTGCGCCTGGCCGCCGACGACCCGGCGGCGCTGGTCCGCCGGCTCCGCGCCGGGATCGCCGAGGAGGCCGCCGGGCGGGCCGCCGCCGACGGGGACGCGCGCTAGCGTCGGAGGCGTGCGCCTGCAGGAGTTCTGGTCCCGGCTCGACGAGCAGTTCGGCTCGATGCGGGCCCAGAGCGTGACGCGCGACCACGTCTTCGCCGCGCTCGGCGGCCGGACCGCCCTCGACGCCATCGAGGCCGGGGTGCCGGTGCGGCGCGTCTGGCTGGCGATCTGCGAGGAGTACGACGTCCCGCCCCGGGACCGCTGAGCCGGACGACGGCGCGCCCGCCGTGTGTCGCTCGACTCGAACACCTGTTCGTCCTACAGTGACGGGTGCGTCCACAGGGACGTCGTCCCTCCACAGGTCGAGTCGGTCACCGGAAAGTGTCAGACCCCCGACCTAGCGTCGCCTCCGACACCGCTCCGACTCCCGACACGCGACTTCCCGAAGGTGAGCACCATGGCAACGCTCGACCGCGACAAGGCCCTCGACATGGCCCTCGCCCAGATCGACAAGCAGTTCGGCAAGGGCTCGGTCATGCGCCTGGGCGACAGCACCGCCCAGGCGATCAAGGTCATCCCGACCGGCTCGATCGCCCTCGACATCGCCCTGGGCATCGGTGGCCTGCCGCGCGGCCGCGTCATCGAGGTCTACGGCCCGGAGGCCTCCGGCAAGACCACGGTCGCCCTGCACGCGGTGGCCAACGCCCAGGCCGCCGGCGGCATCGCGGCCTTCATCGACGCCGAGCACGCCCTCGACCCCGAGTACGCCCGGGCCATCGGCGTCGACACCGACGCGCTGCTGGTCAGCCAGCCCGACACCGGTGAGCAGGCGCTGGAGATCGCCGACATGCTCATCCGCTCCGGCGCGCTCGACATCATCGTCATCGACTCCGTGGCCGCTCTCGTGCCCCGCGCCGAGATCGAGGGCGAGATGGGTGACAGCCACGTGGGTCTGCAGGCCCGCCTCATGAGCCAGGCGCTGCGGAAGATCACCGGTGCGCTGAACAACTCGGGCACCACCGCGATCTTCATCAACCAGCTGCGCGAGAAGGTCGGCATCGTCTACGGCTCGCCCGAGGTCACCACCGGTGGCCGCGCGCTGAAGTTCTACTCGTCGGTCCGCCTCGACGTCCGCCGCATCGAGACCCTCAAGCAGGGCACCGAGGCCGTCGGCAGCCGGGTGCGCGTCAAGGTCGTCAAGAACAAGGTCGCCGCGCCCTTCAAGCAGGCCGAGCTCGACCTGCTGTGGGGCCACGGCTTCAGCCGCGAGGGCGGCCTGATCGACGCCGGCGTCGAGCACGGCTTCATCCGCAAGTCCGGCGCCTGGTACACGTACGAGGGCGACCAGCTCGGCCAGGGCAAGGAGAACGTCCGGACCTTCCTCCGCGACAACCCCGACCTCGCCGACGAGATCGAGAAGAAGGTCAAGGAGAAGCTGGGCGTCGGCGCCACCCTCGACGCGCCCGCCCCCGACGCGGCCGACTTCTGAGCCACCCCGTGACCGGCTGGTCGGGCCCGCTCTCCGAGGAGATCGACCCCCAGCGGCCCGGCCGGCGCGGCCGCCGGACCCGTGCACCGGGTCCCGGTGACCGCGCCGGCCGTCCCCGGCGGCGGTCCGGGTCGTCCCCTGACCCGGACGACCCGGCCGCCGCCGGCACACCCCCGGGCGATCCCAGGGACCCCGCCGACGAGCCGGGTGACCCGGAGTCGGTGGCCCGCGCCATCTGCCTGCGGGCGCTCACCGGTGCGGCGAAGACCCGGCAGCAGCTGGCCGACCTGCTCGCCCGCCGCGGCATCCCCGAGGACGCCGCGACCGCCGTCCTCGACCGGTTCGGCGAGGTCGGCCTCATCGACGACGCCGCCTTCGCCCGCGCCTGGGTGACCTCCCGCCAGGCCGGCCGCGGCCTGGCCCGGCGAGCGCTGCGCGCCGAGCTGCGGGCCAAGGGCGTCGACGGCGAGGAGGCCGAGCAGGCCCTCGCCGAGGTCGACGACGACGACGAGCGCGCCGCCGCCCGCCGCCTGGTCGAGCGGCGGCTGTCCTCGCTGCGCCGCGTCGACCGGGCCACCGCCACCCGCCGGCTCATCGGGATGCTGGCCCGCAAGGGCTACAGCGGCGGTCTGGCCGCGGGCGTGGTCCGCGACGTGCTGGACGAGACGGGGTTCGGCACGGACGACCCCGATCCCGACCTGCACGACCGGCCCACCTGGGACACCTGACCCCGGGGTCCGGTCCCGACGCCTCCGGCCGAGCCGGCCGGTCAGCCCGCGGCGGGCACAGCGGCGGCAGGAACAGCGGCACCGAGGAGCGGCATGGCCGTCGTCGGCAGGTGCGTGACCGTGGCCGACGGCGCCGCCCACGCGGTCAGGTCGACGGCGTAACCGTCGGGGGCCTCGTCGTCGGCCACCAGCCCGGCGGCCTCGCCGTCGGGAGCGGCGGCCAGCCACTGCTGGATCTGTGCCTCGAACGTGCGGTCGGGCAGCACGGCCGGCCGGCTGACCGGCCCGAGGAAGGTCACGTCACGCTCGCCGCCGTCGGGGGAGCGCAGGACGACCCGGCAGCGCGCCCGGCGGTGCCGGGCCGGGGGGACGACCTCCCGGACGACGGCGGACCCCGCGCCGGCCGCGTCGGCGAACCGCGGCGCGGCGGCGCGCAGCCGGTTCACGAACTCCTGCGCGACGTCGACCTGCCCGTCGGGCAGACGCACGATCGACGGCAGCGGCGGCACGACGGGGCGGAGAGCGGTGTCCACGGCTGTGTCATCGGCAGGCCCGCGGACCGGCGGTACTACCGGCCGCCCGACTCGGTCACCAGCCCACCGCCGCTGCCGTCCATCTGCACGTCGGCCAGTCCGACAGTGTCGGAGCCCGCGGTCCTGCGGTCCCGGCGGGTGCGCTTCTCCACGTACTTGGCCAGCTGCGAGAGCAGCACGTTGACGATGATGTAGATGAGCCCGGCGGCCACGTAGAGCTGGAACGTGTAGATGTTGCCGAACTGGAAGTTGAAGAACTCGACGAGGCTGCGCGCCTGCCGGAGCAGCTCGACGTAGCCGACGATGAAGCCCAGCGAGCTGTCCTTGAGCAGCACCACGAGCTGGGCCACGAGCACCGGCAGCATCCGGCGGACCGCCTGGGGGAGCAGCACCAGCGTCATGACCTGCGTCTTGCGCATGCCGAGGGCGAAGGCCGCCTCCCGCTGGCCGCGGTCCACCGACAGGATGCCCGCCCGGAAGATCTCGGCGAGCACGGCCATGTTGTAGAGGGTCAGCCCGAGCGCCAGGGCGCGGAAGGCGGTCATCGGGACGCCGACGGTGGGCAGGAACAGCAGGCAGAACAGGATGAGCACCAGCAGCGGCACGGCGCGGAAGAACTCCACGACCACCCCCACCGGCCCGCGCACCCACGCGTGGTCGGACAACCGGCCGACCGCCAGCAGCGCACCCAGGACGGTGGCCGCCACCATGGCGACGGCGGCGACGGCGAGGGTGTTGAGCAGCGCCTCGCCCAGGGCCTGGGGCACGCCCGCGGCTGGGTCGAACAGGATCGCCCAGCGGTCGGGGTCGAGCTGACCGTTGCTCCCCAGCCGCCACAGCACCAGCGCGACCAGGCCGGCGATCAGCAGCGCGCCGATCACCGTGCCGATCCGCTGCCGGCGGCGCGCCCGCGGTCCGGGGAGGTCGAACAGGACGGTCGGTGCGCTCATCGGACGATCGCCACCCTCTTCTCGATGACCCGGATGGCCCACGCGGAGGGCAGCGTGATCACCAGGTAGCCGGCGACGATGGCCGCGAAGACCAGCAGGAGCTGGTCGGCGTTGGCGTTGGACAGCCGCTGCAGCGCCGCGGTGAGGTCGGTGACGGCGAAGCCCGCGGCGATGGAGGTGTTCTTCGCCAGGGCGATCCACACGTTGCCCAGGGGTGGCACGACGGTCCGGAAGGCCTGCGGCAGCACGATGGTGCGCAGGCTCTGGCCGAAGTCCAGGCCCAGGGCGCGGGCGGCCTCGGCCTGACCCGGCGGGACGGCGTTGATCCCCGAGCGCAGCGCCTCGCAGACGAACGCGGCGGTGTAGAGCGACAGCGCGGCGACGGCGGCGATGAACCGGCTCGGGAAGGACAGGTCGATCTGGACGATGCCGAAGACGAGGAAGAAGAACACCACGGTGAGCGGGGTGTTGCGGAACACCTCGACGTAGAAGGTGGCCAGCCCGCGCAGCGGCGGCACCGGGCTGACCCGCATGCCGGCGAGCACCGTGCCGAGCACGAGGGCGCACACCCCGCTGGTGACCGCGAGGGACAGCGTCGTCAGGAACGCGCTCCACAGCAGGTCGGCGTTGTCGGTCAGGAAGCCCATGGCGCCTCGCCGTCAGGTCGTCGGTCGTCGGGGACGGTCGTCGGGGACACGTCGGGAGCACGGCCGGCGCCGCCGGGCGGGGGAGTCCCGCCCGGCGGCGCCGGGGTGCTCAGTAGCGGTCGACCGTCGGCGGCTCGGGGGCCTCCTCGCCGGTGATCGCACCGGCGGTGCGGTCCCAGGCGTCGGCCCAGCGGCCGTCCTCGAAGGACTCCTCGAGCACGTCGTTGACGAAGTCGCGGAAGTCGTTGTCGCCCTTGGCCAGGCCGATGCCGTAGGGCTCCTCGGTGAACGGGTTGCCGACGAGCTCGAAGCCCTCGGGGTTGCCCGCCACCAGGCCGGTCAGGATGACGTTGTCCGTCGTCACCGCCTGGACGTTGCCGTTGGCCAGGTCGTCGGCGCACTTGGAGTAGACGTCGTAGGTGACCAGGTTGGCCTCTGGGTAGTTGTCCCGGATGTTCTGCGCCGGCGTCGAGCCCTCGACCGAGCAGACCGTCTTGCCGGCGAGGTCGTCAGGGCCCTGGATGCCCTCGGGGTTGCCGGCGGCGACCATGATGTCCTGGCCGGCGATGTAGTACGGCCCGGCGAAGTCGACGACCTGCTTGCGGGTGTCGTTGATGGTGTAGGTCGCCACCACCATGTCCACCTGGCCGTTCTGGATGAACGGCTCGCGGTTGGCCGACACCGTCTCGGTCCACTCGATGTCCTCGGGCGCGATGCCCAGCTCACCGGCGATGATCTTGGCGATCTCCACGTCGAAGCCCTCGGGCACGCCGTCGGGGTTGAGCAGGCCGAAGCCGGGTTGGTCGTACTTCGTGCCGATGGTGATGCTGCCGGCCTCGGCCAGCTCGGCCATGGTCGACCCCTCGGGGAAGTCGACCTCCTCGGCCACGGTGGGGGCGCTGGCGGCCTCCTCCTCGGCCTGGTTGCCGGCCTCGCTGGAACAGGCCGCGAGGGTGAGGCCGAGGGCGGCGAAGGCCGCCAGCTTCCGGGTGCTGCGCATGGGTGTCCTCCCGTGGTGGGTCAGTGCTCGAGGATCTTGGACAGGAAGTCGCGGGCCCGGTCGGAGCGCGGGCTGGTGAAGAAGGTCTGCGGGTCGGCGGCCTCGACGATCCGGCCGCCGTCCATGAACACGACCCGGTTGGCCGCCCGGCGGGCGAAGCCCATCTCGTGGGTGACGACGACCATCGTCATGCCGTCGCGGGCCAGCGACGTCATGACGTCGAGGACCTCGTTGATCATCTCCGGGTCCAGCGCCGACGTCGGCTCGTCGAAGAGGATGACCTTGGGGTCCATGGCCAGGGCTCGGGCGATGGCCACGCGCTGCTGCTGGCCGCCCGACAGCTGCGCCGGGTACTTGTCGGCCTGGTGCCCGACGCCGACCCGGTCGAGCAGCTCACGCGCGCGCCGCTCGGCGTCCGACCTGGACTGCCGGCGCACCCGGGTGGGAGCCAGCGTGACGTTCTGCAGGATCGTCTTGTGGGCGAAGAGGTTGAAGCTCTGGAAGACCATCCCGACGTCGCTGCGCAGCCTGGCCAGCGCCTTGCCCTCCTCGGGCAGCTTCTGGCCGTCGATGCGGATCTCGCCCTGCTGGATGGTCTCCAGGCGGTTGATCGCCCGGCACAGCGTGGACTTGCCCGAGCCCGACGGGCCGATGACGACGACGACCTCGCCGCGGTCGATCGAGAGGTCGATGTCCTGCAGCACGTGCAGGTCACCGAACCACTTGTTGACCCCGGTCAGCTCGACGAGCGGTGCTCCGGTCTGCTGGCTGGTCACGCACGGCACCCTAGGGCCGCCCGGCTCCGGCAGCGTCCCGGGGCCGTCACGAAGCAGTCACAAATGCCGTCACGCCCGGTCACGACCGGCGCGCACCCGGCCGGGCCGCGGGGCGCCGTACCCTCGCAGGCGCCATGGGAACCGAGGTCGACAGCCCGCAGCGCACCTACCGCGTGCGCACCTACGGGTGCCAGATGAACGTGCACGACTCCGAGCGGCTGTCCGGGCTGCTGGAGGCCGCCGGCTACGCCGCCGCGGGCGAGGACGAGGACGCCGACGTCGTCGTACTCAACACCTGCGCGGTGCGGGAGAACGCCGACAACCGCCTCTACGGCAACCTCGGCCACCTCCGGCCGGTGAAGGACGCCCACCCCGGCATGCAGATCGCCGTCGGCGGCTGCCTGGCGCAGAAGGACCGCGGCGAGATCGTCCGGCGCGCGCCGTGGGTCGACGTCGTCTTCGGCACGCACAACGTCGGGTCACTGCCGGCGCTGCTCGAGCGCGCGCGGCACAACGCCGAGGCCCAGGTGGAGATCGCCGAGGCGCTGGAGGTGTTCCCGTCGACGCTGCCGGCGAAGCGGGACTCCGCCTACGCCGGCTGGGTCTCCATCAGCGTCGGGTGCAACAACACCTGCACGTTCTGCATCGTCCCGGCGCTGCGCGGCAAGGAGAGGGACCGCCGTCCCGGCGAGATCCTGGCCGAGGTGCAGGCGCTGGTCGACCAGGGCGTGCTCGAGGTGACGCTGCTGGGGCAGAACGTCAACGCCTACGGCGTCGAGTTCCGCGACCGGGGGGCGTTCGCCGACCTGCTGCGCGCGACGGGGGCGATCGAGGGCCTGGAGCGGGTCCGGTTCACCAGCCCCCACCCGCGCGAGTTCACCGACGACGTCATCGAGGCGATGGCCGAGACGCCCGCCGTGTGCCCGCAGCTGCACATGCCGCTGCAGTCGGGGTCGGACGAGGTGCTGCGCCGGATGCGCCGCGGCTACCGGCAGGAGCGCTACCTCGGGATCATCGACCGGGTGCGGGCGGCCATGCCCGACGCCGCGATCACCACCGACGTCATCGTCGGGTTCCCCGGCGAGACCGAGGCCGACTTCGAGCAGACCCTCGAGGTGGTCCGGCAGGCCCGCTTCGCCGGCGCCTTCACCTTCCAGTACTCCAAGCGCCCCGGGACGCCGGCCGCCGACATGGACGACCAGCTGCCCAAGGAGGTCGTGCAGGAGCGCTACCTGCGGCTGACCGCGCTGCAGGAGGAGATCGGCTGGGCGGAGAACCGGGCGCAGGTCGGCCGGACCGTCGAGCTGCTGGCGGCGGCGGGGGAGGGCAGCAAGGACGCCCGCACCGGCCGGATGAGCGGCCGGGCCCGCGACGGCCGGCTGGTGCACTTCGCGGGGGGCGACGGCGTCCGGCCCGGCGACGTCGTCGAGACCGTCGTCACCGCCGCCGCGCCGCACCACCTCATCGCCGACGGGCCGCTGCTGTCGCACCGGCGCACCCGGGCCGGGGACGCGCACGAGGCCGGCACCCGGCCGACGACGCCCGGCGTGCTGCTCGGCATGCCCCCCGTCGGCGCCCCCGCCTGAGCGTCCCGCCCGGGCGTGGCCGCATGATCAGGTGACCTGATCGTGCGGCGTCCTGGCTCACCGTGGGAGGTGAGCCAGGACGCGTCGCGGTGAGCTCAGCTGATCGTGCGTCAGCGGCGGGAGGCGGACCGCTCGGCCTCGGTCAGCCACTCGCGGCGGGTGGCCAGGTTCGCCCGCGCCTCCTCGATCCGGCGTGCGTCGCCGGCGGCCTCGGCCTTGGCCAGCTGCTCCTCGGCCTTGGTGACCGCGGCCCGCATCGAGGCGACCATCGGGTTCTCCGGCGCGGTGCGGACCCGGCCTGCGTCGACGGCGCCGCGGACGCGCTGCTCGACGGCCTGCATGCGGTCCTCCAGCGAGCGCATCGCGCCGCGCGGCACGTGGCCGATCGCGTCGTAGCGCTCCTGGATGCGCCGCAGCGCCGCCTGGGCGCCGCGCAGGTCGGTGGACGGGTCGAGCTTCTCCGCCTCGGCGAGCAGCTCCTCCTTGGCCTGCTGGTTGGCCAGCTGCTCGGAGTTGCGCGCCTTGTCCGACTCGGCGCGGGCGGTGAAGAAGACGTCCTGGGCGGCGCGGAACTGCTTCCACAGGTCGTCGTCGCCGTCGCGGCCGGTGCGCGGCACCGCCTTCCAGCGGTCCATGAGCGAGCGCATGGCGGCGCTGGTCGGGCCCCACTCGGTCGACGTCGACAGCCGCTGCGCCTCGGCGATCAGCTCCTGCTTGGCCGCGCGGGCCTCGCCGCGCTGCACGTCGAGGGCCGCGAAGTGCGCCCCGCGCCGCCGGCCGAACGCGTCACGGGCGGCGGCGAACCGCGACCACAGCGCCTCGTCGGTCTTGCGGTCGATGCCGCGGATCGTCTTCCACTCCTCGACGATGGCCTTGAGCCGGTCGCCGGCGGCCTTCCACGACGTCGACTCCGCGGCGATCTGCTCGGCCTCGGCGGCCAGTGCCTCCTTGCGGGCGACCTGCGCGGCGCGGGCGGCGGCCTTCTCCGCGCGCGACTCGGCGGCCGCGGAGTCGGCGGTGTCCACCATCGCGCGGGCGCGGGCGGCCAGCCCGTCGAGGTCGCCGACGGCGGTGGCGGTGGGGATGGACTCGGCCAGCGCCTGCGCCTTGGCCTTGATCTCGGTCGGGTTGCCGGTGTGCGCCCGCAGCCGCGCCTCCAGCAGCGACACCTCGGTGGCGAGGTCGTCGTAGCGGCGGGCGAAGTGGGCGAGCCCCGCGGCGGGGTCGCCGGCCTGCCACGAGCCGACCGCGCGCTCGCCGTCGGCGGTGCGGACGTAGACGGTGCCGTCCTCGTCGACGCGACCCCACCGGGTGGGGTCGGAGGAGACGGCCACGGCCGGCTCCGGCGCCGCCGGGACGGGGGTGGCCTGCTCGGGGACGGCGACCGGCCCGGGGACGGCGGTGCCCTCGGCGGCGGCTCCCTCGACGGCGGTGCCCTCGGCGGCGGTGCCCTCGGCGGCGGCTCCCTCGGCGGCGGCGCCCTCGGCGGCGGCGCCCTCGACGGCGGCTCCCTCGGGACCCGGGACGTCCGCGGCGCCCGCCGTCGTCTCCGCCGTCGGGTCGGCCAGCCCGGCCGCCTCGGGGGTGGGCGCGGCCGGCGTCCCGGCGTCGGGGGTCACCGCGTCGGGACCGGCCGTCTCGGGGGAGGGGACCTGCTGCGACCCGGCTCCGGGGTTCTCCGTGCTCGACACGCACCGCAGTGTCCCACGCCGCATCGGCGACACTGCTGCGGTGAGCAGCCCGCCTGCCGGACCGGTCTCGGTCGCCTTCTGCCCGTGCCCCCCGCTGCTGCTCCCGCAGGTGGCCGGACGCGCCGCCGCCGACACCGCGGCGCTGCGCGCGGCCTGCGCCGACGCCGTCGAGGCGGTGCTCGCCGCCCGGCCGGAGGTGGTGGTCCTCGTCGCCCCGGACGCCGAGGGCCGCTACGGCCCCGGTGACGGCGGTGACCTGCGCGGCTTCGGCGTCGACGTCGAGGTGCCGCTGTCGGGTGGGACGCGGCCGGGCGGCCGGCGGACGCCGCCGGGCCTGACCGTCGGTGCCTGGCTGCTCGACGCGGCCGGGCACGCCGGCGCCCGGATCGGGACCGGCCCGCAGGACCTGGCCGCGGTGGTCGCGGGCCTGACCGGGCCGGTGGCGGTGCTGGCCATGGGCGACGGGTCGGCCCGCCGCAGCCTCAAGGCGCCCGGGCACCTCGACGACGCCGCCGCGCCGTTCGACGCTGCGGTCGCCGCGGCGCTCGCCGCCGGGGACGCCGCCGCGCTCGCCGCGCTGGACGCCGCCGAGGGCGAGCGGCTGCTGGCCGCCGGCGTCCCGGTGTGGCGGGCGGTCGGGGCGCTGCTGGCCGGCCGCGACGTGGACGCGCGGCTGCTCGCCGACGAGGCGCCCTTCGGCGTCGGCTACCTGGTGGCGGCGTGGACGGGCCGGTGACCCTCCCGCCGGTGGTCGCCGTCGTCGGGCCCACCGCCACCGGCAAGACGGCGCTGGCGGTGCAGCTGGCGCTCGAGCTCGGTGGCGAGGTGGTCAACGCCGACTCGATGCAGCTCTACCGCGGCATGGACATCGGCACGGCCAAGCCCGACGCGGCCGAGCGGCGCGGCGTCCCGCATCACCTGCTCGACCTCTGGCCGGTGCGGCAGGCGGCGTCGGTGGCGGAGTACGCCCGCGCGGCCCGCGCCCAGATCGACCGGCTCCGCGCGGCCGGGGTGCTGCCGCTGCTGGTGGGCGGGTCGGGCCTCTACGTGCGCGCCGTCCTCGACGACCTCGACATCCCCGGCACCGACCCGGCCGTGCGCGCGCGGCTGCAGGCCGAGCTCGACGACGTCGGGCCGGCCGCGCTGCACGCCCGGCTGGCCGCGCTCGACCCGGCCGCCGCCGCGGCCGTGCTGCCGAGCAACGGGCGGCGGATCGTGCGGGCGCTGGAGGTGGTGGAGCTGACCGGCGGGCCCTTCCGCGCCACGCTGCCCGAGCCGCGCCCGCACTACCCGGCGGTGGTGGTCGGCGTGGACCGGGAGACCGCCGAGCTCGACGCCCGGGTGGCCGACCGCGTGGACCGGATGTGGGCCGCCGGGTTCGTCGCGGAGGTCGAGGCGCTGGCCGCCGAGGGGCTGCGGGAGGGCCCCACGGCCTCCCGCGCGCTGGGCTACGCCCAGGTGCTCGCGCAGCTCGACGGCGCCCTCACCGCCGGGGAGGCCCGCGAGCGGACGGTCACCGCCACCCGCCGCTTCGTCCGCCGGCAGCGCTCCTGGTTCCGCCGCGACCCCGCGACGACCTGGTTCGACGCCGCCCGGCCCGACCTCCCCGACGCCGTCGGCGCGCTGCTGGCCGGCCGTACGATCGGGCGGTGAGCGACCGGTTCCTCCTCGGGCACGGCACCGAGAACGACTTCGTCGTCCTGCCCGACCCCGACGGGGACCGCTGGCCGGAGGACCGCCTCGACGCCGCGCTGGTGCGCCGGCTCTGCGAGCGCCGCTCCGGCCTCGGCGGCGACGGCGTCCTGCGGGTGGTGCGCAGCCGGCACGTGCCCGACGCCCCCGCCGTCCTGGGGGACGCGCTCGACGCCTGCGAGTGGTTCATGGACCACCGCAACGCCGACGGCTCGCACGCGGAGATGTGCGGCAACGGCATCCGGCTGTTCCTGCACGTGCTGGTGACCGAGGGCCTGCTCGACCGCGCGGCCTGCGCCGACGGCGTCCTGGTGGGCACCCGCGGCGGCCCCCGCCGGGTGGGTGCCGGCGCCGACGGCACGTACTGGGTCGACATGGGCCCGGCCCGGCCGTTCGGCCGCGGCGAGGCCACCGTGGCGGGGCAGGCGTTCGCCGGCCAGGCGGTGTCGATGGGCAACCCGCACCTGGTCTGCCTCACCGACGCCGACCTCGGCGCGCTCGACCTGACCGCGCAGCCCGGGTTCGACCCCGGGCTGTTCCCCGAGGGCGTCAACGTCGAGTTCGTGCAGGTGCTCGCCCGCCCCGCCGAGGGCGCCGACGCGCACGTGCGGCTGCGGGTGCACGAGCGCGGCGTGGGGGAGACCCGCTCCTGCGGGACCGGCGCCTGCGCCACCGCCTACGCCGCGCTGGCCGCCGGGTCCGACGGCCCGCAGCGCGGCACGGTCGTCGTCGACGTCCCCGGCGGCCGGCTGACCGTCGACGTCACCCCGGAGACGACCGTGCTGCGCGGGCCGGCCGTCGTCGTCGCGACCGGCGGGCTCACCCGGGAGTGGCTGGACTCCTAGGGGTTGTCCGGGGTGTCGGCGCGGGTCTCCGGCTCGTCGGTCGGCGCCTCGGGCTTGTCGCCGGGGCCGACGTTGCCGGTGCCCCGCGGCCGGCCGGCCCCGGTGTCCTGGTCGGCCCCGCCGAAGGGGTTGCGCGGGACCTCGAGGCCCACGGGGTCGCGGCCCGGGTCGTCGATGCCCTCGCTGCTGCTGGTGCTCACGGGGTGCCCCTCTCGTCGTCCGTGCGGTCCGTCCCGACCTACCCGCCTCCCGGCGGGATGCACCTGACCCGTTCCGGTGTTGCACCCCGTGTATGACGACTGCAGAGACGACAACCCAGGTGACCGCTGACGACGCGCGTGTCACGCTGGACGCGATGACGACCGCCCCCCAGAGCACCTCTCTCGACGACGAGACGACCGTCGAGACCCGTCCCGCCCCGGCCGGCCGGTGGGACGAGGACGACGACACGACCGGCTCCTACGACCTCGAGGCCCGTGGCGCCCTGCGCCGCGTGGCGGGGCTCTCCACCGAGCTCGCCGACATCAGCGAGGTCGAGTACCGCCAGCTGCGCCTCGAGCGCGTCGTGCTGGTCGGGGTGTGGACCGAGGGCACCCAGGCCGACGCCGACCGGTCGCTGGCCGAGCTGGCCGCGCTCGCCGAGACGGCGGGCTCGGAGGTGCTCGAGGCGGTGAGCCAGCGGCGGGACAAGCCCGACGCCGGCACCTACGTGGGCTCGGGCAAGGCGTCCGAGATCCGCGACATCGTCGCCTCCACCGGCGCCGACACCGTGATCTGCGACGGCGAGCTGACCCCCGGCCAGCTCAACGCGCTGGAGAAGATCCTCAAGGTCAAGGTGGTCGACCGGACCGCACTGATCCTCGACATCTTCGCCCAGCACGCGACCAGCCGGGAGGGCAAGGCCCAGGTCGAGCTCGCGCAGATGCAGTACATGCTGCCGCGGCTGCGCGGGTGGGGTGAGTCGTTGTCCCGGCAGGCCGGTGGCCGCGTCGCCGGCGGCGGCGGCATCGGCACCCGCGGTCCCGGTGAGACGAAGATCGAGACCGACCGCCGCCGCATCCGGTCGCGGGTGAGCCGGCTGCGCCGCGAGATCGCCGGCATGGCGACGGCGCGGGCCACCCAGCGCTCGGCGCGCGACCGCAACGCCGTCCCGAGCGTGGCGATCGCCGGCTACACCAACGCCGGCAAGTCCAGCCTGCTCAACCGGCTGACCGGCGCGGGCGTGCTGGTGGAGAACGCGCTGTTCGCCACCCTGGACCCCACGGTGCGCCGCGCCCAGTCGCCCGACGGCCGCGAGTACACGCTCACCGACACCGTCGGGTTCGTGCGGCACCTGCCGCACCAGCTGGTCGACGCGTTCCGCTCGACCCTGGAGGAGGTGGCCGGCGCCGACCTGCTGCTGCACGTCGTCGACGGCTCCGACCCCGACCCGCTCGGCCAGATCGACGCGGTGCACGTGGTGCTGCGCGAGATCGACGCCGCGGCGGTGCCCGAGCTGATCGTCGTCAACAAGGTCGACGCGATGACCGAGGAGGACGTGCTGACCCTGCGCCGGGCGCTGCCCGGTGCGGTGTGGGTCTCGGCGCGGACGGGCGAGGGCATCGAGCAGCTGCGCGAGGTCGTCGCCGCCCGCCTGCCGCACCCCGACGTCGAGGTCGAGGTGCTGGTGCCCTACGACCGCGGCGACCTGGTGGCCCGCGTCCACCGCGACGGCGAGGTCCTCAGCGAGCAGCACGAGGCGGAGGGCACCCGGCTCACCGCGCGCGTCGACGGCGGCCTGGCCGCCGCGCTCGAGCGGTTCGCCGCACCGGTCGGCTGACCGGCGCTCCTCCGTCCCCCGCCCGGGGGACCGGCTCCCCGCCGGTCACCCGGGCGGCTCGCCGTCTCCCTGCGGCGAGGTCACGGGCGGGTCACGGCCCGGTACCGTGACCGCGTGACCAGCGGCGTGGTACGACGCGGGAGGGGAGCACCGGCCGACGGCGACCCGTCGGCTCCCGTCCGCACCGTCGTGACCGCCGGGCGCCCGTCCTGGTGGCTGCTGCTCGTGGCGTTCGTCGTCACCACGGCGGTCACCGTCGACCTGCTCAACCGCGGCGTGCTCGAACGGCTCGACCTGGAGGTCTCCGAGGTCGTCAGCGCGTGGGACCTGCGGGACTCCCCGGGCTACTGGCCGGTCTGGGCGGTCACCCAGATCGGCGGGCGCGGCACCATCCTCATCGTCCTGGCCGGGCTGGTCGGCTGGCTGTGCATCCGCCGGCGGACCCTGCTGCCGCTGCTGCGGGTGCTCACCGCGCTCGCGCTGCTGACCGTCGTGGTCTACGCGTTCAAGTACGGCACCGGCCGCACCGCGCCGGCCTACCCCGGGTCCTTCTTCCACCGCGACGGGGCCAGTTACCCCTCCGGGCACGTGGCCAACGCCGTGCTCATGTGGGGCGTGGCCTACTGGCTGGCGGTCGAGTACCGACTGGCCCCGGGCGTGCAGCGGACGCTGTGGTGGCTCAGCGTCGTGGGCCCGGTGCTGACCGGGATCGCCATGGTGTCCCTGGACTTCCACTGGGTCACCGACGCGGCGGTCGGCGCCTCGGTGGGGGTGCTGCTGCTGGGCGTGGTTCACGCACTCGACGCAGTCGTTCTGTCACGCTGGGGCAGTGCCCGAGCCGGCCGTCCCCCCGCGTAGCGCCGGGGCACACCCCGGGTGGGCCGTGGCCGCACTCGCCGGTCTGGCCCTCGCGCTCGGCCCCGCATTCCCCGCTGCCGCCGAGGAACCGGGCGCGCCGTCGCTGCGCTGCCAGGTGACCGACCCCCGGCTCGCGGAGCTCTCCGGCCTCGTCGACGTCGGGGACCGCCTGCTGGCCATCGCCGACGGCGGCGAGCAGGTGGCCGTCTCCGTGCTCGACGGGACCTGCCGCGTCGTGGACGAGACCGTCGCGCCGCTGGACCCCTACGACCCCGAGGACCTCGGCGTCGGTCCCGACGGCACCGTGTGGCTGGCCGACACCGGCGACAACAACGCCACCCGGGAGACCGTCGCCCTCATCGCCCTGCGCCCCGACGGCGGCACGGCGCTCTTCCGGCTCACCTACCCCGACGGCCCGCACGACGCCGAGGCGCTCCTGGTGGCCCCCGACGGCACGCCGTACCTGGTGACCAAGGAGGTGCTCGGTGCCAGCCGCGTCTACCGCCCCGCGGCGCCGCTCGTCGACGGCGGCACGGTGGCGCTGGTCGACGTCGGCAGCGTGGCGTTCACGCTGACCGGGACACCGGGCGGCCCGGTGGGGCGGGCCGGTCAGCTCCTGGTGACCGGCGGCGCGGTGGCCCGCGACGGCAGCCGGATCGCGCTGCGCACCTACACCGACGCCTACGTCTGGCCGCTGACCGGCTCGGACGTGCCGGCCGCCCTGGCGGGCGAACCGGTGCGCATCGCGCTGCCCGAGGCGCCGCAGGGGGAGGCGGTGTCGTTCACCGCCGACGGCGCGGCGCTCCTCGTGGCGGGCGAGGGGCTGCCGGGCGACGTCACGCTCGTGCCGATCCCCGCCGGGACGGCGGCCCCGGCGCCGTCCTCGGCGGCCGACCCGTCGCTGGCGGCCGTCCTCGACGACGGCGGCACCGGCGTGTCCCCGGTCGCCGCGGGGCTGGTCGCCGCCGGGGTGGCCACGGTGCTGGTGTGGGTCGCCGGCCGGGTACGCCGGGGCCGCGCCGCGGGACCGCCGGCCGGCTGAGGCTGCCCGCCGTGCCGCGGGACCGCCGGCCGGTCGAGGTCGCGGAGCCCGGCCGCCGCCGACCCGGGGCGGGTCCGCGGGGCCGGGAGCGCGTCCCGGGCGGTGCGGGTCAGACGCGGCGCAGGACGGTGACCACCCGGCCGAGGATGGTCGCCTCGTCGCCCGGGATGGGCTCGTAGGCCGGGTTGTGCGGCAGCAGCCACACGTGCCCGTCGCGGCGCTTGTAGGTCTTGACGGTGGCCTCGCCGTCGAGCATCGCGGCCACGATCTCGCCGTTCTCGGCGGTGGGCTGCTGGCGCACGACCACCCAGTCGCCGTCGCAGATGGCCGCGTCGACCATCGAGTCACCGGCCACCCGGAGCATGAACAGGGTGCCGTCGCCGACCAGCTCGCGGGGGAGCGGGAAGACGTCCTCGACCGCCTGCTCGGCGAGGACCGGGCCACCGGCGGCGATCCGGCCGACCAGCGGCACGTACGTGGGGGCGGTGGTGTCGCCGGCCGCGGCGGCCGGCGGTGCGGCCTCCGCCGCGGTGTCGCCGGGCAGCCGCACGTCGAGCGCGCGGGGGCGGTTGGGGTCGCGCCGCAACCAGCCCTTCTTCTGCAGCACGGAGAGCTGGTGGGCGACCGACGACGCCGAGGACAGGCCCACGGCCTCGCCGATCTCGCGCACCGAGGGCGGGTAGCCGCGGCGCTCGATCGAGTCGCGGATGACCTCGAGCACCCGGCGCTGGCGCTGCGTGAGCCCGTCGCCGGCCTCACCCCGGTCGGGGAAGGTGCGCACCGCGCCGGTCCGGGTGCCGGTCCCCTCGGCGGCGGTGTCGGTGCCCCGCCGGCCGCCACCCCGCCGGGTGGTGGTGCTCCCGCGCGTGCCCTGGCCGGTCCCGCTGGTGCCCGCCACGTCTCCTCCTCGCCGGCCGTGTCCCCACGGCCCTCGTGTCCCGCCCCGTCCCCGGCTCCGGGACCTCCGGTCGGTGACCGACGGGTGCCGGTGCGGCCGGGATCGACCGCCGGGTGCCGGGCGGACGGCTGCTGATCGGACCGTAGCGCCTCGGGACCGGGACTTCAAACGTGTGTTCGAAACCGGTGGGCGGTGTCGGTTGGCTCCTGTCGGTGCCGTGCGGTAGACATCGCACACACGTTCGATCGAACGCCTGTTCGATGCAATGGGGTCGACGAGGAGAGTGGTCATGGGCAGCGTGCGCCAGGCAGTGCTGGAGTTCGACGCGACGGTCCGGGTGCCCTGGCGGCCGCTGCTCGCCGACGGTGCCGGGGGCGGCCCCGCTCCCACCCGTCGGCCGGTGCGCCCCGACACCTCCGGGCGCCCCGTTGGCCAGGCGCCCCCGGCACCTCCGGCCCCGCTCCCCGGCGCCGGCCCGCGCGTGGCCGGTCACCTGCGGCCGGTGCCCGACCTCCCGGCCGAGCCGGCCGCCCGCGCCACCGGCCCCGCCGCGGGGGCGCGCCACACGCGCCGCGACCCGGCCCGGCCCGGAGGGCGGCCGGTGTCCGCGCAGCCGGTCCGGCGCGCGGCCGGCCCGTCGCCGGCGCCCCTCCGGCTGACCCGCCGCGGGCGGCGCCTGGTCGTCGCCCTGGTCCTGGCCGCGGGCATCGGGGGCGCGCTCCTGGGCCGGGAGGTCCTCGCTCCCCAGCAGGGCCTGCAGCTCGCCGGGGAGAGCAGCGTCGTCGTCGAGCCGGGCGACACGGTGTGGTCCATCGCCGACGAGGTCGCCGGCGACGGTCAGGACGTGCGCGCCGTGGTGCACGCGATCGAGGCGCTCAACGACCTCGAGGGTTCCGCGGTGGTCGCCGGGCAGGTCCTCCGGCTCCCCTGACCCGGCGGAGGGGACACGGGACGGCCACCGAGGGCCGCCCGGAGAAGTGACGAGAGCGTCCTCGACGGTTCGTCAACCATCGGTCCCCGGTCGCTCACGCACCGATCTCGGATCAACACATACGGTGAGGGGCGTGTCAGCAGCCGTGAACAGCAGGGCGGCGGTGTCCTTCGGGTCGCCGCAGGACGTCGAGGTGCTCGTGGACGGCGCCTGGGTGCCGGGTGCGATGCTCGGCTGGCGGCACGACGACAGCGGCGCCTGCGAGGTCTGGGTGCGGCTGCGGGCGGAGGTTCCCGGGGTCGTCGAGGGCGCCGGGACCTGGGTGGAGCTGACCGCGGTCCGGCTGCCCGAGCGCCGCCTGACGCTCGCGCCGGCAGCCGACGCCGCACCCGCGGCCGCGCCCGCCCCGGCGGACGCGCCCGCCACCGCTGCGATGCCAGCCCTCGCGGCGGTGCCCGGTGTCGCGGCGGTGCCCGCGGTCGCGGCGGTGCCCGCCACGGCTGCGGTCGTCTCCGTCGGGGGTCCGGTTCTGCGCCCCCGCCGGTTCCGGCGGCACGGCGCCGACGCGACCGCCGAGCAGCCCGCCGTCGGTGCGGGCGGGGCCGGCCGGCACCGCGCACCCGCCGGCGCCGGGTCGGGCCGCCACCGCGCGGTCACGACCGAGATGCCCGCCGTCGTCGCCGGCCCAGGGGGCGAGGCGGCCCCCGGGTCGGCTGTCGTCCCCGGCCCGGGACTGGCGGTCGTGCCGGCGGGGGAGCCCGACCTGCTCACCCGGCCCATCCGGCTCGGCGACCTCGTGCCGAACGCCCGGGGTGGTCGTCCGGCGGTCCGCCCGCCGGTCTGAGCTCCGCCGGTCCGGGCGCTCCGCGCCTGCCCGGCACCAGCCCTCACCCAGCACCGCCTCCACCGAGCCCGCGCCCGGCCGGCAGCTGCCCCGGGCACCGTCCACCGGGTCGCCGGTCCTGCTCCCGTGGGCCGCTCCGGCGGGATCCGGCGACCTCCGCAGCCGGTCCGTACACCCGTGTCCGGTCCCGTGCGCGCCGACACGCGGGCGGTCGCGGCGTGTCGTGTGGCCGGTGGGAGACCTGCTCGCGCGTGGTCACCAGGAGGTCACGAGCAGGTCTCGGCGGAAGAGACACGCCCGGTGTCGACTTGCAGATGTAGTGGAGCCGGGCCTACGGTCCCCCTACATCTAGTAGTTCCCCGATTGAGGTCCTCCACAGGTCCGTCCTCAGGTTCTCCCCGGGGCGTCCACCGGATGTCCCCAGAGAGGTCCACAGCAGGGGTCCACACCAGAGGTCCACAGCAGGGGTCGGCGGACCGGGTGCCCGGAGCACCCGGCGGCCCGTCGACACGCCCCACCCGGCACCGGGTCACCGGTACCGAACCCGTCCGCGGAGGGAGGTGAACCGCAGTGCGGTGCCCGTTCTGCCACAACCCCGACAGCCGGGTGATCGACTCGCGCGAGGCCGACGAGGGAGCCACCACCCGGCGCCGCCGCTCGTGCCCCGCCTGTGGCCGCCGCTTCACCACCGTGGAGGAGGCCGTCCTCGCCGTCGTCAAGCGCAGCGGGGTCAGCGAGCCGTTCAACCGCTCCAAGGTCGTCGCCGGCGTGCGCCGGGCCTGCCAGGGCCGGCCGGTCGACGAGGACCAGCTCCAGCAGCTCGCCCAGCAGGTGGAGGACGCCATCCGCGCCAGCGGGGTGGCCGAGGTGCCCAGCCACGAGGTCGGCCTGGCGATCCTGCGCCCGCTGCGCGAGCTCGACGAGGTCGCCTACCTGCGCTTCGCCAGCGTCTACCGGGCCTTCACCTCGGTGGAGGACTTCGAGAAGGAGATCACCGAGCTCCGGGCGCGGCACCACACCGGGGGCACGCCGCCGCTGCCGGGCATGCAGCTCGACCCGCCGCCGCGCCGTCGCGGCGGACGCGGCCCGGCGAGCGCCGCAGGCACGTCCGGCACCTGACCACCGGCCGGCAGCGTCGCCGGCCCGATCGGCACCACCCGCTCAGCACCACCCCAGAAACCGTCAGCACCAACCGCTAGGAACAGGGTGGCTCTCTTCCCCAGCCGCCCGGACCACTCACCGAGGGAGAGCTCGTGACCGAGATCGAGGACCGCCCGGCAGGCCGTACGCGTCGGGCCGTCAAGGCGCCGACCCGGGGGAAGGGCCTGAAGATCAAGCGGGTCTACACGACCGCCGGGGTGCACCCCTACGACGAGGTGGTCTGGGAGCGGCGCGACGTCGTCATGACCAACTGGCGTGACGGCTCGATCAACTTCGAGCAGCGCGGCGTCGAGTTCCCCGCCGAGTGGAGCATCAACGCCACCAACATCGTCACCACGAAGTACTTCCGCGGCGCCGTCGGCACCCCGCAGCGCGAGACCAGCCTGCGCCAGCTCATCGACCGGGTGGTGCTCACCTACGGCGCCGCCGGCCGCGAGCACGGCTACTTCGCCAGCGAGGGCGACGCCGAGGTCTTCGAGCACGAGCTGACCTGGATGCTGCTGCACCAGGTGTTCAGCTTCAACTCGCCGGTGTGGTTCAACGTCGGCACGCCGGCGCCGCAGCAGGTCAGCGCCTGCTTCATCCTCGCTGTCGACGACACGATGGACTCGATCCTCAACTGGTACCGGGAGGAGGGGCTGATCTTCAAGGGCGGCTCCGGCGCCGGCCTGAACCTCTCCCGCATCCGCTCGTCCAAGGAGCTGCTGTCCTCCGGCGGCACCGCCTCCGGCCCGGTCAGCTTCATGCGCGGCGCCGACGCCTCCGCCGGGACGATCAAGTCCGGGGGCGCCACCCGGCGCGCGGCCAAGATGGTCGTCCTCGACATCGACCACCCCGACATCGAGGAGTTCATCGAGACCAAGGCGCGCGAGGAGGACAAGATCCGTGCGCTGCGCGACGCCGGGTACGACATGGACCTCGGCGGCAAGGACATCACCAGCGTCCAGTACCAGAACGCCAACAACTCCGTCCGCGTCTCCGACGAGTTCATGCGCGCGGTCGAGGACGGCACGCCGTTCGGCCTGCGCGGCCGCCTCGACGGCTCGGTGATCGAGACCGTCGACGCCCAGGAGCTCTTCCGCAAGGTCACCCAGGCCGCGTGGGAGTGCGCCGACCCCGGCATCCAGTACGACGACACGATCAACGACTGGCACACCAACCCCGAGACCGGCCGCATCAACGCGTCCAACCCCTGCTCGGAGTACATGAGCCTGGACAACAGCTCGTGCAACCTGGCGTCGCTGAACCTCATGAAGTTCCTCAAGGACGACGGGACCTTCGACGCCCGGACCTTCGTCAAGGCCGTCGAGCTGGTCATCACGGCGATGGACATCTCCATCTGCTTCGCCGACTTCCCGACCGAGCCGATCGGGGAGACCACCCGCGCCTACCGGCAGCTGGGCATCGGCTACGCCAACCTCGGCGCGCTGCTGATGGCCACCGGCCACGCCTACGACTCGCGCGGCGGGCAGACCCTCGCCGCGGCGATCACCTCGCTGATGACCGGCACCGCCTACCGCCGCTCGGCCGAGCTGGCCGGCATCGTCGGCCCCTACGAGGGCTTCGCCCGCAACGCCGACGCGCACGCCCGCGTCATGCGCAAGCACGCCGCGGCCAACGACGCCATCCGCCCGGTCGGCGCCGACGACGCCGACGTGCTGCGGGCGGCCACCGCCCAGTGGCAGGAGTGCCTGGAGGTCGGCGCGGACAACGGCTGGCGCAACGCGCAGGCCTCGGTGCTCGCCCCCACCGGCACCATCGGCTTCATGATGGACTGCGACACGACCGGCATCGAGCCGGACTTCTCGCTGGTCAAGTACAAGAAGCTGGTCGGCGGCGGGTCCATGCAGATCGTCAACCAGACGGTCCCGCGGGCGCTCAAGAGCCTCGGCTACCAGGACGAGCAGGTCGAGGCGATCGTCGAGTACATCGCCGAGCACGGCCACGTCGTCGACGCCCCGAGCCTGCGCCCGGAGCACTACGAGGTCTTCGACTGCGCCATGGGCGAGCGGGCCATCTCCCCGATGGGCCACGTCCGCATGATGGCCGCGGTGCAGCCGTTCATCTCCGGCGCCATCAGCAAGACGGTCAACATGCCGGAGACGGCGACCGTCGAGGACGTCGAGAACATCTACTTCCAGGGCTGGAAGCTCGGCCTCAAGGCGCTGGCGATCTACCGCGACAACTGCAAGGTCGGCCAGCCGCTGTCCGACGCCAAGGCCAAGAAGTCCGAGACCCCGGTCGAGGCCGAGGCGGCTCCGGTCGCCACGACCTCGCACCCGGTGCGCCGCCGGCTGCCCAAGAAGCGGCAGAGCATGACGACGTCGTTCAGCGTCGCCGGCGCCGAGGGCTACATGACCGCCGGGATGTACGAGGACGGCAGTCTCGGCGAGGTGTTCCTCAAGCTCGGCAAGCAGGGCTCGACCCTGGCCGGTGTCATGGACGCCTTCTCGATCGGCATCTCGATCGCGCTGCAGCACGGTGTGCCGCTGGAGACCTACATCCAGAAGTTCACCAACATGCGCTTCGAGCCGGCCGGCATGACCGACGACCCGGACATCCGGATCGCCCAGTCGGTGATGGACTACATCTTCCGTCGCCTCGCGCTCGACCACCTGCCGGTCGACACCCGCGCCACCCTCGGCATCTTCACCGCCGAGGAGCGGGCGGCCCAGGTCGCCGGCTACGACACCTCCGCGTCGACGGCCACCGTCGTCGAGGAGGAGGTCGACGTCGAGGCGCTGCGCGGCTCGGTGCCGACCGAGGCGCCGGCCAAGCCGGAGCCGAAGGCCGAGGCGGCCAAGGAGGCCCACTCCTCGGCCGAGCTGTTCGAGATGGTCACCGGCAACGTCACCGACGCGCCGCTGTGCATGACCTGCGGCACGAAGATGCGCCCGGCCGGCAGCTGCTACGTCTGCGAGGGCTGCGGCTCCACCAGCGGCTGCAGCTGACCCGGCCGGCGGGGCCTCCCCGCCGCTGACCCGGTCGCCCACCGGCCCGGTCCCTCTCCGAGGGGCCGGGCCGGTGGCATCTCACGGGCGAGCGCGTCCAGCCGGTCGGCGGCCGTCCGCGCCGGCTGCCCGGGGTCCACGGCGCGTGGGTGCCCCGCCAGGCCAGGGATCCGGAGGCACCCCGAGGTGCCCACCCTCAGGCCGTGGCCACCACCGTCGGCGCGATGGCGGCCGTGAGGCTGAGCCGCAGGTCGAGCAACGCGTCGAGCGCGTCCTGGGCCGCCTGGCACAGGCCGAAGGCCCGGCCGCTCGGGGAGTTCTGGAAGTCGTCGCGGGCGGTGCCGAGTTCTCGGTAGGCGGCCACGATGCGACGGTCGACGTCGGGGACGGGGGGACGAGAGGGCGACACGTCGCCTCCTGCGGATCGGTGGCGCCGGGAGGAGGTGCCCGGTCGTCGTGGCCCGTCCTACCCACCCGGGAGCAGGCGCACGCGCGCGCCCACGACACGACCGACGCCGCACCGGTCGACGCGGGTCAGCCGATGCCGCACTCGTCGCTCAGGTAGGTGTCGACGTTGTCGCTCGCGGCCTCCAGCCCGCTGCCGGCGTCCTCCAGGGCCGCCACGGAGTCGGCGTCGCCGAGGTCGAGGTCGGCCACCGCGTCGGCCATCCGCTCCAGCCCGCTGCGCATGGTGTCCCAGTCGGCGGCGATGGCCTCCGGCGCGTTGATGCCCTGCATCTCCTCGGCGAGCTGCCGGAACACGTCGGGGATGGAGTCCCCGCCGCCGGACTCGTCCAGCGCCGTCTCGACCCGCTGGTCGAGGTCCTCGGCCTGGGTGCAGAAGTCGTCCCCGGCCGCCGAGTCCTCCGCGGCGGAGCTGCTCGCCGGGGTGTCGGCGGCGGACCCGCCGCCGCTCCCGGAACCCCCGTCGTCGCCGGAGCACGAGGCGAGCAGGACGACGCCGAGGGCCGTGAGCACCCCGGCTCGGACGGAACGCAGCTGCTGGCGCATGGGCCGACCCTCCCGCCCACCTGGACGCGTGGGCAGAGGCGAAGGGCCGTCGCCGACGACCGGCCCGGACGGGCCACCGGCCCGGTCCCTCGTCGAGGGGCCGGGCCGGTGCCGTGCGGGGACAGCGCCGGAGCGGCGCGGCGGGGTCAGCCGACCTCGACGGCCCGGCTGGCCGGCTGCCGGTCCGGGCGGCCCAGGAACCGGTCGACCAGGGGGCCGGTCATGCCGGTGGTGATCAGCGCCATGACCACCGCGCCGACCTGCATCTGGGGGCTGATGACCCCGGCGTTGAGCGCCACCAGGGCGGCGACGAGCACCATCAGGCCGCGGCAGTTCATCAGGATCCCCAGCGCGTTGCTCTCGCTCCAGGACAGCCCGCCGAGGCGGCCGCTGACCAGGGCACCGCCCCACTTGCCCACGATCGCCACGACCACGAACAGTGCGATGCCGGGCAGTGCGGCCCAGGTCAGCGTGGTGAAGTCGGTGCGCAGCCCGCTGTAGGCCAGGAAGATCGGCAGCAGGAACACGATCGCCACGTCGGAGAGCCGGGAGGTCAGCGCCGTGGTGAGGACGGCGTGGCGCGGCACGACCAGGCCGGCGACGAAGCCGCCGACGAGCGCGTGGATGCCGATCCGGTCGGCGGCGTACGCGGCCAGCACGACCGTGCCCATGACGACGGCGAACTGGGTGCCGCTCAGCGGGTCGCCCGCCTCGCCCCCACGGAACACCCGTGCCAGTGCCGGCCGGACGACCAGCCACATCGCCGCGAGGAAGGCCAGCGTCCCGGTCAGCCGCCACAGGTGCGACGACGACGGCTCCCCGGTGGCCACGCCCCGGGCGACACCCACCGTGAGGAACATGAGGATGGTGACCAGCGCCGCCGCTGCGATGCCGACGATCCCGAGCGGGGAGGTGGCCAGCCCCTTCTCCTGGAGGATGCGCGCGGCCACCGGGAAGGCGGTCACCGCCAGCATCGCGCCCACCATGAGGGTGAAGCCGATCCGCGACGGGTCGCCGGCACCGGTGAACCGGTCGGTGAAGAGGACCGGCGCGATGAGGAACCCCAGCGCGACCGGGATGGCCACGACCCCGACGGCGACGGTGACGATGCCGGCGGCCCGGCCACGCAGGCGGTCGGTGTCGAGCTCCAGGCCCACCAGGAACATGAACAGGACCAGGGCGATCGTGCCCAGGAGGCTCAGCCCGCTCTGCGCCTGGGCGGGGAACAGGCACGAGCTGATGCTCGGGGCCACGCCCTCGGGCAGGGACCGGTCGCACGCCAGGAAGGCGGGGGCGTCGTCCCAGACGAACGTCGTGGCGCCGAGCAGGGAGGGGCCGAGCAGGACGCCCGCGACGATCTCGCCGACGACGCGGGGCTGACCGATCCGCAGGGCGAGCGTGCCGACGACACGGGCGGCGATCAGGATGATCGCGATGTCCAGCAGGACGAAGGCGATCACCTGGTCCCCGGGCAGGGAGGGTGCGGGCATGGGGGGTCTCCGACGAGGTGGGGGGCGCAGCGGCGGCACATGGTGGCGCAGACCCCCGGGTCCCGTCACCGGTTCTGCGCGCGGCACTTGCCGGTGCACGGGGCGCGACCGCGGGACGCCGGGCGGCCGACCGGCATAGCGGGAGCCGATCGGGTTCGGTATTGGCCTGCCGCGCCGGCCGCGCGCCACCGTGGACGGTGTCCTCGGTGGTCCGCCACCGCACCGTCCTCCCCCCGCCGTGGAGAGTGGCATGACCAGTGCACCGCCGATGCCCGTGCGCGAGGACCTCGCGCCGGCCCGAGCACGTGACGAGCTGCGCCGGCGCGCGGACGGCGTGACGGCCGAGGCCGTCGTCTTCCCCGCCCACGGCGTCCCGCTCGCCGGGGTGCTGTACCGGCCGGAGGACGCGGGCGGGCCCCTGCCCGGCGTGGTGGTCACCGGCACCTGGACCAGCGTCCGGGAGCAGATGGCCGACCGGTACGCCGCGCGGCTGGCCGCCCGGGGCCACACCACCCTCGCCTTCGACCACACCGGCTACGGGGCCAGCGGGGGAGCGCTGCGCGACTACGAGTCGCCGGCGCTCAAGGCCCGCGACATCGGCGACGCGGTCGGCTACCTGGCCGGCCGGACCGACGTCGTCGACCCGCAGCGGATCGGTGCGCTCGGCGTCTGCGCGTCGGCCGGGTACACGGTGAGCAACGCCGTCGCCGACCCGCGGGTGCGGGCGCTGGCGCTGGTCGCGCCCTGGCTGCACGACGCGCGGATCGTCGCGGACACCTACGGCGGCGCGGACGGCGTGGCGATGCGGATGGCCGCCGCGGCCCGCGCGCGCAGCCGTTCGGAGGCGACCGGGGAGGTGACCTACGTGCCGGCGGTGGGCGCCGGGGACCCGCTGACCGCCATGCCCTTCGACGTCGACTTCTACCAGAACCCCCGGCGCGGGGCGGTGCCCGCGTGGCCCAACCGCTTCGCCGTCATGGCCTGGCCCGGGTGGCTCACCTACGACCCGATCGCCCTGGCGCCGCAGGTGCACCAGCCGGTGCTGCTGGTGCACAGCGAGGACGCCGCGATCCCCCAGGGGGCGCACCGCTTCGCCGTCTCGGTCGGCGGGACGATCGACCAGTACTGGGGCGAGGGCAGCCAGTTCCACTTCTACGACGGCAGCGCGCACGTCGACCGCGCGGTGTCCCTCGCCGGCGCCCACTTCGCCGAGCACCTCGCGTGACCGCGCCGACCGCCGGGACCCGGCCGTCGTGAGCACCTCGCTCGTCGTCGGCGGTTCCGGCCGCACCGGCCGGCGGGTGGTCGAGCGGCTGCTCGCCGCCCGCCGGCCGGTCGCGGTCCTCAGCCGCCGGCCCCGGCCGGCCGCCGGTGTCCGGACGATCGTCGGGGACCTCGGGGACCCCGCCACCTGGCCGACGGCGCTCGCGGACGTCGACGGGGTCGTGGTGTGCGTCGAGCCGCCCTACGACGCGGCCGGGGCCGAGACGGTGATGAGCCGCGGGATCGCCGCCCTCGCCGTCGCCGCGGCCGAGCGGGACCTGCGGGTGGTGCTGGTGAGCCAGATCTACGTCACCCGGCCGCAGGCCCACCCGGCCATGGCGCACGTGACGGAGGCCCGCGCCCGTGGCGAGCAGGCGCTGCGGGCCAGCGGCGCCGACCACGCCGTCGTCCGGCCCGGGTGGCTGACCGACGAGCCGGCCACCGGCGTCCGGCTCGAGCAGGGCGACACCGGCGACGGGACCACCAGCCGCGACACCGTCGCGGACGCCTGCGTGCACCTGCTGCTGCGTCCCGGGGGTGCGCCGGTCACCTTCGAGGTCTTCGACGACCCGGCCGCCGGCCCGGCGGACTGGACGGCGGCGCTGGCGGCCCTGACCCCCGACCCGGTCGCGGGGCCGCGGTGAGGACCAGCGGCGTCGCGGTCGTCACCGGGGCCAACCGCGGGATCGGCCGGGAGGTGGCCGCCCGGCTCGCCGCCCGCGGGGTGACCACCGTCCTCGGGGCCCGCGACGAGGCCCGCGGGCACGAGGCCGCCCGGGGGATGACCGGCCCGGTCGTCGTCCGGCAGCTCGACGTCGCCGACCCCGGCAGCGTCGCGGCGCTGGCCTCCTGGCTGGCGGCCGAGCACGGCGGCGTCGACGTGCTCGTCAACAACGCCGCCGTCCACTACGACACCTGGCAGAGCGCGGCCGACGCCGACCTGCGCGTCGTCGAGGAGGCGCTGGCGGTCAACGTGGTGGGCGCCTGGCGGATGGCGGTGGCGCTGGCCCCGCTGCTGCGGCCCGGCGGTCGCCTGGTCAACGTCTCCAGCGGCGCGGGGTCCTTCGGCGAGACGGGGAGCGCCGGGGGAGCGCCGGCCTACTCGGTGTCCAAGGCCGCGCTGGACATGCTCACCGTCAAGCTCGCCGCGGACCTGCGCCGCCGCCGGGTGCTGGTCAACGCCGTCTGCCCGGGGTGGGTGGCCACCGACATGGGCGGCGCGGGCGGGCGCCCGGTGGCCGACGGCGCGGCCAGCGTCCTGTTCGCCGTCGACGTCCCCGACGACGGGCCCAGCGGCGGCTTCTTCCGCGACGGGCGGCGCATCCCGTGGTGACCGCGGGCCGGCGTCCCGGCCGGCACCGGGCCGCTCAGCCGGCCGCGGCGGTGGGCGTGCCGGACTCCCCGGCGGACGGCGCCGCCGAGGGGTGCACCTGCCGGGCGGCCTCGACGCAGGCGAGCACGAAGTCGTGCACCGCCGGGCGGGGGTCGCCGGACCGCCAGGCGATCGCCAGCTCACCCGGCGGCAGCCCCCGGACGGGACGGACGACGTACTCCGGACGGCGGTAGATCTCCGCGTTGCCGGCGCTGATCAGCGCGACCCCGAGACCCCGGCCGAGGGCCTCCACCGCCTCCTCGGGCCCGTGCACCACGGCGCCGATGCGCACCGGGTGCCCGTGGCGCGCGTCGACGGCGAGCCAGTAGTCGCGCAGGCTGCCGTTCGACTCGGGCAGGGCGAGGAACGGCTCGTCGTACAGGTCGGCCATCGTCAGCTCGGCCCGCGCCGTGAGGGGGTGGTTGACGGGGAGGGCCAGGTGCCGCTGCTCGCTGATCAGCACCCGGTGGCGCAGCCCGCTGTCCTCCGGCAGCGGCAGCCAGCAGAACGCGAGGTCGGTGGCGCCCGAGGTCAGGCCGGCGGTGCGGTCGTCGAACGACGTCTGCTGGAACTCGACGGAGAAGCCCGGGTGGCGCTGCTGGAACACCTCGACCGCCGCCGGGATCAGCCCCCGGCCGACGCCGACGCTCATCCCGACCCGGATCGTCCGGCTGTCGGCGGCGACCGCCTCGGCGACGGCGGACTGCGCCTCGTCCCAGGTCGCGACCGTCGACCGCGCGTAGGGGACCAGGGCGCGGCCGGCGGCGGTGAGGGTGACCCCGCGCGGCCCGCGGGCGAACAGCGGCGCGCGGACGTGCTGCTCGAGCACCTGGATCTGGCGGCTGAGCGCCGGCTGGGAGACGAACAACCGCTGCGCGGCCCGCGTGAAGTGCAGCTCGTCGGCCACCGCGAGGAAGTACCGGAGATCGCGCAGGTGCACGTCCATGCCCAGGTGCTATCACGCCGGGCATTGGACCGACAGGTCCACAGGTCCTGGACTGGCAGCGTCCGACGGCGACCGGCTGGGCGCGGGCAGGAGGGGCCGTGGCGCAGGGACGACCCACCGTGGCCCCGGGATCGGCCGTGGCCCGGCCGGGACACCCGCCCGTCCGGCCCGCCGTGGTGCTGGTGACCGGCGCCAACCGCGGGATCGGCCGCGAGCTGGTGCGGCGGCTCGCGTTGCGCGGCGACACCCCGGTCATGGCGGTGCGCGACCTCGCCCTCGGGTGGGCCGCCGCGCGGGAGCTCCGGGTGCACGACGGCGTCCGGGTCGACGTCGTCCGGCTCGACGTGACCGACCCGGCGAGCTGCAGCCGGGCCGCCGACGAGGTGCGCCGCTGCCACGGCCGCGTCGACGTCCTGGTGAACAACGCCGCCGCCCCCCGCGACGTGCGGAGCACCGCCGCCGCGGCGGACCTCGACGTGGTCCAGCGCGCGTGGGAGGTCGACGTGCTCGGCGCCTGGCGCGCCACGCAGGCGTTCCTGCCGCTGCTGCGGCGCAGCACCGCCGGCCGGGTCGTCAACGTGTCCGCCGAGGCGGGGTCGCTGGCCAACATGGGCGGGGGAGCGCCCGCGTTCCGCGTCGCCAAGACGGCGCTCAACGCGCTGACCCGCATGCTGGCCGCCGAGCTCGGCCGCGAGGGGATCGCGGTCAACTCCGTCTGCCCCGGCTGGGTGGCGACCGACGCGCGCAGCGCCGGCGGCCGCTCGGCGGAGGACGCGGCCGCCAGCGTCCTGCGCGCCGTCGACCTGCCGCCCGGCGGGACCACCGGCGACTTCCTGCGGGACGGCCGCCGCCTGCCCTGGTGACACCGTTCAGCCGTCGGCACGACAATTGCGCGAATGGCGGAAACGGGCCATTTCGGGACGCATTCCCGGGGACCTCCCGATTGACTGCGGGACGTCCGGTCCCGACGGTCCCAGGAGGTCCCCACCATGACGACGACCGGTTCCCCCGTCCTGCAGGACGCCGTCCTCGACCGCCTGCTGCGGGAGCGCATCGTGGTCCTCGGCACCGCGGTCGACGACGACGTCGCCAACCAGCTGTGCGCGCAGATGCTGCTCCTGGCGGCCGACGACCCGCGCCGGGACGTGCACCTCTACGTCAACTCACCCGGTGGCTCGGTCACCGCCGGGCTGGCCGTCTACGACACCATGCGGTCACTGGGCTGCGACGTCGCCACCTACGCCTTCGGGATGGCGGCCTCGATGGGGCAGTTCCTCCTCACCGCCGGCACGCCGGGCAAGCGGTTCACCCTGCCGCACACCCGGATCCTCGTGCACCAGCCCTCCGGCGGGATCGGCGGCGTCCAGTCCGACATCGCCGTCCAGGCCGACCTGCTGCGCCGCCTCAAGCGCGAGGTCGACCAGTTGCAGGCACGGCACACCGGGCGCACCGTCGAGGAGATCGAGCGCGACTCCGACCGCGACCGCTGGTTCACCCCGCAGGAGGCCGTCGAGTACGGGCTCGTCGACCACGTCGTCGGCTCGGCCGCCACCCTGCCGGGACCGCTGCCCACCGGTGCCGGACGGGGAGCGCGCTGACCGACCGACCGGCCCCGGCCGTGCCAGGGTGGCGTCGTGCGCGTCGTCGTCACCGGCAGCTCGGGACACCTCGGCGAGGCGCTGGTCCGCGTGCTGCGCGCCGCCGGTGACGACGTCGTCGGCCTGGACCTGCTGCCCTCGCCGTGGACCGACGTCGTCGCCTCGGTGGGCGACCGGCCCGCCGTCCGGGCGGCGCTGGCCGGGGCCCAGGCCGTCGTGCACACCGCCACGCTGCACAAGCCGCACGTCGGCACGCACGACCGCCAGGCGTTCGTCGACACCAACGTCACCGGCACGCTGACGGTGCTCGAGGAGGCGGTGGCCGCCGGCGTGGGGCGGGTGGTGGTCACCAGCACCACCTCGGCGTTCGGCCGCGCCCTGACACCGGCGCCGGGGGAGCCCGCCGCGTGGATCACCGAGGCGGTGGCCCCGCGGGTGCGGAACGTCTACGGCGCCACCAAGGTCGCCGCCGAGGACCTCTGCGAGCTCCTCGCCCGCGACACCGGCCTGCCCGTCGTCGTGCTGCGCACCTCCCGGTTCTTCCCCGAGGGCGACGACGCCGACGCCGTCCGCACCGCCTACGACGACGACAACGTCAAGGTCAACGAGCTGCTGTCCCGGCGCGTGGACCTCGCCGACGTCGTGTCGGCGCACCGGGCCGCCCTCGACCGGGCCCCGGCGCTCGGGTTCGGCCGCTACGTCGTCAGCGCGACGACGCCGTTCCGCCGCGAGGACCTCGCCGCCCTGCGCGCCGACGCGCCCGCCGTCGTCGCCCGGCTCTTCCCCGACGCGCCCGCGCTGTACGCGCGGCTGGGCTGGCGGCTGTTCCCCTCGATCGACCGGGTGTACGTCAACGCCGCCGCTCGGGCCGACCTGGGCTGGACGCCGCGGTACGACTTCCGCGCCGCCCTCGACCTGCTCGCCGCGGGCCGCCCGCCGCGCAGCGAGCTGGCGATCGCCGTCGGCGCGAAGGGCTACCACGCGGAGTCGACCGGGCCGTACACGACCCGGTGACCCGGGTGGTCCCTGCCCTGTCGGTCAGGCTCCGTCGCAGTCGAACGTGGGCTCGAGGGCGCTGGGGCCCGGCCCCGGCGGCGTCCCGCCGGTGAGCGCCCACGACCAGATGTAGGCGAGGGCGTCGATGTCGCACTGCGAGAAGACCGGGTCGGGTGCCCTGCGGATCCACTCGTAGCCCATGAGATCCATGCTCTCGGTCAGGTTGGTGGCGTGGCCGAGCCCGAGGGCGTGACCGAGCTCGTGCAGCGCGACGTAGTAGACGTAGCCGGGCGTGTAGTCCGCGACCGGGATCCCGGGGGCGAACTCGGAGCGGACCAGCACGTTCGGGCACGAGCTGACACCGCAGACGGCCATGCCGCCGAAGACGTTGCCGCCGGCGTAGGGCACGTAGTGCACGGTGATGTCCGCGGCGCGCTGGGCGGCGGCACCGAGGTCGGTCACGTCGGTGAGGGTGATCGCGCCGTCGAAGCACTCGTCCAGCACGTCGCCCCAACTCGTGATGGCCCGCTGGATGGCGTCGACGAAGGCCGGATCGACGTTGGGCGCCGCCTTCACCGCAGCGGTGAGCTGGCTGTCGGTCCAGGTGTACCGGTTGGGGTAGTACGCGTTGAGGATCACCAGTGCCTCGGCGTCGGACTCCGGCAGGTCGCAGGTCACCCCGGGCGGCGGCTGGGCCGACGCGGGAGACGCCACCAGGAAGAGGCTGCTGAGCGCGACGGCGAGCACCACCGCGACACGACGAGGACTCATCGTTCCCCCCACGTGGAACCGGAGCCCCGGGCAGGAGCCCCTCGGGTGCGGCGCACGGTACGCCGGGAGGACCGTGACCGACAACGGCCGTGGACCCTGCGCCGACCGGGGGATCGTCGGTGGTCCGTGCCAGGGTGGTGGCGATCACAGACACCCGGGAGGACGCATGACCACGCTGCACGACAGGCCCCACAGCGCACTGCTCGTCATCGACGTGCAGAACGGCGTGGTCGGCGGGGCGCACGCCCGCGACGAGGTGGTGGCCACCATCGCCGGACTGGTGGAGCGCGCCCGTGGTGAGCGGGTCCCCGTCGTCTGGGTGCAGCACGACGACGAGGAGCTGGCCCGCGGCAGCGACGGCTGGCAGATCGTCCCCGAGCTCGCACCGGCCGACGGCGAACCGCGGGTGGAGAAGCAGTTCGGCGACTCGTTCGAGGCCACCGACCTCGAGCAGGTGCTGGCCGGTCTCGGTGTCGGCCGGCTCGTGGTCACCGGCGCGGAGACCGACGCCTGCATCCGCTCGACCCTGCACGGCGCCCTGGTCCGCGGCTACGACACGGTCCTGGTCGGCGACGCGCACACCTGCGGCGACAAGTCGCAGTGGGGCGCGCCGCCGCCCGAGCAGGTCGTCGCGCACACCAACCTGTACTGGAACTTCTCGGCCGCGCCGGGCCGCAGCACCGGCACGGTCGCCTCTGCCGACGTCGACCTGGGCGGGGCCTCTCCCGCGTGACCGGTGTCCGGGTGCGCGAGCGAGGGTGACCCTCGTCGAGCGGGCGGTGCACGCCCACCCGCTGACGCCGGCTCCGAGGACCAGGCCGGCCCCTGCGAGGTCGCCGCCGTGGTCGCCGGCCGCCTCTGCATCCGACCGAGGAGGACGGCCCGCACCACGTGCGCGACGTTCTGACCTGCGAAACTGTCGTACCCCGCCCGTAGGTTCGGGGTCGTGCAGGAGGTCGAGGACGTCGAGTCGCCGCCGGTCGGCGACCTCCTCGACCTGCTCGCTGCCCGACCACCGGAGATCTCTCGGCTGCCGGTCGGCCTGTTGTCGCGGGAGCAGAAGGCCGCCGAGCTGCAGCGCCTGCAGGCCCGCAAGGCCATGGACGCCGCCTACGAGGCCGAACTCGTCCTCGCCCTGGCCGACGACAGCCCCGACGAGGACGACCCGCCCCCCGGTACCCCGGGCGCCAGGCGCCGCGGGTCGTGGGCGCCGGACACCGAGCTGCCCGGGGTGTCGGAGTTCTTCACCGCCGAGCTGGCCCTGGTGCTCAACTGCGGCCGGGGTACGGCCAACCACCTGGCCACCCGCGCCTTCACCTACCGCGAACGGCTGCCCGCCACCTGGGCCGCGCTCGCGGCCGGTCAGCTGGACGAGGCCCGCGCGCGGGCGCTGGTCGACGTGCTGCAGCACACCGACCCGGCCCTGGCCCGCCGCATCGAGGCCGCGGTGCTGCCCGAGGCGGCGCAGCTGACCGTCGGCAAGGTCAAGAAGCGCGCCCTGGAGCTGCTGCTGGAAGCCGACGCCGACGCCATCGACGAGCGGCGCAGGACCGCCGAACGACAGGCCGATGTGCGTATGTACCCGTCGGCGTCGGCCGGGATGAGCACGCTGGCCGCCGACCTGCCCACCGACGTGGCCGCGGCCTGCCACGCGACCGTCGACGCGCTGGCCCGGATGCTGAAGGCCGACGGCGACCCGCGGCCGATCGGGCAGCTGCGCACGGTCGTGTTCGCCGACCTGATCCAGCGCCCCTGGCAGGCCGGGCCGGCCGTCACCGCGCACCTGCAGATCGTCGCGACGCTGGCGTCGCTGGCCGGCCGCACCCAGCAGGCCGGGGAGGTCAACGGGCTGCCGATCACCGCCGCCCACCTGCGCGAACTGCTGCGCCAGCTCGACGCGCTCGGCGTGCAGGAGCCCGAGGGCGGAACGGTCACCGTCGCGCTGACCGACGATGACGGCAGCCTGCGCGCCACGGCGACGCTGGACCGGCTGCGCCGGCTGGCCGCCCGCGGCTGCCCCGACCACCCGGACGAGCACGGGACCGGCGACTGCGGGTGCGCGGTGCTCGACCGGCCGGCGGGCCGGGACGGCTACGCGCCCTCGGCGGCGCAGCAGGCGTTCGTGCGCACCCGCGACCGCACCTGCCGGATGCCCACCTGCGGGCAGCGGATCGGCTGGGCCGACGCCGACCACGTCCTCCCCCACGCCCACGGTGGGCCGACCGACTGCGCCAACCTGTGCTGCCTGTGCCGCAGCCACCACCGGGTGAAGACCTTCGCCCGCGGCTGGCGCTTCCACCTCAGCGACGACGGGACGCTCACCGTCACCACCCCGTCGGGCATCACCCGAACCACCCGCCCACCGGGCCTGCGACCACGACCGCGGAACCCCGACCTGCCACCGGCAGACACCGGACCGGCCCGACCACCTGACCCGGACGACCCGCCACCGTTCTGAGGGGCGCGGCGCTCCGTGAGCAACCGCGCGGGCAGCACCTCGGGCCGGGTCTCGTCAGTTCCGCTCGAAGGGCTCCGGCACCGCGAGGTCGCCCCATGCAGCCCGGCACTCACCACCCCGTCGCACTCGGGATCGCCACCCGGACCAGGCCGTCGCTGCCTGGGCTGACGTCGTCGGGGAGCCCGGCCACACCCTCGACCTGCGGCTCGTGCTGCCCGCCCGCGGCCGCGTCGGGCGGGACGTTCACGTCAGCCGCCGCACCACCGACAGCGGCAGCACGCGCAGCGCCGCGCCGATCGGCACCCACGGCCAGGCCGGCACGTACGCCTTCGCCTTTCGCGCCTCGACCGCCGCGACCACGGCGCGCACGCCCGGCTCGGTGTCGGTCATGAGCCGGGTGCCGGCGACGCCCTCGTTCATCTCCGAGCGGATGTAGCCGGGGTAGACCACCGTCACGTCCACGCCCGGGACGCGCTCGGACCGCAGCCCCTCGCCGAGCGCGGCCACACCGGCCTTCGTCGCCGCGTAGACCGTCATCGACCGCCGCATCCCGCGCAGCGCCGAGATCGAGCTGATCAGCACCAGGTGGCCGCGGCGCTGCCGGCGGAACACCTCCATCGCCGCCTCGCACTGCGCCAGCGCGCCGACGAAGTTCGTCAATGCCGTCTCGCGGTTGACCGCCGCCTGCCCGGTACCCAGCGGGGCGCCGCCGCCGACGCCGGCGTTGACCACCACCCGGTCCAGACCGCCGAAGGCATCCTCGAACCGGCGGAACACCGCGGGGACGGCGTCGGGGTCGGTGACGTCGAGGGCCGCCGTCTCCACCCGCCGGCCGGTGCCGGCGCGGATCTCGCCGGCGAGGGCGTCGAGCCGGTCGGTGCGCCGCGCGCACAGCGCGAGGTCCCAGCCGAGGGCGGCGAACTGCCGCGCCATCTCCGCGCCGAGCCCGGAGCTCGCCCCGGTGACCAGGACGACGCCCCTGCCGGTGCGGGCCTGGGGCGAGGACGGGGCGGCGGGGGAGGTGGGCACCCGCGCAC
The DNA here is from genome assembly GCF_054049915.1 of Geodermatophilus sp. SYSU D00766. NCBI lineage: Bacteria > Bacillati > Actinomycetota > Actinomycetes > Geodermatophilales > Geodermatophilaceae > Geodermatophilus > Geodermatophilus sp. SYSU D00766. The sequence continues at coordinate 74,104 of NZ_JBJGYI010000019.1, forward strand.
GCTAGATCCGGCCGGACGCGCACCCGTGCCCGGGGTCGGCGCTCAGGCCCGCACGGCCGGGTGCACCTGGGCCAGGACGAACTCCGCCACGACGTCGTGCACCCGGTCGCGGTCGTGCTCGTTGAGGACGTCGTGCAGGTCGCCGGGGAAGACCCGCAGCGTCGCCTGCGGCAGCCGGGCGGCCAGCGCGCGCGAGTTCTCGACCGGGACGACCGGATCGGCTCCACCGTGCAGCACCAGCACCGGGACGGCCGGCCGCCCCTCGGCGAGCCCCGCCGCCACCGCGGACCAGGACCGGGCCACCGCCTCCAGGGTCTGTCGCGGCACGGGCCCGCGGTGCACCAGCGGATCGGTCCGCAACGCCTCCAGGTAGGCCGGGTGGGTGCTGAACACCTCCGCGGGGTCGGGCGGCTCGACCTCCGCGGTGTCCTCCGCGAGCAGGGCCTCGATGAGCGGCACCGGGGCGGCCGGCGGCGCCGAGACGACCAGCGCCTCGGCCACCTCCGGGGACCGCTGGGCGAGCAGCAGGAGGGCGACGCCGCCGCCCGAGTGCCCCACCAGGACCAGCGGCCGCCCGGGGTGCCGCGCGCGGGCGAGGCCGGCCAGCGTGCCGGCGTCGGCGGCCTGGTCGTCGCGGCTGAGCGTGAGGTCGCGCTCGCCGTCGCTGCGCCCGTGGCCGGCGGCGTCGAGGGCGTGCACCGCGATCCCGCCGGCGGCCAGCCGCCGTCCGAGCGGCTCGTAGAGGCCCAGGTGCTCGCCGAGGTCGCCGTGGTGCAGGACGACGACGGCGCGGACCTCGCCGTCGGGGAGCCAGGCGGTGTGGTGGACGCGGCCGCGGCAGCCGTCGAAGAAGGGCATCGCGCCCCTCCTTCCGGGTCGGGCGGACAGGCCCCCGCGCCGGGCATCCTCCTCGCGTCCGGCGCGCTTCGGAAGCAGGGGACCCGGGCAGGATCGGGGCATGACCTTCGCCGCCGCCGATGACCGCTACGACTCGATGACCTACCGACGGACCGGCCGCAGCGGCCTGGACCTGCCGGCGATCAGTCTCGGGCTGTGGCACAACTTCGGCGACGACGTCCCGCTGGACCGGCAGCGCGACGTGCTGCGGCGGGCCTTCGACCTGGGCATCACCCACTTCGACCTGGCCAACAACTACGGGCCGCCCTACGGCAGCGCGGAGACCAACTTCGGCCGCCACCTGCGCGACGACTTCCGCCCGTACCGCGACGAGCTGGTGATCTCGTCCAAGGCCGGCTACGACATGTGGCCCGGTCCGTACGGGCAGGGCGGCGGCGGGCGCAAGTACGTGCTGGCCAGCCTCGACCAGTCGCTGCGGCGGATGGGCCTCGACTACGTCGACGTCTTCTACTCCCACCGCCCGGACCCGACCACGCCGCTCGAGGAGACGATGGGGGCGCTCGACACCGCCGTCCGGTCGGGGCGGGCGCTCTACGCCGGCATCTCGTCGTACTCGCCGCAGGACACCGCGCGGGCAGCGGCCGTCCTCGCCGACCTCGGCACGCCGCTGCTGATCCACCAGCCCAGCTACTCGATGCTCAACCGCTGGATCGAGACCGAGGGCCTGCTCGACACCCTCGCCGACGTCGGCGCCGGGTGCATCGCCTTCTCCCCGCTGGCGCAGGGGATGCTCACCGACAAGTACCTGTCCGGCATCCCCGAGGGCTCGCGCGCCAGCCAGGGCAAGTCGCTGTCGACCGACCTGCTCACCGAGCAGACGCTCGCGCACGTGCGGGCGCTGCACGGGCTGGCGCAGGAGCGCGGGCAGTCGCTGGCGCAGATGGCGCTGGCCTGGGCGCTGCGCGACCCGCGGGTGACCAGCGTGCTCGTCGGCGCGAGCAGCGTCGCGCAGCTCGAGCAGAACGTGGCCGCGCTCGACCGGCTCGACTTCTCCGACGACGAGCTCGCCCGCATCGACCAGCACGCCGTCGACGCCGGCATCGACCTGTGGCAGGAGGCCCGCACGGCCTGAGCGGAGCGCGCCCCGGCCGCCGTCCCACCGGGCGGGACGGCGGCCGGGGCGGGCGGGCTACCGCCGGCGCCGGCGGGCCAGCAGCACCAGCGCCACGAGCGCCAGCGCCGCGACCGGGGCGGCCGGCCCGGCGCCGAGCAGCGTGCCGGCCGGGTGCACCCGCGCGTGCCGGGTGCCGACCAGCGCGGAGCCGGCCGGCGAGTCGACGTCGGCCCCGAGGCTGAGCACCCGCCCGCCGGGGCCGTCCAGCCGCGCCGTCAGGCCCCGGTCGGCCAGCGTGTCGGCCACCCGGGCGAGTTCCGCGCGGCCCGGAGGGCCCTGCGTGGCCGCCCCGCCGGCCACCCGCACCGCGGAGAACAGCCGGCGGACGTCGGGGGAGGAGGCCGTGATCTCCGACCCCGACGCGCGCACCCGCAGCGGGACGCCGTCGACCTCGATCGACAGGTCGGCGGTGACCTCGAGCCGCGGGTCGCCCTCCGGGGTCATCCCCGGCTGGCGTTCTCGGCGGTGGTGATGCGCAGCGTGCCGTTGAGCTTCCAGGTGGCGCGCGGGGAGTCCGGGCCGGTCTCGCGCGGCACCTCGACGGTCATGTCGACGAACTCGTAGTTGATCGCGGCGCCCTTGCCGGTGAGGTAGGACCACATCTCCTTGCCGAGGTCGGCGAAGCTGGTCGACTCGTGCGACTTGATGTCGCGGGTGCCGGTGGCGGCGTCGCGGGTGGTCGTGTCGGGGACGGTCATCGCAGCTCTCCCTGGTCTCGGTGGTGTGCCACTCGGCGGCGCACTACCCGGGCCCCTCCGGCCACACACGGCCCGCAGCGGACGGCCCCGTTCCCGGTCGCCGCCGGCAGCCGCGCCTAGCCTGCCCGCGTGGGTCCGCGGGTGGTGGCGTGGCGGCGCAGCGACGACGAGCGCGGGCACAGCCTGGCCCGGGTCGAGCGGCGCGGCGAGGGGTGGCTGGTCCACGGCACGGAGGTGCTGGCCGGGCCGTCGACGCTGCTGAGCTGCGCGTTCCGGGTGGAGCTCGACGGCGCGTGGTCGACCCGGGCGGTCGAGGTCACCGCGGTGTCCGCCGACGGGGAGCGCCGGTTGCGGCTGACCGCCGACGACGACCGCCGCTGGACGCGCGACGGCGTCCGGGCGCCCGAGTTCGACGGCTGCGTCGACGTCGACGTCGCCGCCACCCCGCTGACCAACACCTTCCCGATCCGGCGGCTCGCCGCGCTGGAGGTGGGCCGGCAGGTGACCTCGCCGGTGGCGTGGGTCGACGTCCCGGCGCTCGGGGTGACCCGGGTCGAGCAGACCTACCGGCGGCTGGGCCCGCGGCGGTGGGAGTACGCCGACCCGGCGCACGGCGCGTTCGAGCTGAGCGTGGACGACGACGGCCTCGTCGTGGACTACACCGGCTTCGCCACCCGCGTCGCCGGCTGAGCGGTCACCGGCCGGGCGCGGCGGTGCCGTGGACGGCGGCCAGCCGCCCGTCGGGGTCGAGCCGCCCGAGCAGCGCCCCGGCGATCTCGGCGAGCTGGCCGACCTGCTCGGGGCTGAGCGCGTCGAGGACGTGCTCGCGCACCGTGGCCACGTGACCCGGCGCGGTGGCCCGCACCGTGGCCCAGCCGTCGTCGGTGAGCCGCGCGTTGGTGGCCCGCCCGTCGGAGGGGCACGGGCTCCGCTCGACCAGGCCGCGGTCCTCCAGCCGGCGCACGACGTGGGACAGACGGGGGAGCGTGGCGTTGGTGCGGGTGGCCAGCTCGGTCATGCGCAGCGTCCGGCGCGGTGCCTCCGACAGCATCGCGAGCACGAAGTAGTCGAAGTGGGTCAGGCCGGCGTCCCGGCGCAGCTGGCCGTCGAGGACGCCTGGCAGCAGTTCCACGACGGCGACCAGCCGCACCCACGCCGTCATCTCGTCGGCACTGAGCCACCGGGGTTCCACGCCGCCATCGTCCCCCCGGTCACTTGTCGCTTCAACATCTGGGCGGTAGGGTGTCACTTGTAGGTACAAGTGATCCGGAGGTCGCGATGACCCTCTCCCTCGGCCCGGACGTGCTCTCCCCGGCGCCCGCCGCCACCGTGCGCACCCGCGTGACGGTGCCGCTGGAGTTCGCCGACGGGTACGCCACGACGGCGGAGGTGCTGACCTTCGACGGGCTCGTCGACGGCCGCGAGCACCTGCTGCTCGGGCTCGGCGACTGGCGGGCGGCGCTCGCCCGGTCGGCGGCCGGGGGCGAGGCGCCGCTGGTCCGCCCGCACAGCGAGTGCCTCACCGGCGACGTCTTCGGGTCGCAGCGGTGCGACTGCGGCCCGCAGCTGCGCGAGGCGGCCGAGCGGATCACCGATGCCGGCGGGTTCCTGCTCTACCTGCGCCAGGAAGGCCGCGGCATCGGCCTCTACGCCAAGCTCGACGCCTACGCCCTGCAGGACGCCGGCCTCGACACCTACGAGGCCAACCGGGCGCTGGGCCGCGGCGAGGACGAGCGCGACTACACCGCCGCCGTCCAGATGCTGGCCGCGGTCGGCGCCGACCGGGTCCGGCTGCTGAGCAACAACCCCGACAAGGCCGCGCAGCTCGAGCTCCTCGGCGTCGCGGTGACCGAGCGCGTGCCCACCGGCGTGCACCTGTCGGCGGCCAACGCCCGCTACCTCGCCGTCAAGCGCGACCACACCCAGCACACCCTCGACCTGCCGCTGGCGGGCTGACGCACGCGAGTGGTCGCCCGACGTGGTCACGGCCCGGCGGTGACCACGTCCGGTGACCAGCGGGCACCCGTCGTCAGTTGACGACGTGCAGCTGGTCGATCCAGACGACCTCCCAGACGTTGCCGTCCGGGTCGGCGAAGCTGCCGGTGTAGCGGGCGTCCTCCTCGCGCGCGGGCCGGCCCGGCCGCCCGCCGGCGGCCGCCGCGCGGGCCAGCAGGTCGTCGACCTGCGCCCGGCCGTCGGCGGTCAGCGCGTGCACGGCGGTCGGCGCCTGCGCGGGGTCGCCCGCCTCGCCGGGCACCAGGGCGGCGAACCGCTCGCGGGTCTGCAGCGACAGGACCTGCTCGTCGCCGAGGACCACCGCGGCCTCGCCCTCGTCGGAGGAGGTCTCCTCGACGCGGAAGCCCAGCGCCTCGTAGAACGCCCGTGCCGCCACCAGGTCCCGCACCGGCAGCTTGACGAACAGCATGCTCACGACGCCGCCCCCCGGCGGCCGAGCTCGGTGAAGGTGTCGGCGACCCAGTCGGCGATGAAGGTGCTCACGTACGGCAGGTGGTCCAGGCCGATGTGCTCGGTGGCGCCCTCCTCGGGCGTGAACACCCGCAGCTCGCGCTTGGGCGAGTTGACCGCCTGCTCGTAGGAGCGGTGCGCCATCTCCAGCGGGATCTGCCGGTCGTTGGCGCCGTGGGCGACGAGGAACGGCACGGTGATCTGCTCGACGACGCCCTCGAGGGTGACCTGGTCGGCGAAGTCGAGGAAGCCGTCGAGGTCGTTCTCGTCGCCGTCCTGGCCCCACACCCACAGCACGTGCTCCCAGTAGTGGGGGACCGGGCGCTCGCCCTCGCGCTGCCGGCGGCGGCGCTGCACCGCGCCCCAGTCGTGGTTGGCGCCCCACGCCACGCAGAGGGCGAACCGCTTCTCGAACGCCGCGGCGCGCGGGGCGTAGTAGCCGCCCAGCGACCACCCGACGATGCCGATCCGCGAGGCGTCGACGTCGTCGCGGGTCTCCAGGAAGTCGACGGCCGCGCCGGCCCAGGCCTCGGTGTCCACCCGGGCGGTGAGCCCCTGCAGCCGCAGCGCCTCGCCGGTGCCGGGCTGGTCGAGCATCAGGCAGGAGACGCCGCGGGCGGCCAGCTCCTCCCAGTGGCCGGAGGAGTACATGTGCTCCTTGGTCGAGTCCAGGCCGTTGACCAGGACGATCACCGGCTTGGGGCCGTCGCCGGGAGCGGCGGAGAAGTACGCCGGCAGCGTCGTCCCCTCGTAGGGGACCGCGACCCGGGTGACCGAGGGGCTGTGGGTGTCGAACGCCTTCTGCGCGATCTCCAGCATCCGCCGGTAGGTGGGCACCCGGTCCGGGTCGGAGGAGGCCAGCATCCGCTCGGCCTGCGCGAGGTAGTTCGACGCGCGGAACCACAGCTGCCCGGCGGTGCGCACGTGCCCCGCCTTCTCGGCGGCCTCCGCCTGCGCGACGAGCTGGTCGGTCAGCGCGGTCCAGGCGCGCAGGAACTCCGGCGTCCCGGCGTCCTCACCGGCGTTGGCGGCGTCCTTGATCGGCCGGCAGGCGCGGTCGACCTCGTCGATGAGCCCGCCGGAGTTCAGCGTGGCGACCACGCCGAGGTTCCAGGTGTAGGGGCCGGTGGGGAAGTACTCGAACACGGCTCGTTCCTCTCGTGTGGTGTTCAGCAGGCGCCCGGCAGGACGGCCGACCAGCCGCCGTCCACGACGAGGTTGGCGCCGGTGACGTACGAGGCCTCGTCGGAGGCCAGGAAGAGGGCGCAGCGGGCGACCTCCTCCGGGGTGCCGATCCGACCGAGCGGGATTGCCCGAGCGATCGTGCGCATGGGGGAGTCAGGGGCGAGCAGGTCGCCCTCGGTGGCCGGGGTGCGGATCATGCCGGGACTGATGCAGTTGGCCCGGATGCCGTGCGCGGCGCCCTCGGCGGCCAGCTGCTTCGTCATCGCCACCACACCGCCCTTGGTGGCGGTGTGCGCGATGCGGGCGTTGGTCATCGACCCGGTGATACCGGCCGTGGAGCCGACCAGTAGCACGCTGCCGCCGCCGCGGGCGACCAGGTGCGGCCAGGCATGCTTGGTGACGAGGAAGACGATGTCCAGCTCGTTGCGCAGGGTGAAGGCCCAGTCCTGGTACGACGTCTCCGCGATGGGGGAGAAGCGGGTCGCGCCGGCGTTGTTGTAGACGACGTCGATGCCGCCGTGCCGCGCTGCGGCCTCGTCGACCCACGCCTTGACGCCGTCCTCATCGCCGAGGTCGAGCGGGTGCGTGCTCTCCATCGCGCCGCCGGCGGCGCGCACGAGGTCCACTGTCTCGGCCGCCTGGTCCGCCTTGACGTCGGTGCCGACGACGGTCGCTCCCTCGGCCGCGAACAGCAGCGCGGCCGCCCGCCCCTGCCCACCGGCAGTGCCGGTGATCAGAGCGACCTTGCCCGTCAGGCGCCCCCTCACGACGTGACCGCCCGGACGGCGTCGCTGATCGACTTGACGCCGCCGTGGGCGGTCATCCCGCCGTCGACGGGGATCTCGGCGCCGGTGATGAACGAGGCCCCGTCGCCGAGGAGGAAGGCGACCAGGGGCGCGACCTCGTCGACGGTGCCGGTGCGGCCGAGCGGGGTCTCGGCGACGTTGGCGGCGCGGAACGCCGGGGCCGCCGAGGCGGTCATCGGCGTCTCGACGTAGCCGGGGTGGATCGTGTTGACGCGGATGCCCCGCGGGCCCAGCTCCAGGCAGGCGGCCTTGGCCAGCCCGCGCAGCGCCCACTTGGAGGCGGTGTAGGCCACTGGGAAGTGCCCGGTCAGCGCGGCCACCGAGCCGACGACGACGACCGAGCCGCCGCCGGTCATCAGCGGGGTGAGCGCCTGGATGCCCAGCAGGGTGCCGGTGACGTTGACTTCGCTCACCCGGGCGAGGTCGGCGGGGTCGAGGTCGGCCAGCCGCGCCCGCCACGTGGTGCCGGCGTTGGCGACCAGCCCGTGCACGCGGCCGTGCACGGTGCGGAGGTCGTCGGCGAGCGCCGTCCAGCCGGCGGCGTCGGTGACGTCGAGCCGCCGGTAGGCCGCGCCGCCGAGGTCCTCGGCCGGACCCTCCTGCACGTCGGTGGCCACCACCGTCGCGCCCTCGGCGGCCAGCAGCCGCGCCTCCGCGGCGCCCTGTCCCTGGGCCGCCCCGGTGACCACGACGACCCGTCCCCCGAGGCTCACGCCGGGCGCTTGCGGGTGCGCGGGCGCGGGCGGGCGGCGCGCACCGGCGGCAGGTCGACGCCGGCGACGACGCGGTTGCGGACGGTGCCGATGCCCTCGACGGTCATCTCCACGACGTCGCCCGGCTGCAGCGGGGGCGGGGCGGCGTCGCCGCGGCGTCCCCACAGCTCGGCCAGGCAGCCGCCGTTGCCGCAGGTGCCCGAGCCGAGCACGTCGCCGGCCCGGACCTCCGTGCCGCGGGAGGCGTAGCTGACGAGCTCCTCGAACGGCCAGCCCATGTTGGACAGCAGGTCCTGGCCGACCTCGGTGCCGTTGACGCCGACCCGCATGTCGAGGGCCAGGAAGCCCTCGGCGTCCCGGTACGGCTCGAGCTCGTCGGCGGTGACCAGCCAGGGCCCGAGCGTGGTGGCGGAGTCCTTGCCCTTGGCCGGGCCGAGGTTGACCTTCATCTCGCGGGCCTGCAGGTCGCGGGCGGACCAGTCGTTGAGGACCGTGTAGCCGAACACGTGGTCGCGGGCCTGCTCGGGGGTGAGCGAGGCGCCGTCGCGCCCGACCACCACGGCCACCTCGAGCTCGAAGTCGAACCGCCGGCTGCCCGGGGGCACCGCGACGTCGTCGTGCGCGCCGACGAGGGCGTAGGGGTTGGTGAAGTAGAACGTCGGGGCCTGGTACCACTCCTCGACCACGCCGGCGACGCCGTCGACCGCCTTGCGCACGCCCTCGACGTGCTCCTCGAAGGCGACGAAGTCGCGCACCGTGGGGGCCTCCAGCGGGGGCAGCAGCCGGACGGCGTCCAGCGGCACGGCCGGCCAGCGCAGCGCCTCCTCCCCGGCCGCGAGCGCGGCCGGCAGCCCGGCCCGGACCAGGTCGAGGACCGTCGTCCCCTCCGGCAGGGCGTGCAGGCCGGCGCTGCCGTCGGGGAGATCGGACACGACGCCGGCGGAGACGGCCCCGCCGGCCGACCAGGTGGCGAACCGCATCAGACCGGGGGTGCGACGAACAGACCCTTGTCGGGGTCGTTGAACGACTTCTTGGCGACGAACTCGTTCATGGCATTCGCCGTGCCCCACTGGTCGGACACCTCCGGGTTGGAGAAGTCGTAGACTTGCGGGTGCCAGGTGTCCTCGTCGATCGTCTCGAGCTCGGTCGTGTACTCGACGGTGTTGCCGTGCGGGTCGAGGAAGTAGCTGAAGGTGTTGTTGCCGGCCAGGTGGCGGCCGGGACCCCAGATCTTCTCGACGCCCTGGCGCAGCAGCCGGCCGGTGCCGCGCATGTACTCGTCGATGCCGCGCAGCTCGAAGGAGGCGTGGTGCAGCGCGGCGTGCGGCCCCCGCGCGATGGCCATCGAGTGGTGCCACTCGTTGGTCCGCAGGAACCACATCATGTTGCCCATCCGGGGGTGCATGAGCGTGTCCGACAGCGAGAACGCCAGGTAGCGCTCGTAGAAGGCCAGCGTGCCCTCGGGGTCGGCGGAGTTGATCACCACGTGGGACAGCCGCACCGGGATCGACTCGCCCTCCTCGACCCGGCGGTGCTTCCGCACGGCGACGTCGGAGCTGATCTCGATGGTGCGGCCCTCGTTGTCGAAGAACCGGAAGCCATAACCCCCGCCGGGGGTCTGCAGGTCGCGCGGCTCGTGCACCAGCTGGACGCCGTCGCGGGCCAGGGTGCCGGCGAGGGTGTCGACGTCGGCCCGGTCCTTGGCGCCGAAGCTGATGAGGTCGATGCGCTTGTCGGCGGACTCGCGCAGCCGGACGACGTACTGCTCCGGGCTGCCCTCGGCGGCGAGGAAGGTCAGGCCCGAGTCGGTGTGCTCGGCGGTGAGGCCCCAGGTGGTGGTGAAGAAGTCCTGCTGGGTGCGCAGGTCGGGCACGGCGAGGTCGACGTGCCGCAGGTGGGTGATCAGGCGCTGGGTCATGGTCGTCCTCCTGGTTACGCGGGCTGGGAGACGAGCTGGGCGATCGAGCGCATGAGGCCCGGGATGTCGCCCTGCACGTGGTCGAGCTGCCACCGGGCGAGCTGGTTGGACGCGTCGACGACGGTCTTCGCGCGGTCGAAGCGGCGGGCGGTGAAGGCGTCCCACAGGTCCTGGTCGAGCGCGGACCGGGTGAGCAGCAGGTCGGTGAGGGCGTAGGCGTCCTCGAGCGCCTGCGCGCCGCCCTGGGCGATGGTGGGCGGGCAGGTGTGCGCGGCGTCGCCGACGAGCACGACCCGGCCGCGGTTCCACGGCGCGGGCAGCACGTGGGTCTCGAACCAGGTGTAGTTCACCCGGGACGGGTCGGTGAGCGTCTCGCGGACGTCGTCCCAGGGGCCGTGGTAGGCCGCGGCGAGCTCGCGCATGGTGGCCAGCTGCTCCTCGGGCGTGAGCGTGGAGCGGTCCTGGGCCGGCTCGACGACGTAGGCGTAGAGCGAGTCCTCGCCGGTGGGGCAGTAGCCGGCGATGAACGACGGCCCGCCGTAGTAGAGGTCGGTGCGGGTCACGCTCGCCGGGCGCGGGCCGAACGCGCGCCAGATGCCCATGCCGACCGGCGTCGTCTCCAGCTCGATGCCCAGGGCCCGGCGGGTCCACGAGCGCAGCCCGTCGGCGCCGACGACGAGGTCGTAGCGGCCGGCCGAGCCGTCGGCGAAGGTGACGTCGACGCCGGTCGCGTCCTGCCGCAGGTCGGTGTGCGTCGTCCCGAACCGGACCTTGACGCCGACCTCCGCGGCGCGGTCGGTGAGGATGCGCGCGAGCTCCGGGCGCGACATCCCCATCACGGCGGGCAGGTCGGGGCCGCCGGTCTTCGCGTCGGGGATCTCCGCGACGACGGTGCCGGCGGGGTCGGGCGCCCGGATGCCGGTGACGTCGAAGGCGTACCCGGCGGCCGACACCTGCTCCCAGACGCCGAGGGTGCGCAGCTCGCGCAGCGCGTTGCCCTGCAGCGTGATGCCCGAGCCGAGGGCGCCGACCTCGGGCTTGATCTCGACGAGGTCGACGGCGATGCCGGCCTCGGCGAGCCGGATGGCGGTGGCGGCGCCGGCGAGGCCGGCACCGACGACCAGGACGTTGCTGACGGCGGGCATCTCGGCTCCTACTTGACGGCGATCGGGTTGACCGGGGCGCCGACGGCGCCGGTCACGGGCAGGGGGGCGGCGGTGAGGGAGAACTCCCAGACGCCGTCGGCGGCGCAGTCGGCCGCCAGCGCGTCGAGGTCCCACAGCTCGCCCAGGAACAGGCCGATGTGCGGGATGGCGACCTGGTGCAGCGGCTGGAAGGCGACGTCGAACTCGTTGGGCCGCACCTCGAAGCCCCACGTGTCGGTGGCCACGCCGGCGATCTCGGTGGCGTGCAGCCAGTCGGCGGCGGTGAAGCTCAGGCCGGGTGCCGGCCCGCCGGCGTAGTCGCCCCACCCGGTGCCGGCGGCCACCGAGCGGCGGGCGCGGGTGAGCTGCCCGGTGCGCACCAGCAGCAGGTCGCCGCGGCCGACCCGGGCGGTGTCGCCCTGCGCGGCGATGGTGGCCTCGAGGTGGGCGGGGGCGATGGCGAACCCGTCGGGGAGCTCCCCGGGGGTGCCGGACTGCTCGCCCAGTGCCCGGCCGACGTCGAGCAGCACGCCGCGGCCGGCGATCCGGTCGGCGACGGTCTCGATGCCGGTGACGGCGTCGCCGAGGCTGGTGACGACGTCGCCGGCGCGGCGGCCGTTCCACGCGTCGCCGTGGTCGAAGATGTGGCCGAGGCCGTCCCACTGGGTGCTGGCCTGCAGCGGCATGGCGATCACGTCGTCGGCGCCGCCGATGCCGTGCGGGAAGCCCTGCACGCCGCGCTCGGCGTCGGTGCCGGTGTCGAGCATGGTGTGCACCGGGTTGGTGCGCCGGCGCCAGCCCTTCTGCGGGCCGTCGGCGTCGAAGCGCTGCGACAGGGAGAAGGCCGCGCCGCGGCGCACCAGCCGCGCGGCCTCGGCGCGCTTGGCGTCGTCGAGGAAGTTCAGCGTGCCGAGGACGTCGTCGGCGCCCCAGCGGCCCCAGTTGGAGCAGCGCTTGGCCGCCGCGGCGATCGCGCCCTCGGGGTCGGCGCGGTCGAGGTCGGCGGGGTCCAGGTACGGGCGGTCGGGCACTGCGGTCCTCCTCGTGGTGGCGCCCACCACGGTCGGTGAGGCGGGGCCGCCCGGGGAAGACGAGATGTCTGATGGGTGACATAGACGGCGCCGATACCGGCTGCGTCGATACCGTCGGCCGGTGAACCTCGCGAGCCTGGACCTCAACCTGCTCGTGTCCCTCGACGCGCTGCTGACCCAGCGCAGCGTCACCCGCGCCGCCGCGCAGATGGGGCTGTCGCAACCGGCGCTGTCGGCGTCGCTGGCCCGGCTGCGCCGCCACTTCGGCGACGACCTGCTGACCCGCGTCGGCAACGACTACCGGCTCACGCCGCTGGCGGTGCAGCTGCGCGAGCTGGTGCGGGTGGCGCTGGCCGGCGTCGAGCGGGTGTTCACCGCCCAGCCCGGCTTCGACCCCGCGTCGTCGACGCGCGAGTTCTCCGTCCTGGTCAGCGACTACGTGGTCGTCGTCCTCGGGGACACCCTCGCCGCGCTGCTCGCCGAGGAGGCGCCGCGCACGCGGCTGCGGCTGACCCCGCACTCGCCGGCGGTGGTCGACAGCGCCCACCAGGTGCTGCTGACCACCGACCTCCTGCTGCTGCCGCACGGGTTCGTCGCCGACCTGTCCCACCGCGACCTCTACCGCGACGAGTGGGTCTGCGTGGTGGCCGCCGACAACCCCGTCGCCGAGCGCGGGCTGACCGTCGAGGACCTCGAGACGATGCCGTGGGTGGCCACCTACCACGGGCAGACGGCGTCCACCCCGGCCGCGCGGCAGATGCGCCAGCTCGGCATCGAGCCGCGCGTGCAGGTGGTCAACGAGGACTTCCTCACCGTGCCGGCGCTGGTCGCCGGCAGCGACCGCATCGCGCTGCTGCAGCGCCGGCTGGTCGACCTGCTGCCGCTGGGGTCGGGCATCCGCGCGGTGCCCCCGCCGTTCGAGGCCGGCCCCCTGGTGGAGGCGATGTGGTGGCACCCGGTCTACGACGACGACCCCGAGCACCGCTACCTGCGCGACGTCGTCTCGCGGGCCGCCGAGCTCGCCGTCTCGGCCGGCGCGCGCGAGGGCATCGACCTGACTGATACCGCACCTCCGGAGAAGTGATCTCCCCTCCGGCCCCGGCGTCCTGACACTTCCCCGCCAGTGACGCCGCTCACTGAGACCGGCGCCCGTCCCCCGGAGCCGCCCGTGTCCGTCCGCGACGCCGCACCCCCCGCCGACGACCGCACCGCCGACGTCGCCGTCGACCCCGCCACCGGCCGCCCGGCCGGTCGGGCGCAGGCGCTCGTCCTGCTGTTCTCCAGCTGCCTGTCCGTGCTGGGCGCGGTGCTGCTGGCGCCGGTCCTGCCGCGCATCGAGGACGCCTTCGCCGGCACCCCCGGCGTGGCGGCGCTGACCCCGGTGGTGCTCACCGCCCCGGCGCTGGTCATCGGCCTCACCGCGATGGTCGCCGGACGCATCGTCGACCGGGTCGGCCGCAAGCGGCTGCTGGTCGGCGCGCTGGTCGCCTACGCGTTCGCCGGCACGGCGCCGCTGTGGCTGGACTCGCTGCAGCTCATCGTCGCCAGCCGGGTCCTGGTCGGCCTGACCGAGGCGGCGATCATGACCTGCTGCACCACGCTGCTGGCCGACTACTTCTCCGGTCCGGCGCGGGAGCGCTACTTCGGCCTGCAGGTCGTGTTCACCACCGTCTCGGCGACCGTCTTCTTCGGCGTCGGCGGCGCGCTCGGCGCCCAGGACTGGCGGACGCCGTTCTGGCTGTACGCGGTCAGCCTGCCGCTGGCCGCGCTGGCCGCTCGCTTCGTCTGGCAGCCGGCCCCGGCGCCCGCCCGGTCGGAGCCGCTGCCCCGGCTGCCCTGGTCCCAGCTGGCCCTGCCGGTCGGGGTCACCCTCGTCGGCGGCCTGGTCTTCTACGTGCTGATCGTCGAGTTGTCCTTCGCGCTCGACGCGATCGGCGTCGAGTCCACCGGCGCCATCGGGGCCATCAGCGCCCTCGGCTCGCTGGGCACCGCCGTCGGCGCGTTCTCCTTCGGCCGCCTGGCGCGGCTCGGCCCGGCGGTGACCGTGCCGGCCGCCTTCGCCCTCTCCGGCGCCGGCCTGCTCGGCCTCGGGTCCGCCGGCACCGTCCCCGCCGTCGTCGCCGCCGCGGTGGTGACCGGCCTGGGCAACGGCCTGCTGCTGCCCTCGATGCTGTCCTGGGCGCTGGGCTCGCTGAGCTTCGAGCAGCGCGGCCGGGCCACCGGGGTGTGGACCTCGGCGCTGTTCGTCGGCCAGTTCGTCTGCCCGCTCGCCGTCCTCGCGCTCAGCGGCGCCCTCGGCGGCCTCGGCGCCGCGCTGACCCTGCTCGGTGCGGTCAGCGTCGTCGCCGCCGTCGGGGTCCGGCTCAGCCGGCCGGCGCCCACGGCCGCGGTGGCCGCGACGGCCTGACCGCGCGTCCCGGTGCCCCGGTCCGCTGCGGCGGGCCGGGGCACCGGCCGTTCAGCGGCGGGTGCGCTCCCGCATGCCGAGGGCGGCGGTGACGAGCAGCAGCACCAGGCCGACGAGGACCAGCCAGAACAGGCCCTCGACGATCCACCCGACGATCGTCACGACCAGCCAGACGACCAGCAGCAGACCGAGCAGACGCAGCAGCACGGGGGACCTCCGGGGGACGGGTGCGGTCAGCCTAGGCCCGGTCCGGGGCAGGATGGCCGGGATGGACGACGACCCGTGGGACCTCCTGCTCGCCGGCCTGCCGCCCGCCACCGCCGACCTCGTCCGCGCCGCCGACGCGCTGGTGCGGGGTGCCGACCCCGCCGTCGTGCGGGTGGTGTGGCCGCACCAGCGGACCGTCGGCTACGGCGTGGGCCCACGCAAGCAGTCCGAGCACTACGCCTACCTCGACGTCCACGACCGCCACCTCGACCTGGGCCTCGACCGCGGCGCGGCGCTCGCGGCGGCCGGCCTCGACGGCGGTCTGCTCGCGGGGACCGGTGCGTCGTTCCGGAAGGTGGCCGTCCGCGACGCCGGCGTGCTGGCCGACCCGCGGCTGCCCGGCCTGCTCCGCGCCGCCCGCGAGGAGCGGCTGCGGGCCCTGGGGCGGTGACCGCGGTCAGCCGGTGAGCTCGGCGAGCAGCCCGCACACCCGGCGGTCGAGGTCGTCGCGCACCGGCCGGACCCCGGCGACGTCGCTGCCCGCGCGGTCGGCCACCGGCCAGTCGAGGTAGCGGGTGCCGGGCAGCACCGGGCAGCGCCGCGCCCCGCCCAGGCTGACGACGACGTCGGAGACGTGCACCGCGTCGGCCGTCAGCGGCTTGGGGAACCGCGCGGAGAGGTCGACGCCGACCTCGGCCATCGCCGCCACGACGGCCGGGTCGACCCGGGCGGCCGGGGCCGACCCGGCCGACAGGGCGCGCACCCGGCCCCGCGCGCGGCGGGTGAGCATGGCGGCGGCCATCTGCGAGGTCCCCGCGTCGGAGGCGCAGACGAACAGGACGGTCGGGGGACCGACGGGGTGCGGAGCCGCGCTGGGCTGGGCGGCGGGCGAGGGGACCACGGGGACTCCGGGGTTCGGGCGCCGGCCGTGGGTGCCGGCGTGTCGGGGCGTCCGGGCGGGGGACGGCGCCGTCCTCCGGCGCACACCGTGCCAGGGACGCCGCGCGGGCGCACCCCTCCCGCTCGCGGCCGCTGCGCGGGCCGTGGCAGGGTCGCGCCGTCGTCCGCCGGGTGCGAGGAGGGGGCGTGGACCTCGACGGGGTCGCCGACGAGCTCTACGGGCTGCTGCCCGGGGACTTCGTGGCCGCCCGCACCGAGGCCGCCCGCCGCGCCCGCGCGGCCGGGGACCGGGGACTCGCGCGGGCGATCGCGGCGCTCGGCCGGCCCTCGACGGCGGCCTGGGCGTGCAACGCGCTGGTGCGGGAGGAGCCCGACGAGATCGCCGGGCTGGTCGAGCTCGGGGACCTGCTGCGCGAGGCGCAGGTCAGCCTGGCCGGTGCCCAGCTGCGCGCGCTGGGTGCGCAGCGCTCGCGGCTGCTCACCGCGCTCACCCGCCAGGCGCGGGTGCTGGCCGCCCGCCTCGGGCACCCGCTCAGCGACGCCGTCGCCGGCCAGGTCGAGCAGACGCTGCGGGCAGCGCTCGCCGACCCCGACGCGGGGGAGGCGCTGCTCGCCGGGCGGCTCACCGGCACGCTGTCGGCCCAGGGCACCGGGCTGGGCGACCGCCCCGGCCTGCGCGTCGTGCCGCCTCCGCGTCCCCGGCGACCGGCCGCCGAGTCCGCCGGGCCCGCCGTGGGAGCCGGTCGCCGGCGCGAGGAGGACGCGGCCGAGGCGCGGCGCCGGGCGGAGGAGCGGCGGGCGGAGGAGCGGCGGGCGGAGGAGCGCCGGGCGGAGGAGCGCCGACGGCAGGAGGTCGCCGCCGCCCGTGAGGACGCCGAGGCCGCGGCGGACCTCGCCGAGCAGGCCGAGCCCGGCGCCCCCCCCGCGCCGGGCCCGGGCGCCCCGCGCGCGCCCCCCGCCCCCCCAAAAAAAACC
>NZ_JBJGYI010000020.1:0-88510 GCF_054049915.1 Geodermatophilus sp. SYSU D00766
CTCGTCGCGGAGTGCGATCGGGCAGCAGCGGCTCGAGCACCGCCCACTGCTCATCAGTCAGGTCATGCCGGTCCTGCATCCGACCGCTCTACACCCACGGCGGCAAGATCCGCCAGACACTCCCTAGGCGGGCGGCGGGGCCAGCCGGCCGGGCCGCGGCCGCAGCCGGGCGACGACGCGGCCGACGGCGACCGCGGGTCCGTAGGCACGGCTGTCGTCGGTGACCAGCGGGTTGTCACCGCGGACGTCGACCGCGCCGTCGCCGAGCAGCCGGTGCACCCGCTTGACCACCAGCAGGCCGGGACGGGACGGGAAGCGGGCCAGGACGACGTCGCCGACCGCGACCCGGCCGTCGCGGACCCGCCGCACCAGCAGCCGGTCGCCGTGCCGCACGGTCGGCGACATCGACGGTCCGGTGACGCGGGCGAGCACCCACGCCGACGGCAGCGCCGCGGGCGGGCGCCGTCCAGGGCGGGGACCGATCACCCCGAGTAGGGTCGCAGACGACCTGACCATCGACTGACGGAGGAGAGGACATGCTGTTCAGCCGCGTGTTCTCCGCCGTGGAGGCCACCGCGCACTGCGACCTCCCGTGCGGCGTGTACGACCCGGCCCAGGCCCGCATCGAGGCGGAGTCGGTGAAGGCCATCCAGGAGAAGTACCAGGGCAGTGAGGACGAGGTCTTCCGCCAGCGCTGCGTCCTGATCAAGGAGCAGCGTTCGGACCTCGTCAAGCACCACCTGTGGGTGCTGTGGACCGATTACTTCAAGCCCCCGCACTTCGAGAAGTACCCGCAGCTGCACGAGCTGTTCAACAAGGCCACCAAGCAGGCCGGCGCGGCCGGCGGCAAGGGCAGCATGGACCCCGCCGAGGGCCAGAAGCTGCTCGACTACATCGCCGAGATCGACCGGATCTTCTGGGAGACGAAGGCCGCCGCCTGAGCACGAGCACGTCCCGACGGCCGGTGGGCGCTGCGCCCGCCGGCCGTCGGCGTCCCCGGGCACCGATGAGTCCCGGTGGCGAGGCCGGTCACCGCTCCCGACACCCCGATCCCCGAGGAGACCCGCGATGGCCGTCCGGCTCAACCCCTACCTGCACTTCTCCGGCAACGCCCGCGAGGCGATGGAGTCCTACCGCTCCGTCTTCGGCGGGCACCTGGAGGTCATGACCTTCGGCGACGTGGGCGGGGGCGGCGGCGAGTACCCCGACGACGGTGTCATGCACGCGTTCCTGCGCACCGACCAGGGCCTGGAGCTCATGGCCTCCGACGGCCACGACCCCGACGCCGGCGGGCCGGACAAGGTGTCGCTGTCGCTGTCCGGCGACGACCTCGGGCTGCTCACCGGCTGGTTCGAGGCGCTGGCCGAGGGCGGCGCGGTCGACGTCCCGCTGGACGAGCAGGTGTGGGGCGACACCTTCGGCCAGGTGACCGACCGGTTCGGCATCCGCTGGCTCGTCAACGTGGCGACGCCCGGCGTGTGACGGACGGTCCCGCCGACCCGCCGGGGGCCCCGGCGGGGCGGCCGGGCCGCCGCGGCCCCCCGGTACCGTCAGCCCTCGATGCGCATCGACCGGGCCGGGTGGCCCTTCATCACCGGACCCCTCGGGCCGGCGGCCGTCCTGGCCCTCGCCGGCGCGCGGACGGGCCGCCGCTGGGCCCGCGTGGCCGCCTGGCCGTTCCTCGCGCTGTCGGCCTACATGGTCCTGTTCTTCCGCGACCCCGACCGGCCCTGCGACCGCGAGGAGCCGCCGGCCGACGTCGTCGTGTCCCCCGCCGACGGCATGGTGATGGTCGCCGGCGAGCCGCAGGAGGGTGTCGCGCCCGAGCCCGCGCCGCCGGGCGGCTGGCAGCAGGTCAGCGTGTTCCTGTCCGTCGTCGACGTGCACGTCAACCGCTCGCCCTACCGCGGCGAGGTCGTGCAGAGCTCCTACCGCCCGGGCAGCTTCCTGGCCGCCTACCGCGCCGAGTCCGCGCACCGCAACGAGCGCAGCGAGCTGTGGCTGCGCGAGGACCACCCGGGAGGCGAGCGCACCGTCGTCTTCCGGCAGCTGGTCGGGGTGCTCGCGCGCCGCATCGTCACCCGCACCGGCGTCGGCCGGCGGCTGGCCACCGGCGAGCGCTTCGGCCTGATGAAGTTCGGCTCGCGGATGGACGTCTTCCTGCCCGCGGAGTGCACGATCACCGTGCGGAAGGGCCAGCGCGTGCGCGGCGGGGACACCGTCATCGCCCGCTGGCCCGCCGCCGGCTGAGAGCCCCCGGTGCCCAGTTCGGCCTCGGGCGAGGGGCGGCCCGCCACCCGGCGCACGGCGACCGTGGAGTTCGTCCGCGGCTCGGTCCGCGGCAGCCGCCGCCGCGCCATGGCGACGCTGCCCAGCCTGTTCACGCTGGCCAACATGATGTGCGGCTTCGCCGCCATCCTGGTGTCGATCCGCGGGCAGTACACCCTCGCCGCCGTACTCATCGGCCTGTCGGTGCTCTTCGACATCGCCGACGGCGCCGTCGCCCGGCTGGTCGGCGCGGTGAGCTCCTTCGGCCTGCAGTTCGACTCGCTGGCCGACCTGGTCTCCTTCGGCCTGGCGCCCGCGCTGCTGGCCTTCACCCTGTTCTCCGAGGGCCGCGACGAGTGGGACCCGCTGGGCTGGGTGGTCTGCTTCCTGTGGGTGGCGTGCGCGGCCATCCGGCTGGCCCGCTTCAACACCACCGTGGACCCGACCGCGGACAAGCGGTACTTCACCGGCATGCCCAGCCCCGGCGCGGCCGGGGTGGTGCTGGCCTCGGTGTTCGCCTTCGGCGACCAGATGCAGGGCCGCGACCGGCTGTGGGTGCTGCTCATCGTCGCCGTCCCGGCGCTGCTCATGGTCAGCACCGTCCGGTTCCGCTCGTTCCGCTCGCTGGTCAGCCCGAAGAGCGGCCGCCCGTACGGGCTGGTCGCCGCCGCGGTGGCGCTGGTCGTCGGGTTCGCCACCGTCCCCGTCGTCACCGGCTGCGTGCTGGCCTACGGCTACCTGCTGGCGCCGGTCCTGGTGCCGCTGCTCTCACCCCTCGGCCGGCTGGTCCCGGCCCGCGTCCGGGAGGTCCTCACGTGACGGTGCGGCCGATCGAGCCCGCCGACGTCCCGGCCGTCGTCGGCCTGGTGCGCGAGCTGGCCGAGTACGAGCACGCCGCGCACGAGGTCCGGCTCACCGAGGAGCAGCTGCACGGCGCGCTGTTCGGTGACTCCCCCGCCCTGTTCGGGCACGTGGCGCTCGGTCCCGGCGGCGCCGTCGTCGGCACGGCGCTGTGGTTCCTCAACTTCTCCACCTGGCGCGGCACCCACGGCGTCTACCTGGAGGACCTCTACGTGCAGCCGCAGCACCGCGGCAGCGGCCTGGGCCGGGAGCTGCTGCGGACGCTGGCGGCCACCTGCGTCGAGCGCGGCTACGGCCGGCTGGAGTGGTCGGTGCTCGACTGGAACACCCCCTCCATCGACTTCTACCGGGCCGCCGGCGCCCTCCCGATGGACGGGTGGACGGTGTTCCGGCTGACCGACGACGCGCTGACCTCGTTCGCCGCCGACCGCCGCGACCGACCGGCCGCCGGCTCGTAGGGCAGGCTGGGCGGGTGGGAACCGAGCGTGGCCCGGCGGAGTGCTGGCTGACCGACATGGACGGCGTCCTGGTGCACGAGGGACAGGCCCTGCCCGGGGCCGCGGACTTCCTCGCCCGGCTCGTCGACGCGGAACGGCGCTTCCTCGTCCTCACCAACAACTCGATCTTCACCCCGCGCGACCTCGCCGCCCGGCTGGCGCGCTCGGGCCTGCACGTGCCCGAGGAGTCGATCTGGACCTCGGCCCTGGCCACGGCCGACTTCCTGTCCTCCCAGCTGCCCGGCGGGTCGGCCTACGTGATCGGCGAGGCCGGGCTCACCACGGCGCTGTACGAGGCCGGCTACACCCTCACCGACACCGACCCGGACTTCGTCGTGCTCGGCGAGACGCGCACCTACTCCTTCGAGGCCATCACCCGGGCCATCCGCCTCATCGGGGCCGGGTCGCGGTTCATCGCCACCAACCCCGACGTCACCGGCCCCTCGCCGGAGGGCCCGCTGCCGGCCACCGGCTCGGTCGCCGCGCTGATCACCGAGGCCACCGGCGCCAAGCCCTACTTCGTGGGCAAACCGAACCCGATGATGTTCCGCAGCGCGATGAACCGGATCGAGGCGCACTCGGAGTCCACCGTGATGATCGGCGACCGCATGGACACCGACGTCGTCGCCGGGATCGAGGCGGGCCTGGAGACGATCCTGGTGCTCACCGGCTCCACCACGGCCGCCGACGTCGCCCGCTTCCCGTTCCGGCCCAGCAGGGTGCTCGACTCGATCGCCGACGTCGTCGAGCTCGTGTGAGGAGGACCCCGTCCTCCCCACCCCTCGCACGCTCGGGGCGGGCCCCGGGACGGGGCCGCGAGCACCGCCGGAAGGGAGCGGATCCCCTCAGCGGTCGAGGAACGCCAGCCGCGCCTCGGGGGTGGCCAGCAGGTAGAGCTCGGCCACCGCCAGGACGATGAGCGGGATGCCCAGCAGCGGCTGCCCGCCCGGGAACGCGGTGCTGTAGCCGAACAGGCCGAGCAGCAGCTGGAGCACGACCACCGGCCCCCGCGACCAGCCGGCCAGCCGCCGCAGCCCCGCCGCGGCCACCGCCAGCGCCACCCCGAAGAAGCCCACGTAGACGACCTCGGCCAGCGCCCGGCCGACGCTGTCGGGGTCGCTGGTGATCGTCAGCCACAGCAGGACCAGCGCCCCGGCGAGCAGCAGCCCGGCCTCGACGGCGGCCACCACCGCCGCCCGGACGACGGCCCGCGGCGCCTCGGGACGGGGTGGGCGCGGCGGGCGGGCCGAGGGCTGCGCGGCACCGCCGAGGAGCCGCTCGGCCCTGGTCGGGCGGCGTGTCGCGTCCTCCTCCGTCACACCAGCGAGGCTACGCGTCAGCCGCCACGGCAGCCCCGCTCCGGACCGGTTGGGCGGCCCGCGTGCTGGTTAGCTCACAGCCATGCGCGCGCTCGTGGTGGCCAACCCCGCGGCGACGACGACGACCGGGCGGGTGCGCGACGTGCTCGTCGGCGCGCTGGCCAGCGAGCTGAAGGTCGACCTCGCCGAGACCACCCACCGCGGCCACGCCCGCGAGCTCGGGCAGCAGGCGCTGGCCGACGGCGTCGACGTCGTCGTCGCGCTCGGTGGCGACGGCACGGTCAACGAGGTCGTCAACGGCCTGCTCACCGACGGGCCGGGCGCGCACGTGCCCACCCTGGCCGTCGTGCCGGGCGGCTCCACCAACGTCTTCTCCCGCGCGCTGGGCCGCTCGCGCGACCCGGTCGAGGCGACCGGCGAGATCCTCGACTCGCTGCGGTCGGGCCGGACCCGGCGGGTCTCCCTCGGCACCGCCAGCGCCACCGGGACCAGCACCGCCGCGGTCCGCGGGGTCGACCCGGGAACCGCGGTGGCCGCGGCCGAGGTCGGCGCGCAGGTGCACCCGGGGTGGAGCGAGCCGCGCTGGTTCGTCTTCGCCGCCGGGATGGGTTTCGACGCCGACGTCATCGCGCGGGTGGAGGCCGTGCGCGCCCGCGGCCGCCGGTCCACCGGCGCGCTCTACGTCCGCGAGGCCACCCGCGCCTTCGTGCTGGGCCGCGAGCGCCGGCGCCCGGCCGTGACGCTGGCGCTGCCGGGCGAGCCGGACCTCGACGGCCTCTTCCTGTGCCTGGTGTCCAACGTGAGCCCGTGGACCTACCTGGGCTCGCGCCCGGTCAACCCCAGCCCCGAGGCCTCCTTCGACACCGGTCTCGACGTCTTCGCGATGGGCCGGATGGGCGTGCTGCGGATGCTGCACCACTCGCGGCAGGTGCTCGCCCGCCGTCCCGACGCCCGCGGCCGCGGCGTGCACCGCCGGCACGACCTCGGCGACGCCGTCCTCACCGCCTCCCGGCCGCAGGGCTGGCAGCTCGACGGCGACCACCTCGGCACCGCCACCGGGCTGCGCGTGCGCTCGGTGCCCGCGGCGCTGTCCGTCGTCTCCTAGGCGCACCTCGGTCCGTGGGCGTTCCCGCGGGGACGCCCACGGAGAGGACCCGGGCGTCGCAGGAGCGCGCCGCACCGTCCTCGCGAGACCCGTCCGCGGCCGGACGGTGTGCGCTGACGGGCAGCCGTGGGGCGGGGATGTGCGCACACCTGCACACCGTCGGTCGGCGGCCGGACGTCCCTCACGCACGTCCGGGGCGCGGTGTCAACGACCTCCGCGGTCCCGAGTGGCGCCCCTAGCACGCCCGTGGTGAGGTTGCTCACGCGGGGTCAGACCACGACCGCCGCGCGCTTGACACGCCGTCCTCAGGTGAAAACATCGCGAGAGGAACGCAACCTGCCGGTAACAAGCGGCAGGCGGTCGCTGGAACGAGGCGCTGGGCAACCGGTGTCGCGCCCACGCAGGCGGCCCGACGTCAGCGATCTGCAAGCACCGAACGTCGTCGACACCGAGGAGTGCACCGACATGGACTGGCGCCACCGCGCCCTCTGCCGGGACGAGGACCCCGAGCTGTTCTTCCCCATCGGGACGACCGGCCCCGCCCTCGTGCAAGTCGAGCAGGCGAAGGCCGTGTGCCGTCGTTGCTCCGTCATGGAGTCCTGCCTCGACTGGGCCCTGCGATCCGGCCAGGACTCGGGCGTGTGGGGCGGGTTGTCCGAGGACGAGCGGCGCGCTCTCAAGCGCCGCCAGTCCCGCACCCGCGTCCGCGCCTGAGCGCACCGCACCACCCGGCGGCGAGGCCGGTCACCCGCTCCGGGTGACCGGCCTCGCCGCTGTCACACGGTCGTCCTACCGGACGACACCGCGGCTCCCTGCCCGGGAGGATCTCGCAGGCCACTCCGCCTAGCGACGGGGGCGGCCGGCGCCGGGGAGCTCCAGCACGACCTCGGTGCCCGGCCGGCCCGGCCCCGGCGGCTCGGCGGGGGTGGCGGCGTGCAGCGCGCCGCCGAGCTCGCTGGTGACCAGCGTCCGCACGATCTGCAGCCCCAGCCCGTCGCTGGACGCCGGGTCGAAGCCCTCGGGCAGCCCGCGGCCGTCGTCGCGGACCCGCACCACGAGGTCCTCGCCGTCCCGCTCGGCGACCAGCTCGATCGCGCCGGGCGGCCCGTCGGGCGGGAAGGCGTGCTCGGCGGCGTTCTGCAGCAGCTCGGTGACCGCCATGACCAGCGGCGTCGCCGTCGCCGCGGGCAGCTCCCCGAACCGCCCGACCCGGCGGGTGCGCGCGGCCGGGCCGATGGAGGTCAGGTCGCCGAGCATGGGCAGCACCTGGTCGAAGACGTCGTCGACGTCGACGACGTCCTCCCGGCTGCCGGCCAGGGTCTCGTGGACGACGGCGATGGAGGCCACCCGCCGCACCGACTCCTCCAGCGCCGCGCGCGCCGCCGGCTCGGTCATGCGGCGGGCCTGCAGCCGCAACAGGGCGGCGACGGTCTGCAGGTTGTTCTTCACGCGGTGGTGGATCTCGCGGATCGTGGCGTCCTTGGTCAGCAGCGCCCGGTCGCGGCTGCGCAGGTCAGTGACGTCGCGGACGAGCACCAGCGCGCCCTCCTCGGCCCCGGGCGCCTGCAGCGGCAGGGCGCGCACCAGCAGCGTGGCGGTGCGCCCCTCGACGTCGGTGGGGTCGGGGAACCGCCCGGCCACCGCGGCGGCGATGGCCGCCGCCACCGCCTCCCCCGCCACCCGGTCCGACGACGCCGCCCGCGTCACCTTCGCCAGGTCAGCACCGGCCAGGTCCCCGGTGACGCCGAGGCGGCGGTAGGCCGACAGCGCGTTCGGGCTGGCGTAGACCGCGCGGCCGGCCGCGTCCAGGCGCACCAGCCCGTCGCCCACCCGCGGGCTCATCTCGGCGTCGAGCAGCTTCTCCGGCGGGAAGGTGCCGGCCGAGACCATGAGGCAGAGGTCGGCGGCGATGTCGAGGTAGGTCAGCTCCAGCGTCGACGGCGACCGGGTGACGGCCAGGTTGGTGTCCTTGGCGAGCACCGCGACGACGACGCCGTCGTGCCGGACCGGGATGATCTCCCGGCGCCGCGGGGCCCGGCCCGACCAGTCCGGGTCGCCCTCGGTCACCGGCCGGCCCTCGCGGTGGGCCAGCCGGAACGGGTCGGCGTCGGCGCCGTCGGCCTCGCTGCCGACCAGGTCCTCGGGCTGGCTGGTGGGCGCGGTGAGCGGGCGGACCTGGGCGACGCACCACCACGCGCCGGTGCGCAGCGGCACCCACAGCGTCAGGTCGGCGAAGGCGAGGTCGGCCAGCAGCTGCCAGTCGGCCACGAGGCGCCGGGCGTGGTCGACCTGCGAGGGCGCGGTCGCCGAGCCGCGGCCCAGGCGTTCGGAGAGGGTGCTCATCAGGACCGAGCGTATGGCTCGCCCCCTCCCTAGGCTGGCGCCCCGTGGCTCTCCCCTCCCCCGACCTGACCCCGCTGACCGTCGAGGACGCCGTCCCCGCCGACTGGCCGGCCATCGCCGAGCTGACCGTCTCGGTCTACCGCGACGAGCGGCTGGCCTCCGAGGAGTACCTCGGGCAGCTGGCCGACGTCGCGCACCGGGCGGGCCGCTCGCAGCTGCTGGTGGCCCGCGACGGCGGGCGGGTCGTCGGCGCCGTCGCGCTGGTGCTCGAGGGCGACTTCGGCGAGATCACCGCCGGCGACGACGAGGCCGCGTTCCGGATGCTCGTCGTCGACCCGCGGGTGCGCGGCCGGGGCGTGGGCGAGTCGCTGGTGCGGGTGTGCCTGGACCGGGCCCGCGCGGCGGGCAAGCGGCGGGTGGTGCTGTCCACCGACCCGCGGATGACCGCCGCGCACCGCCTCTACGCCCGGCTCGGGTTCACCCGGCTGCCCGGGCGCGACTGGAGCCCACGCCCGGGCATCGACCTGCTGGCCTACGTGCTGGAGCTCTGGGCGGCCGACCCGCTGCCGGGCACCGCGACGCCCGCCGCGGCGGCCAGCGCGTCGAGCTCGGCGAGGACGTCGCGCAGCAGCACGTCGACGTCGGGCAGCAGCTCGGCGCAGGAGACCAGCCCCCAGTCGAGCCGGTCGAGGTAGCTCTGCACCGTGATGTTGAGCCCCTGCCCCTCGACGATCGTCGAGACCGGGAAGTAGTGCTCGAGGCGGGCGCCCGCGGCGTAGAGCGGCGTGCGCGGGCCGGGCACGTTGGAGATCACCAGGTTCCCCGGCGTGAGCCGCGAGCCCAGACGCAGCCGGGCGCTGAGCCGCATCGCCCGCGCGAAGACCGCCGGCGGCGGGAACTCCGCGAAGTCGGTGAGCCGCTCGGCCGGCAGCGCCGAGAACAGCTCCTTGCTGCTGGCCATCGCCTCGTGCACGCGCCGGACCCGCCGCACGGGGTCGGGCTCGTCGGTGGGCAGCACGGCCGAGAGCATCGACACCCGGTTGGTCCAGCGGTCGGTCTCCTCCCCGGTCCGCACCGAGACGGGCACCAGCGCCACGAGCGGGTCCTCCGGCAGCGCCCCGCGCCGGTCGAGCCAGGTGCGCAGGCCACCGGCGCAGGCGGCCATGACGACGTCGTTGACCGTGGCGCCCAGCGCGGACTTGACCTGCCGGACCACGTCGAGCGACGTCGAGGCGATGGCGAGCTTGCGGTGCGGGGTGATCGGCCCGTTGAACGGCGTGCGCGGCGGCCGGACGCTGGGCAGCGGCGGGGGCTGGTCGGGCTCCTCGGGGCGGGACCGCCCGAGGTTGAGCACCGTGCCGACCGGCCCGCGCAGGCTCCGGCGGACGTCGTTGGCCGCCCGCACCAGCACGGGGTTGCGCGTCGCCCGGCCGA
Organism: Geodermatophilus sp. SYSU D00766; assembly: GCF_054049915.1. NCBI lineage: Bacteria > Bacillati > Actinomycetota > Actinomycetes > Geodermatophilales > Geodermatophilaceae > Geodermatophilus > Geodermatophilus sp. SYSU D00766. The sequence continues at coordinate 9,828 of NZ_JBJGYI010000020.1, forward strand.
TCTCGCGGGCGGTGCGGGTGGCCAGCAGCACCCCGCGCGCGGGCTTGCGGGCGAGGCCGAGCGCGCCGCGCGCGAGCATCTCCAGGTCCCCCGGCGGCCGCTCGGGCGTCCAGGACTCCCCCTCGGGGGGCACGGTGCCGCCCTCGGGACGGTCGTCGAGCATCAGGGTCATCAGCTCGACGCCGGAGGCTCCGTCGATGGTGGCGTGGTGGACGATCGTCAGGATGGCGAAGCGCCGGTCGGGCAGGCCCTCGATGACGTAGGACAGCCACAGCGGCTTGCGCCGGTCCAGCGGCCGGGACACCAGGCGCCCCACAAGGGCGGCGAGCTGGTCGTCGGTGCCCGGCGGCGGGACGGCCGTGTGGCGCACGTGGAAGTCCAGGTCGAAGGAGGCGTCGGCCACCCAGTACGGGTGGTCCAGGCCGAGGGGGACCTCCGCCAGGCGCCGGCGCAGCGGTTCGAGCAGGTGCAGCCGCTGCTGCAGCTGCGCCCGCCAGGCGTCGTAGGGCCGGTAGTCGGGATCGTCGGGGCGGGAGTAGATCGACACGCTCGAGACGTGGCCGAACTGCGCGGACGTCTCCAGGTGCAGGAACGCCGCGTCCAGTCCTGACAGCTGCTTCATCGCCCTGTCCTCCTCGGCTCGGCGGCGGGGGCCCGCGCGGGACACCCGGCCCCGTGGTGTGGGGAAGTGTGTCAGCCCCCACACTCTGCTGCAGGCGGTCGGACGCCCCACCGCGGGGTGGGGCGCGCACCGTCGCCGGCCGTCGATGAGGACGAGGACACGACATGCGCACTGCCGCGCTCCCCACCCGGACGCCCCCTGGGGAGGCTCCCCCGTGGACGGGTGCCTCCCCGTTCGCCGCGCTGCTCGCCGCCCAGCGGCCGTGGCGCGAGGCGGCCGCCCTGCTGCGCTCGCCGGTGTGGCGCGGCCGCGGCGTCCCGGACGGCGGCGGGCTGCCGGTGCTGCTCGTGCCGGGCTTCCTCGCCGGCGACCCGTCGCTGTCGCTGATGGAGAGCTGGCTGCGCGGGCGGGGCTACCGCACGTGCACGTCGCAGATCCGGGTGAACGTCGACTGCACCCGGCGGGCGGTGGAGCGCCTCGAGCGCCGCCTGGTCGACCTCACCGACCGGACAGGGCGGCCGGCGGCGGTCGTCGGCCAGAGCCGCGGCGGGCTGTTCGCCAAGCTGCTGGCGGTGCGCCGGCCCGACCGGGTCACCGGGATCGTCACGCTGGGCAGCCCGAACGTCGACCACATGGCGATCAACCCGCTCGTCGCGGCGCAGGTCCGGCTGGTGGCCGCCCTCGGCGGCGCGGGCGTCCCCGGGCTGTTCGTCGACGACTGCCTGCAGGGCGGCTGCGCCGACGAGCTGGCCGAGGAGCTGGCGCGGCCGTTCCCCGCCGGCGTCCCGTACGTGTCGGTCTACTCGCGCGCCGACTGGGTGGTCGACTGGCACGCCTGCCTGGACCCGGCCGCCGAGAACGTGCACGTCGACTCCAGCCACGTCGGCATGAGCGTCCACCCGGAGGTCTACGAGCTCCTCGGGCAGCGGCTGGCGGCGCTGGCCCGGCGGGCGTCCTGAGCGGGACGGCGCCGCTCAGGCGTCGGCGACGGTGGCGATGAGGTCGCCCTCCTGCAGCACCTCGCCCTCGACGACGTGCAGCTCCTGCACGACCCCGGCGCGCTCGGTGAGGACGGGGATCTCCATCTTCATCGACTCGAGGATCACCAGGGTGTCGCCCGCACCGACCTCGGCCCCGGGGGTCACGAGGACCTTCCACACGCTGGACACCATCTCGGCGTGGATCTCCTCGACCGCCACGCAGCACCCCTCTCGAGCCGGATGACCCATCCAAGCAGGCCGGTCCTCCCGGAACCGGAGGGTCCTGCCGCTACGCGCCGGGCTCGGGGTCGCCGTCGGCCAGCCGCTGCAGCACCGCGCACACCTCCGGACCGTCGTGCGGCACGCCGGTCTCGGGCAGGTCGGTGAGCGCGGCGCCAGCGGCCCGGGCGGCGGTGGCGGTGTCGGCCGCGCCGGCGCTGACGGTGGCCAGGAGTGCGTCGTACCAGGGGTCGAGCCGGTCCCCGGGGTCGTAGCCGCTGACCGCGACCACCTCCGTCTGGCCGGCGGTGCCGCGCAGCCGCCCGGCGCTGGGGAGCCGGCCGGAGACCCGGCCGGCCTGCCCGGGCGGCAGCGTGGAGCGCAGCTGCACCGCGACGGCGGCCCGCGGCGGGTGCTCCTCGACGGTGCGGCGGCGCGGTGCGCGCTCGCCGGCGGCCGCGGCGAGCGCGAGGTCGACGGCGTCGACGCGGTGCGCCCGCTCGAGCACCGCCATGTCGAGGGAGAAGCCGGCCGCGACCTCGCCGAGCTCGCCGTCGGCGTCGACCCCGACGGTGACCAGCCCGCGCCAGCCGACCTCGGCCAGCCGCTTGGCGCCGACCGGCATCTCGCCGGGGGGCTCCGGCGTCCAGGACACGCGGGCGATGCCGGCGGCCCGGTCGCGGGAGACGGTCGTGGGGTAGCGCAGGCCCTCGTCGGTGACCAGCGCCAGCAGGCCGTGCTCGCTGGCCGGCTCCACGCCGTCGCCACCGAGCCGCTCGAGCACCTCGGCCGGCGGCCCGACCCAGGTCAGGCCGGCGGCGGCCACCTCGGCGGCCAGCGCCGCGTTGCCCGCCAGCGCCGGGGGCACCGGCAGGACGGCGCCGGCGCCGCTGCGGCGGGCGGCCTCGACGATCCGGTCGACGGCGAGGTAGGACTCGGCCGCCGGGGCGGGCCCGAGGAGCACGGCGTCGTCGGCCAGGCGGACGTGCCGCGCCGACCGCTCGGCGTCGGAGTAGACGGCGACGGCCTTGACGCCGAGCCGGGAGCAGGCCGTGATGACCGCGCACGCCGCCGGCCCGCGTCCCGCCACGAGCACGCTCTCGATCCCGTGCTGCGCCACGCCCACGGCCCTCCCCGTCCACCGCGCCGGGTCACCGTCGTCCCGGCCTGCCCCATCGTGCCTGCCGCCTGCGACACCCGCCGCACCGGCCGGGGGGCTCTCCCCCGCCTGTGGGACCCTGGGGGCAGACCATCGGGCGACACCCGGCGCCCGGCACCCGACGACGAGGGAAGGAGGGCAGCGGTGTCCAAGCGCGGACGCAAGCGTCGCTCCCGCAAGGGGAACAAGGCCAACCACGGCAAGCGCCCCAACGCCTGAAATGACGACGGCGCCCCGCTCCCGGTGATCCGGGGCGGGGCGCCGTCGTGTGTGGCCCTCCTGCAGGGGCCCGCCGCGAGCCTGCGAGCGGTGGGGGGGCAGGAGGGTCCTTCGTCTACTCGGCCCAGTCGGTGCGGACGACCTCGGTGCGCACCTGCTCGACGCTGACGTGCGTGCCGTCCTCCTCGAAGGAGACGGTGGTCAGCTGCAGCTTGATCCGGTCGCGCAGGCCCAGCGGCGGCTTGTCACCGCCGCAGCGGCGGCGGACCAGCGCCTTGAACTCCTGCTCGATGCCGAACTGCCGCAGGCACGACGAGCAGTCCTCGAGGTGCTCGGCGATGACGGCGCGTCGGGCGTCGTCGGTCTCGTGGTCGAGGAACTCGAAGACGTGCGACAGGACGTCGTCGCACGAGTCCGCGTGCTCGTGCTCCTGCTCCGCGCTCACGACCGCCCCTCCTCACCGGCGCCGGCGCGGACGAAGCCGCGCTCGCGGGCGTAGTCGGCCAGCAGCCGCTGCAGGCCCCGTCGGCCGCGGTGCAGCCGGGACATCACCGTGCCGATGGGCGTGCCCATGATCTCGGCGATCTCCTTGTAGGCGAAGCCCTCGACGTCGGCGAGGTAGACCGCCAGGCGGAAGTCCTCGGGCAGCTGCTGCAGGGCCTCCTTGATGTCGGAGTCCGGCAGGTGGTCCAGCGCCTCGATCTCCGCCGAGCGCAGCCCGCTGGAGCTGTGCTCCTCCGCCGCGTAGAGCTGCCAGTCCTGCACCTGGTCGGTGGGGTACTGCTGCGGCTGCCGCTGCTTCTTGCGGTAGCTGTTGATGTAGGTGTTGGTCAGGATCCGGTACAGCCAGGCCTTGAGGTTGGTGCCCTCGGCGAACTGGTGGAACGCGGAGTAGGCCTTGACGAACGTCTCCTGGACCAGGTCCTCGGCATCGGCGGGGTTGCGGGTCATCCGCAGCGCCGCCGGGTAGAGCTGGTCGAGGAAGGGCAGCGCGTCGCGCTCGAAGCGGGCGTCGCGCTCGGCACGGGTCTCGGCGACCTCGGTGCGGCTGCCGCCCTCACGGGCCTCGGGCACCTCCACCGGCGCCCCGACCACCTGCTCGCGCGGGGTCTCGACCGACTCGACGGCGGGGTCCCCGCCCGGGGTCTCCTCAGGCACCGACCGTCCTCTCTGCGGCACCCGGAGGCGGGCCACCACGTCGGTCGATCCTAGTCGCGCGGCGTCGGGCCGGCCCGGGGGCCGCCGGCGCGGAGCCCGCGTGCGGGCGCTGGAGACGGTGCTGGTCACGATCCCTGCAACGGCGCCTCCCGGCGACGTCATTCCCCTCCCTCCCGAAGTCGGCGGCGCCCCGGAACGGCGGTCGCTAGGCTCCCCGGCCGTGGCGGCGACCCCCGCGGTGCGGGCCCTGGAGAAGGCCCGGGTGGAGCACACCCTGCGCCCCTACGACCCGGCACACCCGGACGGGCAGGGCCACGGCGAGGCCGCGGCGGCCGCGCTCGGCGCCGACCCGCGACAGGTGTTCAAGACGCTGGTCACCCGTGTCGACGGCACGCTGACCGTCGCCGTCGTCCCGGTGAGCGGGACCCTCGACCTCAAGGCGCTGGCCACCGCCGCCGGCGGGCGCAGGGCGGTCATGGCCGACCCGGCCGACGCCGAGCGGACCACCGGCTACGTCGTCGGCGGGATCAGCCCGCTCGGGCAGCGCAAGGCGCTCCCCACCGTCGTCGACGACTCGGCGCTGGGATTCCCGACGGTGCTGGTCAGCGCCGGCCGGCGCGGGCTGCAGGTGGAGCTGGCGCCGGCCGACCTGGTGCGGCTCACCCGCGCCCGCACCGCCCCGATCGCGAAAGGACCCCTCGCCCCCCACCACTCGCAAGCTCGCGGCGGGCCCCTGCGAGGGGCCGACTACGAGCCAGGAGTGCCGTAGGGCGTCAGCAGCTGGTCGACCGGCGCGGCGTCGTCGGTGAGCACCCGCGCGTCCCCGGCGAAGGCGGCCACCTCGGCGCCGGAGGCGACCCGCCACTGCGAGTCCTGGGCGCGCAGCGCGCCGGCGAGGGCGGCCTCGTCCAGCGGCCGGTGCGCGGCGACGGCGACGAGGTTGCCGCCGTCCTCCCCCGCCAGCACCGGCGCCCGCGCCAGCAGCAGCACGTGCGGCCACACCCGCCGCATCGTGGCCAGCTCCGCGCGGACGAACCCCAGCGGCGGGTGGTCGATGAGGTTGGCGACGTAGACGCCGTCGTCGGTGAGCGCCCGGTCGACCAGCTCCAGCGCCTCCACGGTGGTCAGCTGCCAGGGCACCGACAGCCCGCCGAAGGCGTCGCCGACGACGAGGTCGCGCTCCCCCGCCGGCTCGGCGGTCAGCCCGACCCGGGCGTCACCGACCCGCACCTGCAGGTCCTCCGACGTCTCCAGGCCCAGCTGCTCCCGGTCGATCGCGACGACGCCCGGGTCGACCTCCAGCACCCGGCTGGTGGTGCCGGGCCGCACCTCGGCGAGGTAGCGCGGCACGGTGAGCCCGCCGCCGCCCAGGTGCAGCGCCGACAGCGGTTCCCCGGGCGGGGCGACGACGTCGGTGACCGCGGCGATCGCGCGCACGTACTCGAACTCCAGGTGCGTGGGGTCGGCGAGGTCGACGTAGCTGTGCCGCAGGGTGTCCAGCAGCAGCACCCGGCCGGTCTCCCGCTCGGGGTCGGCCACGACGCGGGCGCAGTGGTAGGAGGTCTCCGCCTCGCACGGGGTGGGCGCCACCGCCGCCAGCAGCGACCCGGCGACGGCGAGCAGCAGCAGCGCCGTCGGCAGCCGTCCCGCGCCGCCGGGCGTCCGGCGGCGCAGCAGCACCCACACGGCGACGCCGGCGGCGACGGTGACCACCCCGGTGCCCACGAGGATGCCGCTGCTCGGGAACACCGCGATGAGCAGGAAGCCCGTGCCGAACGTGGCCGCGATCCCGCCGAGCGTGCCGATGCCCGACAGCTTGCCGACCACCGACCCGGTCTCGGCCAGGCTGGCCAGCTGCAGCTTGACGACCATCGGCGGCACCGCCGACAGCAGCGCGGCCGGCACCACGACCGCCACGGCGGCCAGCAGCAGCACGCTGCCGGCGTCGGCCCCGGTGAACAGCGACCCGGTGAAGCGCACCAGCGGCAGGACCGCGACCACCAGCGCCCCGCCGGCGACCAGCAGCGGCGCGATGAGCTGCCGGGGGTCGCGGCGGTCGGCGGTGGCGCCGCCGGCCCAGGCGCCGACGGCGATGGCGGCCAGCGCGAACCCGATGATCGCGGTGTTGGTCTGCAGGGTGATGCCGACGTAGGGCGCGATCAGCCGCAGCCCCACGATCTCGAGCACGAGCACCGCGCCGGAGGACAGGAAGGTCACCCCGGCCGCCACCCAGCCGGGCAGCGCGGCACCGGGCGGGCCGGCGGGGACGGGCGGGTCGGGGGGCAGCTCGGCCGGCCGGGTCGCGGGCGCGCGCTCGCTCAGGACAGGACTCCTCAGAAGAGCGCCGGCTGGTCGGCGGGGGCGCTGGTGCCCTCCACCCGGGTCAGCAGCTCGGCGCCGTTGTTGCGGACGTTGTTCACGGCGGTGCCGACCGGGCGCAGCTCCAGCGCCTCGACCACCTCCGGCGGGGTCGGCTCGGCCAGCGCCTCGACGTCGTCGCGGGCCGGGTCGAGCCAGTCGGCCCAGCGCTCGCGCGGCAGCACCAGCGGCATCCGGTCGTGGATCTCGGTGAGCGCACCGACGGCCGGCGCGGTGACGACCGTGCAGGTGTAGAGGCGGTCCTCGCCCGTGCCCCACACCTCGTAGAGGCCGGCCATGGCCAGCACCGACCCGTCGGCCGGGGTGATGAAGAACGGCTGCTTGGCCGGCGCGTCGAGCCGCTTCTGCCACTCGTACCAGCCGTCGGCCGGCACCAGGCAGCGCCGGGAGCGGGCCGCGGAGCGGAAGGCCAGCTTCTCGGTCAGCGACTCGACCCGGGCGTTGAGCAGCCGGTTGCCCACCGAGACGTCCTTGGCCCAGGAGGGCACCAGGCCCCACCGGACGGCGCGCAGCTCCCGGTGCCCGGCACCGGTCGGGCTGCCCTCGGCGTCCCGCTCGCGCTTGTGCCGCACGACGTAGACGTCCTTGGTCGGCGCGACGTTGAAGTCGGCCCGGAGCGGCTCCTGGCCCTCGGCGGGGACCGCCTCGAACTCGACCACGAGGTCCTCGGGACGGCGGCTGGCGGCGTAGCGACCACACACGGCTGGTCCTCCCGGCTGCTGTCGGGCCCGGACGGCGGGCCCGTCGCCGCCGACTCTAGGTGGGGGTGCCGACGGTGCGAGTGCCCCGGGCGGCGGCGGGTAGGCCGGGGTGGAGCCCCGTACGACGAGAGACGAGGATCACGCCGTGACCGCGACCCAGAACCCACCGCACGAGCAGCCGAAGACCGCCAGCGACTCCGCCGAGCGCCGCTACGCGACGGTCAACCCCTTCACCGGCCAGGTGGAGGAGGAGTTCGACTTCACACCGACCAAGGCGATCGACGGCATCGTCGAGCGGGCGCACGCCGCCTACCTGCAGTGGCGGGAGCGCCCGATCGAGGAGCGCGCCGCCGTCGTCCGGCGGGCCGCCGAGCTCATGGACGAGCGCCGGGACGACCTCGCGCGGCTCATCACCACCGAGATGGGCAAGCGGCGCGAGGAGGCCACCGGCGAGCTCTACCTGTGCTCGATGATCCTCAAGTACTACGCCGACAACGGCCCCGGCTTCCTCGAGCCCCAGCCGATCACGCCGCTGATGGGCAAGGGCGAGGCGGTGGTCGAGACCCGCCCGATCGGCGTCCTGCTGGCCATCGAGCCGTGGAACTACCCCTTCTACCAGGTGGTCCGCGTGGCCGGCCCGAACCTGGTGCTGGGCAACACCGTCATCCTCAAGCACGCCGAGATCACCCCGCAGTGCGCGGTGGCCATCGAGCAGCTGTTCACCGACGCCGGCGCTCCCGAGGGCGTGTTCACCAACACCTTCCTGCGCATCGACGACGTCGAGCAGGTCATCGCCGACCCCCGCATCCAGGGCGTCACGCTGACCGGCAGCGAGCGGGCCGGCAGCGCCGTCGGCGCCCTGGCGGGCAAGTACCTGAAGAAGTCGGTGCTCGAGCTCGGCGGCAGCGACCCCTTCATCGTGCTCGACGCCGACGACATGGCCGCCACCGTCAAGGCCGCCACCATGGGCCGGATGCAGAACACCGGCCAGGCCTGCACCGCCTCCAAGCGGCTTATCGTCACCGAGGAGCTCTACGAGCCCTTCGTCGAGGGCCTCAAGCAGGCCTTCTCGACCTTCTCCCCCGGCGACCCGGCCGACCCGTCGACGTCGCTGGCCCCGCTGTCGAGCGAGCGGGCCGCGCAGGACCTGCACGCGCAGATCCAGGACGCGATCGACAAGGGCGCCACCGTCGTCGCCGGCGGCAAGCGGCCCGAGCACGACGGCGCCTTCGTCGAGGCGACGATCCTGACCGACGTCACCCCGGAGATGCGCGCCTACCGCGAGGAGCTGTTCGGCCCCGCGGCCGTCGTCTACAAGGTCAAGGACGCCGACGAGGCGGTCGCGCTGGCCAACGACAGCGACTTCGGCCTGGGCGCCACCGTCATGAGCAGCGACCTCGACCGCGCCCGGGCGGTGGCCGAGCGACTGGAGGCCGGCATGGTGTGGATCAACCAGCCCACCGGCTCCTCCCCCGAGCTGCCCTTCGGCGGGATCAAGCGGTCGGGCTACGGCCGCGAGCTCTCCGAGCTGGCCGTGTTCGAGTTCGCCAACCGGCGGCTGGTGCGCACCGTTCCGGTGAAGAAGCCGCAGCAGCCCGTCGGCGGCTGAGCGTGGGCGGCGTCGTCCGGACCGGGCAGGATGGTGCCCCGTGAGCTCGGTCTGGACGACGCCGCACCACGGCGCACCCGTCGACGCCGTCGTCCCGCTGCCGGGCTCGAAGTCCCTCACCGCGCGGGCGCTGGTGCTGGCCGCGCTGGCCGACGGGCCGAGCCGGGTGGTGCGGCCGCTGCGGGCCCGCGACACCGACCTCATGGCCGCCGGGCTGCGTGCGCTCGGCGTGCGCATCGACGAGGACGGGGACGACTGGCTGGTCGCCCCGGCCGCACTGCGCGGCCCGGCGGAGGTCGACGCCGGCCTGGCCGGCACCGTGCTGCGCTTCCTGCCGCCGGTGGCGGCGCTGGCCACCGGCCCGGTCCGGCTCGACGGCGACCCGCGGCTGCGCGAGCGGCCCAACGCCGGACTGCTCGCCGCGCTGCGCGACCTCGGCGTGCGGGTCGACGACGGCGGCCGCGGCCGGGCGCCGTTCACCGTGCACGGCACCGGGGCGGTGCGCGGCGGGGCGGTGACCGTCGACGCGAGCGAGTCCTCCCAGATCGTCTCCGGGCTGCTGCTCGCCGCCGCCCGCTTCGACGACGGGGTCGACCTCGCGCTGGCCGGCGGGGTGCCGTCGATGCCGCACGTGGAGATGACCGTGACCGCGCTCGGCGAGCACGGCGTGGACGTGGCGGCCACCGGGCGCGGCTGGCGCGTCCTGCCCGGGCCGATCGCGCCGCGGGACCGGGTGGTCGAGCCCGACCTGTCCAACGCCGCGCCCTTCCTCGCCGCCGCCCTGGTCACCGGCGGGCGGGTGACCGTGCCCGACTGGCCGGCGGTGACGACCCAGCCCGGGGCGCAGCTCGACCGGCTGCTGGGCGCGATGGGCGCCGAGGTCGAGCGCACCCCCGAGGGGCTGCGCGTGACCGGCACCGGCCGCGTCGCACCGCTGGTGGCCGACCTCGGGGACGTCGGCGAGCTGACGCCGGTGCTCGCCGCGCTGTGCGCGCTGGCCGACGGGACCTCCCGGCTGACCGGGATCGGGCACCTGCGCGGTCACGAGACCGACCGGCTGCAGGCCCTCGACGAGGTGCTCACCGCGGTCGGCGCGCGGGTCGAGCAGCTCCCCGACGGGCTGGTGGTCGAGCCGGGTGCGCGGCGCCCGGCGCTGGTGGACTCCTACGCCGACCACCGCATGGTGCACGCCGCCGCCGTCCTCGGCCTCGCCGTCGAGGGGGTGGCGGTCTCCGGGCCGGAGGCGGTGACCAAGACGCTGCCGGACTTCCGCGAGCGCTGGGACCGGATGCTCGGCACCGGCCTGTCCGGGGTGCCCGGCGCGACGGCGGGAGCGGGCTCCTGAGCCGCCGGCACGACAGCCGGTCGGACGAGGACGACGTCCGGGTCCGGCCCAACCGGCGCGGCTCCCGGCCCCGCACGCGCACCCGCCCGGCCCACGCCGACGCCGTCCCCGGGCTGGTGACCGCGGTCGACCGCGGGCGGATGACCGTGCGGGTCGAGGAGCCCGGCGGCGGCACGGCCGAGGTGACCGCGATGCGCGCCCGCGAGCTCGGCCGGCACGGCGTCGTCGTCGGGGACCGGGTGCGGCTGGTCGGCGACACCACCGGCCGGCCCGACACGCTCGCCCGGATCGTCGTCATCGAGGACCGGACGACGTCGCTGCGGCGCACCGCCGACGACACCGACCCCACCGAGCGGGTGGTCGTCGCCAACGCCGAGCTGCTCGTCGTGGTCACCTCGGTGACCGACCCCGACCCGGCGCTGGGGTTCCTCGACCGCTGCCTGGTCGCCGCCTACGCCGGTGGCCTGGAGCCGCTGTTCTGCCTGACCAAGACCGACCTGGCCAGCCCGCAGCCGCTGCTGGACCGCTACGCGGGACTCGGCGTCGACGCGGTGCCGATGTCGCGCGAGGCGCCGCTGGACCCGCTGCTCGACCGCATCGGCGGGCGCACCAGCGTGTTCGTCGGCCAGTCCGGCGTGGGCAAGTCGACGCTGGTCAACCGGCTGGTGCCCGCCGCCGACCGGGCCACCGGCGACGTCAGCAAGGTGGGCAAGGGGCGGCACACCTCGTCGTCGGCGGTGCTGTTCGACCTGCCCGGCGGCGGCACGGTCATCGACACCCCCGGCATCCGCTCGTTCGGCCTGGCGCACGTCACCGCCGACGACGTCGTCGCCGCCTTCGACGACCTGGCCCAGGCCGCCGTCGACTGCCCGCCCGGGTGCGGGCACTCCGCCGACGACCCCGACTGCGCGCTGGACGCCTGGGCGGCGGCCGGACCACCCGGCCGCACCGAGCGGCTGGCCAGCGTCCGGCGGCTGCTCGACGCCGTCGGCCAGCTCGGCCCCGGCTACTGACGGAGGTCTCCATGGAGCAGCAGGTCCACGTCGTCACCCTGGCCACCGCCGACCTCGACGCCGTGCGGCGCTTCTACGCCGACGGGCTCGGGTGGACGCCGCTGCTCGACGTCCCGGGCGAGATCGTCTTCTTCCAGATCGCGCCCGGGACGGTGCTGGCCTTCTTCGAGGCGGGGAGCTTCGCCCGCGACCTCGGCACCGGCCCGGCGCGCCCCGAGGTGTCGGGCGTGACGCTGGCGCACAACGTGGCCGACCGGGACGCCGTCGTCGCGCTCACCGACCGGATGGCCGCGGCCGGCGGCACGGTGCTCACCGCCCCCGAGGAGGGCGCGTTCGGCGGCGTCTTCCACGCGCTGGTGCGCGACCCGAACGGTGTGGTCTGGGAGGTCGCGCACAACCCCGGCTGGTCGGTCGGCCCCGACGGGACGGTCCGGCTGGGCTAGACCGCACCCTGGCGCCGCGCCCGGGAGAAGAGGTCGTCGGGCATGCGCTCGTCGACCGCCTCGATGCGCAGGTCGTGCGTCTCACCGGCGTAGGTGCCGTCGAGGGGCTCGGCCCACACGCAGACCCCGGTCGCCACGTCGAGCCGGACCAGGTGCACGGAGGGGTACTCGACGACGTCCTCGACGCTGCCCCACTCGAGCTCGTCGATCCTCCGGCTGCGCAGCAGGGGGCAGCACCCGCAGCGCGGCTCGTACCGGCCGGTCGGCACGACGAGCGCCTCCCACGCCGCGCGGCCGGCGTGCTCGACCTCGCGCAGCCCGTCGACCTCGACCGCCGTCCCCACCGCGGGCTCCCGGGTGTCGGGATCCAGGCCGTCGGCCAGCTCCAGCGGGCGCAGCTCGGCCACCCAGCGGTAGTCCTGCCACATCGGGTCGTGGTCCGCACCGACCTCCCGCACCACCTGCAGCAGCCGGCCGGTGGCGTCCTCCACGCGCAGCAGGTCGGGCCGGCGCAGCCACGCGCGGACCGGCTCGGACCACGCCCACCCGTGGCGCCGGCGCTCGGTGAAGCGCAGCGTCGTCCACCGCTCCGGCGAGGAGCGGGCGAGCGCGCGGAAGGCGTCGGCGTCGGGCACGACCGGCAGTGTGGCCCGGCAGCCGGACACCTGTCGTGCGAGTGGTCGTGCTCTGCACACAGGTGTGTGCAGAGCACGAGCGTCCAGGACCAGGACCTGCTCGGCCGGACACTCGTGCTCTGCCCCGCATCGGGGGGCAGAGCACGACTGCCGGCGGGAGGACTACCCGTCGAGGTCGACCGGACCGCCGGTGCGCCAGTACAGCCCGGCCTCGCGGGAGAGCAGCCCCTCGTCGACCAGGTAGCGGCGCAGCGCGGCGGTGTCGGGGTGCCACACGGCGAGCAGGGCGTTGACCTCGCGCTCGGGGTAGCGGACGCCGACGTCGAACACCCGCACCACGTGCTCGAGCACCACCCGGCGCTTGCTGCGCTGCGCGGGGATCGTCGTCAGCCGCCCGTCGCGGATGAAGGAGGCGAGGACGGCGGACTCGGCGGGGTCGTCCGACAGCGGCTCCGGTGGCGGGGCGGCCTCGGCCGCGGCCCGGGCCGCGGCACCGAAGCGCTCGGTGAGCAGCTCGAGGGCGTGGCCGTCGCGGCGCACCAGCCCGGCGCGGGCCAGCCGGCGGGCGGCCAGCGCGACGTCCTTCAGCGGCAGGCCGCCGGCGACGGCGACCTCCTCGATCGTCCCGGCCCCCAGGGCGAGCGCGGCCACCACCTTGAGCCGGGTGGGGTCGGCCAGCAGCCCCACGATCGTCGTCGCCTGCACCCCCAGGACGGTATCCGCGCATCGGAGCAGCGGGGCGGGGGTAGGCCGACCGGCATGGTGAGCCCCATCGACATCCAGAAGGCCCTCAAGGGCATCGACTACCCGGCCACGAAGGAGCAGATCCTCGAGCACGCCAAGGGCGGCGGCAAGGACGTGGTCGAGGCGCTGCAGAAGATCGACGACCGCGAGTACGAGGGGCCCAGCGGCGTGAGCGCCGCGGTCTTCGACTGACGCCCCGCTAGGTTCGGTGCCCATGACACCGGGCCGGGACTACACGGGGGACATGCACCTCGCGCACGTGCTCGCCGACCAGGCGGACTCGCTGAGCATGGACCGCTTCCGGGCGCTCGACCTCACCGTCGAGACCAAGCCCGACCTGACGCCGGTCACCGACGCCGACCGCGCCGTCGAGGAGCAGCTGCGGATCACCCTCTCCCGGGCCCGCACCCGCGACGCCGTCCTGGGCGAGGAGTTCGGCGTCACCGGGCACGGGCCCAGGCGGTGGGTGCTCGACCCCATCGACGGGACGAAGAACTTCATCCGTGGCGTGCCGGTCTGGGCCACCCTGATCGCGCTGTTCGACGGCGACGAGCCGGTGGTCGGCCTGGTGTCGGCGCCCGCGCTCAACCGCCGCTGGTGGGCGGCCAAGGACGTCGGCGCCTGGACCGGCCGGCGGCTGGAGTCGGCCACCCGCTGCCGGGTCTCGGGCGTCTCCGACCTCGGTGACGCGAGCCTGTCGTTCTCCAGCCTGTCCGGCTGGGAGGAGCGCGGCCTGCTCGACGGGTTCCTCGACCTCACCCGGTCGGTCTGGCGCACCCGGGCCTACGGCGACTTCTGGAGCTACGTGCTGCTCGCGGAGGGCGCGGTCGACGTCGCCTGCGAGCCCGAGGTGTCGCTGTGGGACCTCGCTGCCCTCGACGTCATCGTCCGCGAGGCCGGCGGCCGGTTCACCGACCTGTCCGGCGTCCCCGGGCCGGCCGGGGGCAGTGCGCTCGCGACCAACGGCGCGCTGCACGACGCCGCGCTGTCTCACCTGCGGCTGCCCGACCCGGCCTAGCGACGGACGAGGGTGGCCCCCCTGCAGGGTCCCGCCGCGAGCTCGCGAGCGGCGGGGGGCAAGGGGGTCCTTCCTCAGACCGTGGGGGTGGTCCCGCCGCCGCTGCCGGTGCCGCGGCCGCCGGAGAACCGGCGGCGGGCGTCGTCGATCCGGGCCTTGGTCTTGGGGTCCTTGGCCATCCGCTGGGCCTTGTCGGACACCTGCCGCAGCGCCTGCTGGCCCTTCGGGCTGCGGGCGAACTGGGCCACCTTGTCGAACACCGACGCCATGTCGTGCGCCTCCTCTCGCCGGGCCCCGTGCGGGGCCCCTCGTCCCGGTCAACGGCCGTCCGACCGGCACCGTTCCGCAGGGAGGGTCAGGCCCGCGGCGTCACCGGCGGCGACGGCGTCCGCTGCGGCTCGACCGGCCGGCCGACGCCGCGCCCGGCCAGCACCGCGGCGCCGACGGCCGACGCGCTGCGCAGCGGCAGGTAGACCACCGGCCGGTCGAGCGAGTCGGCCAGGAGCTGCCGGACCAGCGGCACCCGTCCCCCGCCGCCGGTGAGGACCACCGGCCCGCGCGGCGCCCCGCCGAGCAGTCCGGCGGCGGCGGCCACGGCCGAGAGCACCCCCTCGACGGCGGCGCGGGCGAGGTCGGCGCGGGTGGTCCCGGCGGACAGGCCGGTCCACCCGGCGCGGTCGTCGGGGCCGGCGACGCCGCCGCGCTCGCCGGTGAGGAACGGCCGGAACACCGCTCCCCCGGCACCGGGCCGCGCGGTCGCGGCGAGGTCGAACAGCTCCGCGGGCGCCACCCCGAGCACGCCCGCGACCCACGTCCACGCCGAGCCGCCGTTCTGCAGCGCCGCCATCGCGTACCAGCCGTCGCCGGTGTCGGCGTAGCCGTGCACGGGCGGGTCGTCGGCCGGCACCGGCGTCCAGCCGGGGCGCAGCACCTGCGCACCGGTACCGAGGTTGACCTGCAGCGCCCCGCCGGAGCCGGCCGCCAGCATCGCCAGGGGCGTGTCGGCACCCCCGACGACGACCGGCACCTCGGCACCCCCGAGCACGGCGGTACCCGCGATCCCCGCCGACGGGCGCACCACGGGCAGCAGCGACGCCGGCACGCCCGCCGCGGCCCGGGCGGCGTCGGACCAGCCGTCGGCGACGACGTCCCACAGCAGCGTCGCCGAGGCGTCGCTGCGGTCGGTGACCCGCGGGTCGGCGCCGGGCAGCAGGGTGGCCCGCAGCGCGTCCTTGGGCAGCACGACGGCGGCCGCGCGCCCGACCAGGTCCGGCCGGTGGGCGGCGAGCCAGGCGAGCACCGGACCGGTCATCCCGGGGACGAGCGGGTTGGCCAGCGCCGCCCGGTCGGCGGCCGGCATCCCCCGCCAGCGGGCGACCTCCGCGGTGGCCCGCCGGTCGGGCCACAGCACCGCGGGCGCCAGCGCGGTCCCGCCGTCGTCGACCAGGACGGTGCCGTGCATCTGCCCGGCCAGCCCCAGCCCGGCCACCGGGCGGCCCCCGAGCAGCGGCAGCAGCCGGGCCAGCGCGTCGTCGAACGCCGCCCGCCAGGTGCCGACGGCGCACTCGGCCCAGCCCTCGTGCGGCTGCTCGACCGGGTAGCCGGCCTCCGCCTCCGCGACGAGCCGGCCGTCCTCGCCCAGCGCGACCAGCTTGAGCCCGCTCGTCCCCAGGTCCGCGCCGAGCAGGACGGCGCTCACCGCGGGCGGTGGGCGGCTCCGCCGCTGCGGCCGTTGCGGTCGGCGAGCAGCCCGGCCAGCGTGCTCAGCGCGATCTCCGCCGGGGTGCGGGAGCCGATGTCCAGGCCGATCGGCCGGTGCACCCGCGCCACCTCCTCCGGCGGGACGCCGAGAGCGGCCAGCGCGGCCACGTGCGGACCCTCGTGCCGCGGGTTGCCCATCACCCCGACCCAGCGCACCCGCCGGGCCAGCGCGTCGCGCAGCACCTCGCCGAGCTCGGGCCGGTGGTGGTCGGTGACGACGACGTCGGCGTCGGACAGGTCCTCCGTCAGGTCGGCCAGCCCGGTGACCCCGGCACCGCGGGCGGGGTCGGGGTCGAGCAGCACGGTGCGGAAGCCGAGCTCCGGCGCCCACCGCAGCAGCACCGCGGCCACCGGCGAGTCGAACACCGCCACCAGCACCCGCCCGGCTCCCCCGCTCACGACTCCCCCAGGAAGGCCACCAGCGCCGCGGCGAAGGCCGGCGCCCGGAGCACGGTGGAGTGGTCGCCGGGGACGACGGTGACCCGGGCACCGGGGATGGCCCCGGCCAGCACCTCGGGGCGGGCCGCCAGCGGGTCGGCGTCGCCGGCGAGGACCAGCGTGGGCGCGGTGATCGCCGCGAGGTCCGCGTCGCGGGTGTGCACCGCCCGGGCGTGCGCGGCCAGGGCCATCCGGTCGGCGGCGAGGGCGTCGGCCATCCGGCGGAAGAGGACGGTGGCCGGGTCGCGCACGTCGGCGACGTCGGCCGCCTCGAGCGCGGCGGCCAGCTCGCCCATGAGGACCCGGTGCCGCTCGGCGCCGCCGGGCTCGACGAGTGCCGCGCCGGCGCCGCCGACCACCAGCCGGCGCACCCGCCGGTCGGCGGCGGCGACCAGCACCGCGACCGTCGCGCCCATCGAGTACCCGGCCAGGTCGAAGGCGTCGTGGCCGAGCGCGTCGGCCACCCCCCGCAGGTCGCCGGCCATGCGGAGCTCGCCGTAGGCAGCGGGGTCGTGCGGCTTGTCCGACCGGCCGTGCCCGCGGGCGTCGATCCCGACGACCTCGCGCCCGGCCGCCAGCAGCGCCGCGACCGTGCCGGTGCCGACCCAGTTGAGCCGGGTGTCCGCGACGAAGCCGTGCTGCAGGTAGACCGGCGGGAGCGCGCCCGGGGTCCCCCACCGGTGGACCGCCACCGCGACGCCGTCGGCACCGGGCACCCGCAGGGGCGCGGTGGTGGTCACGGTGTTGGTCGTCGCGGTCACGCGGCGCCCCGCTCCGGGCTGTCGCCGTAGGCGTAGGAGGAGTCGACGTAGCGGCCGCCGACCGCGACGCCGGGCGGGGCGATCTCCCCGAGCCTGGCCAGGTCACCGGCCGACAGCGCGACGGCCAGCGCGCCGGCGTTCTCCTCCAGGTAGGGCCGGCGCTTGGTGCCGGGGATCGGCACGACGTCCTCGCCCTGCGCGAGCACCCAGGCCAGCGCCAGCTGCCCGGGCGTGCACCCCTTCTCCTCGGCCATCGCCCGGACGGCGTCGACCAGCCGCAGGTTGGCCGCGAACGCCTCCCCGGTGAAGCGGGGGTGGCCGCGGCGCCAGTCGTCGTCGGCGAAGTCCTCCGGGCCGCGGATGGCGCCGGTGAGGAAGCCGCGGCCGAGCGGGCTGAACGGGACGACGCCGATGCCGTGCTCGCGGGCGACGCCGAGCACCTCCGCCTCGACGTCGCGGGTCCACAGCGACCACTCGCTCTGCAGCGCCGCGACGGGGTGGACGGCGACCGCGCGGCGGACCGAGGCGGCCGAGGCCTCCGACAGCCCCAGGAACCGGACCTTGCCCTGCGCCACCAGCTCCGCCATCGCCCCGACCGTGTGCTCGATCGGCACCCGCGGGTCGACCCGGTGCTGGTAGTACAGGTCGATCACGTCGACCCGCAGCCGGCGCAGGCTCGCCTCGGCGCAGGCCCGCACGTTCTCCGGCCGGCCGTCGATGTCCATGCCCCCGCGGTCGTTGCGCCGCAGCGAGAACTTCGTCGCCAGCTGGACCTCGTCGCGGCGGCCGCGGATCGCCTCGCCGACCAGCTCCTCGTTGTGCCCGTCCCCGTAGACGTCGGCGGTGTCGAGGAAGGTGATCCCGAGGTCGAGCGCCCGGTGGACCGTCGCGATCGACTCGTCGCGGTCGGCGGTGCCGTACATCTGGCTCATCCCCATGCAGCCCAGGCCGAGGGCGGAGACGACCAGGCCGTCCCGGCCGAGCGTGCGGGTGCCGGCGGAGGGGGAGGTCATGCCCGCATCCTCGCCCCGCCGTCGCCCGGTCCGCCAGCGGCCGTCCCGCCGCCGTCCCACGGCCGTCCCGCCGCCGTTTCCCGGTCGCTGCCCCGGGTAGCCGCCCCGGGCACCGACCCCGGGAGGACCCATGACCGCCCGATCCGCCCCCCGCCGCACGGGCCGCCTGCTCGGCCTGGCCAGCCTGGGTCTGGGCACCGCGATGCTCGTCTCGCCCCGGGAGGTGGCCCGGTTCGCCGGGGTCGACGACTCCCCCGTCGCGCTGCCGGTGGTCACCGCCGTCGGCGCCCGCGAGCTCGCGCACGCCGCGGGGCTGCTCGCCGGGCGCCCCGGCTGGGCCTGGACGCGCGTGGCCGGCGACGTCGTCGACCTCACCGCCCTGGGCATCGCCCTCGGCAACCGCAGCGGCGAGCGGCAGCGGCGGCTGGGCAACGTCGTCGTCGGCGCCTCGGCGCTGGCCCTCCTCGACCTGCTGACCGCGCTGCGCTCCCGCCGCTCCCGGCGCCGCCGCACCGCCACGCCGAACCCGACCCCGGTCCGCCGGCCGACGACGGGGCTGGTGGCGCCGATGGTGGACGTCCGCCGCGCGCTGGCCGGCGAGCCCCGGACGCCGGTGGCCCCGCGGTCCTGACCGGCTCAGCGCCGCGAGAGGCCGTCGACGCGGGCCACCTCGTCGGCGGTCAGGGAGAACCCCCCGATCTCGAGGTTGGCCCGGATCCGCTCGGGCGTGGCCGACTTGGGGATGACGACGACGCCGTGCTCGACGTGCCAGCGCAGCACCACCTGCGCCGGGGTGACGCCGTGCGCGTCGGCGACCTCGCGCAGCACCGGGTCGCGCAGGTCGGTGTTCTTGAACGGGCTGTACCCCTCCAGGACGACGCCACGCTCGCGGTGGCCGGTCTCGACGGCGGCGTCGAACAGCGCCGGCGCCCAGCTGACCTGGTTCACCTGCGGCGTCACCCCGGTGGCCGCGGTCAGCCGGTCGACCTGCTGCAGCGAGTAGTTGCTCACCCCGATCGCCCGGGCCCGCCCGGCCTCACGTGCGGCGACGAAGCGCTCCCACAGGTCCTCCCCCGCGCCGCCGGGCGGCCAGTGCACCAGCCACAGGTCGACCGCGTCGAGCCCGAGCGCGCCCAGCGACGCGGTCAGCGTCCGCTCGGCGCGGCCGGCCTCGCGGGGCGGCAGCTTGGTGGTGACGAAGACCTCGTCGCGGTCGACGCCGGAGTCGCGCAGCGCCCGGCCCACCTCGGCCTCGTTGCGGTACATCGTCGCGGTGTCCAGGTGCCGGTAGCCGGCGTCCAGCGCGGTCCGGACGGCGTCGTAGCAGGTCGCACCGGTCATCTGCCAGGTGCCGAACCCGAGCAGCGGCATGGCGCCGCCGCCGGTCAGCGCGGCGGCGGGGATCGCGTCGGTCATGCCGCTGCCCTGCCCGCCTCCCCGCGCGCCGACACCCGCGGCGCCGTCCCCCGGGTGACCGGGGACCGGCGCGCGCGCCCGCACCCGTCCCGGGTGGTGGGATGGAGAGGCGAGCGCCCGCCCGGGGCGCCGCCGAGGAGGTCCGAGTGCAGTACGCCGAGTCCGTCGTCGACCTGATCGGGGGCACGCCGCTGGTCCGGCTGTCGCGGGTGACCCGCGACCTCGGACCGGACGCGCCCCTGGTGCTGGCCAAGGTCGAGTACCTCAACCCCGGCGGCTCGGTGAAGGACCGGATCGCCGTGCGCATGGTCGACGACGCCGAGGCCAGCGGTGAGCTCAAGCCCGGCGGGACGATCGTCGAGCCCACCAGCGGCAACACCGGCATCGGGCTGGCGCTGGTCGCCCAGCAGCGCGGGTACCGGTGCGTGTTCGTCTGCCCCGACAAGGTCAGCCAGGACAAGATCAACGTGCTGCGGGCGTACGGCGCGGAGGTGCACGTCTGCCCCACCGCCGTCGACCCGGCCGACCCGCGCTCCTACTACTCGGTCTCCGACCGGCTGGCCCGCGAGACCCCCGGCGGCTGGAAGCCCGACCAGTACGCCAACCCGGCCAACCCGCGCTCGCACTACGAGACCACCGGCCCGGAGATCTGGGAGCAGACCGAGGGCCGGGTGACCTGCTTCGTCACCGGCGTCGGCACCGGCGGCACCATCAGCGGCATCGGCCGCTACCTCAAGGAGGCCTCCGACGGCCGCGTCCGCGTCGTCGGCGTCGACCCGGAGGGTTCGGTGTACTCCGGCGGCACCGGCCGGCCCTACCTGGTCGAGGGCGTCGGCGAGGACTTCTGGCCCGACGCCTACGACCGCGGGATCGCCGACGAGATCGTCCCGGTGTCCGACGCCGACTCCTTCCACATGACCCGCCGGCTGGCCCGCGAGGAGGGCCTGCTGGTGGGCGGCTCCTGCGGGATGGCCGTCGCCGGCGCGCTGCGCGCGGCCGAGAAGCTGACGAAGGACGACGTCGTGGTGGTGCTGCTGCCCGACGGCGGCCGCGGCTACCTCAACAAGATCTTCAACGACCAGTGGATGGCCGACTACGGTTTCCTCGACGTCACCACCGGTGGCGAGACGGTGGGCGAGCTGCTCCAGGCCAAGTCACGGGACGGGGCCGGCGCCACGCCCGTCCTCGTACACACCCACCCCAACGAGACGGTCCGCGACGCCATCGACATCCTGCGCGAGTACGGCGTCAGCCAGATGCCCGTGGTCAAGGCCGAGCCGCCGGTCACCGCCGGCGAGGTGGTCGGCTCCGTCGACGAGAAGGTGCTGCTCGACGCGCTGTTCGCCGGCCGCGCGTCGCTGTCGGACCGGGTGGAGAGGCACATGTCCGCACCGCTGCCGATCATCGGCTCCGGCGAGCCGGTCAGCGCCGCGGTGGCGGAGTTCGGCGAGGCCGACGCGCTGATCGTGCACGTCGACGGCAAGCCCGCGGGCGTCGTCACCCGGCAGGACGTGCTCGGCCACCTGGCGGGGGTGACCCGGTGAGCGAGTTCTCCGGCTTCGACACCCGCGCCATCCACGCCGGGCAGGACCCCGACCCGGCCACCGGCGCGGTCGTCGTCCCGCTGCACCTGGCCACCACCTTCAAGCAGGACGGCGTCGGCGGGCTGCGCAACGGCTACGAGTACGCCCGCAGCGCCAACCCGACCCGCGACGCGCTGCAGGACCTGCTGGCCTCCCTCGAGGAGGGCACCGCGGGCCTGGCGTTCGCCTCCGGCCTGGCCGCCGAGGACACCCTGCTGCGCACCGTGTGCCGGCCGGGCAGTCACGTCGTCCTCGGCGGCGACGCCTACGGCGGCACGTTCCGGCTGATCTCCAAGGTCGTCTCCCGCTGGGGCGTCGAGCACACGCCGGCCGACCTCAACGACCCCGACGCGCTGCGCGCCGCCATCCGGCCCGGCTCGACGCGGGTCGTGTGGTGCGAGACGCCGACCAACCCGCTGCTCAACGTCGCCGACATCGCCCTGACCGCCGAGATCGCGCACGAGGCCGGCGCGCTGCTCGTCGTCGACAACACCTTCGCCTCGCCCTACCTGCAGCGGCCGCTGACCCTCGGCGCCGACGTCGTCGTGCACTCGACGACGAAGTACCTCGGCGGGCACTCCGACGTCGTCGGCGGGGCGCTGGTGGTGCGGGACGAGGAGCTCGCCGCGGAGCTGGTCTTCAGCCAGAACGCGATGGGGGCGGTCTCCGGCCCGCTGTCGGACTGGCTGGTCCTGCGCGGCATCAAGACCCTCGGCGTGCGCATGGAGCGGCACCAGGCCAACGCGGCGCGGATCGCCGAGTACCTGTCGGAGCACCCGGCGGTGTCCTCCGTGCTCTACCCGGGCCTGCCCGACCACCCCGGTCACGACATCGCCGCCAAGCAGATGTCCGGCTTCGGCGGGATGCTGTCGTTCCGCCTGGCCGCCGGCGAGGACGCGGCGCTGCGGGTCTGCGAGCGGGCGCGGCTGTTCACGCTGGCGGAGTCCCTGGGCGGGGTGGAGTCGCTCATCGAGCACCCGCATCGCATGACCCACGCCAGCGCGGCCGGCTCGCCGCTGGAGGTGCCCGGCGACCTGGTGCGGCTGTCGGTGGGCATCGAGGACGCCGACGACCTGCTCGCCGACCTGGCGCAGGCGCTGGGCTGAGCTACTCGACCAGCGCGAGGGCCCCGGTCGGGCACTGGGACACCGCGTCGCGGGCCGCGGCGGCGTCGTCGGGGTGCTCCTGCAGCACCCGGACGGCGCCGTCGTCGTCGACCTCGAAGACATCGGGGGCCAGCAGCTCGCACTGGCCCGAGCCCACGCACACCTCCCGGTCGGCGGTGACCCGCATCAGCGCTCCCCGCCCAGCCGCGCCGGCAGCCGCTTGAGGCCGTTGACGAACGACGACGCCAGCCGGTCCGGGGGGCCGGTGACCTCGAGGTCGGGCAGCTGGTCGAACACCGCGCGGAAGGTCACCTGCAGCTCGCGGCGGGCCAGGTGCGCGCCCAGGCAAAAGTGCGGCCCCTTGGACCCGAAGCCGACGTGCGGGTTGGGGTCGCGGCCGACGTCGAAGCGCTGCGGGTCGGCGAAGACCTCGGGGTCGCGGTTGGCCGCGGCGTAGAACAGCAGGAACTTCTCCCCCGCGGTGAAGCGGTGCCCACCGATCTCGCCGTCCTGGGTGGCGGTGCGCCGCATCCAGGTGACCGGGCTGACCCAGCGGACCACCTCCTCGACACCGGTGCGGTCCAGCGCGGGGTCGGCCGCCCACCGCGCCCACTGGTCGGGGTGCTCCGACAGCGCGAGCAGGCCCTGGGAGATGGCGTTGCGGGTGGTCTCGTTGCCCGCCACCAGCAGCAGGATGAAGAACGACGCGATCTCCTGGTGCGACAGCTTCTCGCCGTCGACCTCGGTGGTGACCAGGGCGGTGGTCAGGTCCTCGCGCGGCTGCGTCACCCGCTCGCCGGCCAGCCGCTCCATGAGCGCGGCCAGCTCCATGCCGGCGGTGAGGAAGGCGGTCAGCGGGTCGTCGTTCTCGATGAGCTCCGGGTCGCCGCCGGAGAGGATGACGTTGGAGTGCGCCAGCACCGCGGGCCGGTCCTCCTCCGGGACGCCCATCATGTCGCAGATGACCCGCAGCGGGATCGGCGCGGCGATGTCGGCGACGACGTCGATCGCCCCGCCGTTCGCCGCCGCCGTCGCCCGGGCGCGGGCCAGCACGTCGTCGACGACGGCGCGCACGGAGTCCAGTGTCCGCTCGAGCATCCGCGGGGTGAACGTCTTCGAGACGATCCGGCGGATCTTGGCGTGCCGGGGGTCGTCCATGCTGATCAGCGAGCCGTAGAACTCGTTGAGCTCGGAGGGCATGTCCTGCATGGACACCGCGCCCCGGCCGGAGCAGAACAGCGCCGGCTGCGAGCTGATCGCCTCGAGGTCGGCGTAGCGGGTGACCGCGTGGTACCCCGGGCCGGCCGGGATGCCGGGGATCTCGGGCTCGGCGAAGAAGGCGAACGGGCGCTCCTGCCGCAGCCGGTCGAAGGCCGCGTGCCGGTAGCCCGGCGGCGTCGTCCACCAGTCCCGGTCGGACAGGTCGACGGTGCCCATGTCGACGTCGGCGGGCTCGGCCGGGGGCACGGCTGCGATGGTCACGGACGACTCCCTCGTCGAAACGGTCACCGTTGACCGCACGCTAGAGAGACGCCCCTGTGGCAGGCAACACACCCGGGCGCGTCGGGCGGGTCACCCTCCGGCGCCGTCCGCCGGTCAGGAGTCGTGCGCGACGAGGTCCCGGTACTCGGGGTGGCGGTCGATCCAGCCGCGGACGAAGGAGCAGTGCGGCACCGCGCGCAGCCCCCGGGACCGGACGTCGTCGAGGGCGCCGCGGACCAGCGTGCCGCCCAGCCCCGAGCCCTCGGCGTGCGGGTCGACCTCGGTGTGGGTGAACACCACCTCGTCGCCGCGGCGCCGGTAGGCGGCCAGGCCCAGCAGGCGGTCGCCGTCGCGGATCTCGTAGCGCTCGGCGTCGGGGGCGTCGTGCACGGTGGGCTCCATGTGCGGGCCAACCGTCCGCGGCGGCGCCCTGTTCCGGCCGCGGAGACGACGAGGGCCCCGGAGCGTGTGCTCCGGGGCCCTCGTGCGGTGGTAGCGGGGACAGGATTCGAACCTGTGACCTCTGGGTTATGAGCCCAGCGAGCTACCGAGCTGCTCCACCCCGCGTCGGTGACTCCACTGTACACGTCCCCGCGCGGGTGCCGGCGGGCCCCCGGTGAGGGGCCCGCCGGACCGCTCAGTCGCCGACGGGGCGCGCCCGCGCGGCCGGCCAGTCCTCGACCGGGCGGACGAGCGCCGGGCGCAGGAGCAGCACGGCCAGCAGGCTCACGACCAGGCCGGCGGCGACGACGGCCCACCCGATGCCGGTGAGCGCGGGCAGCTCGGCGCCGATCCGGGCGCGCACGTCGACCCCGGGGGAGCCGTCGGCGTCCATCACCACGAACACCCAGTCGCCGTCGGCGGGGTCCCAGGTCAGCTGCTGCGGTCCGGTGCCGGAGACCTGCACGGTCCAGAAGTCCTGGTCCCCGGGCGGCCCGGGCGGCGGGCCGCCGGGGATCTCGTCCTCGGCGTCGGCCGGGCCGTCGAAGCCGAGCCCGTCGACGGCGGTCCGCCGGACGCCGTCGAGGTAGGCCCGCGCGTCCGCGGCCGGCGCGATCCCGACGAAGACCTCCTCGGCCGTCTCCGCGGTGACCTCGAGCCGGGCGGTGCCCAGGGCCGAGCCGACCGGCAGCCAGTCGGGGCCGGCCCGCAGGTCGATCCGGTCGCTGACCAGGGCGGCACCGGGCGACGTGAAGCGCTCCTCGGGGCTGGTGACGAAGCCGCCGGAGCGGTGCGCGTCGGCCCACAGCAGCACTCCCCCCGCGGCCCCCAGGGCCAGGCCGGGCAGCAGGAGCAGCACGCCGAGGACGAGCGCGGCCGCCCGTCCGGCACGGCTGGCCCGGCCGGGCGGGGTCCACGTGGGCTGTCGGACGTCGGTCACGGGGCACCTCCAGGGGGAAGGGCGTCGCGCTCCCGCGGCGCCGCGGTGCCCGAGCGTGGCGCCGCCGCGCTGCCCGCCACGAGCCCCGCGCGGGTCCCGTGCGGTCCCGCGGGAGTGGTCCGCGGCGCGCGGCGGGCGCCCCGGTGGGGGACCGCGGCTCCCTCGCGCGAGGGAGGCGGACGGCCCGCACGGGTCTCCCCCGGGCCGCCCGCCGGCGGGACGATGGGAGGTGTCGCCGTCCACCTCCCCCGCGCCCGGGACCGGCGCCGTGAGCCGCACGGACGCGGCGCTCGCCGGCGTCCTGGTCCTCGCCACGGTCACCGTCACCCTCGCGGTGCCGGCGGGCCCGCCCTACCGGCCGGTGGACGCCGCGGCCGTCGCGCTGGCCGCGGCCGGGCCGCTGACCCTGCTGTGGCGGCAGGCCGCGCCGCTCGCGTCGCTCGTCGCCGCCGACACGGTCGTGGTGGTCAACGCGGCGGCCGGGTACGCCATCGGCTACCTGCCCTGGCCGGCCTGGATCGCGCTGTTCACCTGCTTCGCCGTCGGCGGGCGGCGGCTGCGCCTGGCGGCCGGCGCGGTCGCCGTCCTGGGCGCCGCCGGGTACGTGACCCTGGACCGCGTCGACTCCCTCGCCGCCCTGCCCGACATCGGGATGACCTCGCTGGTCGCCGTGGTCGCCGGCGAGCTCAGCCGGCGGCGCGCCCTGGCGGCGGCCGCCGGCGCCCGGGAGGCGGCGGAGAGCCGGGCGCAGGCGCTCGCGGCCGAGCGGCTGCTGCTGCAGGAGCGCGGCCGGCTGGCCCGCGAGCTGCACGACTCCCTCGGGCACACGGTGAACGTCATGGTGATGCAGGCCGGGGTGGGACGGCGGGTGTTCGACGACAACCCGGCCTTCGCCCGCGAGGCGCTGGGGTCCGTCGAGTCCGCCGGGCGCTCCGCGCTCGACGAGCTCGACCGGCTGCTGCGCGTGCTGCAGCCGCTGGAGCGCCGGGCGGGGGCGGGACCGTTCGCCCCGACCGTGGCCGACCTGGAGGAGCTCGCCGACCGGATCCGGGCGACCGGCCGCCCGGTCGAGCTGCACACCGACGGCGGGCCGCTGTCCGCGGGCGCCGCGCGGGCGCTGTACCGGATCGTGCAGGAGGCCCTCACCAACGCCGTCCGGCACACCCCCTCCGGCCCGATCCGGGTGGAGGTCTCGCGGGTGGCCGACCGGGTGCTGCTCGACGTCACCAACGAGGGGCGCGACCTGCCCGACCCGGTCCCGGGACGCGGGCTGGTCAACATGCGCGAGCGGGCCCGGCTCGAGGGCGGCGAGCTGGAGGCCGGTCCGGTGGAGGGCGGGTTCCGCGTGCACGCGGTGCTGCCGGCCGGGACGGGGGTGCCGGCGTGATCCGCGTGCTGCTGGCCGACGACGACCGGCTGGTGCGCAGCGGCCTGCGCGCGCTCCTCGACGCCGAGGACGACCTGACCGTCGTCGGGGAGGCGGCCGACGGCCGGGAGGCGGTCGACCGCGCCCGGGCGCTGCGGCCCGACGTGGTGCTCATGGACGTCCGGATGCCCCGGGTCGACGGCGTCGCCGCGACGCGGGAGATCGTGTCCTGGCCGCGCCGCCCGCGGGTCCTCGTGCTCACCACCTTCGACCTGGACGAGGTCGTCGACGACGCGCTCGACGCCGGGGCGGACGGCTTCCTGCTCAAGCGCGCGACCCCGGAGCAGCTCGTCGACGGCATCCGCACGGTGTACGCCGGGGACGCGCTCGTCGCCCCGGCGGTGACCCGCCGGCTGCTGGCCGTGCACGCCGCCCGCCGGCCCGCCGACCCCGAACGGCTGCGGGCGGCCGCCGCGCTCACCGAGCGCGAGGTGGAGGTGCTGCGCGCGATGGCCGAGGGGCTGTCCAACGCCGAGATCGCCGCCCGGGTGTGGCTCTCGCCCGAGACGGTGAAGACCCACGTCAAGGCCGTCCTCGGCAAGCTCGGCGTGCGCGACCGCACGCAGGCGGTGGTGTGGGCCTACCGGACCGGCTTCGTCGGCCCGGGGACCGACTGAGCCGGGACCGCGCGCGGCTCGCCTCCGCCACTCCGGATCCCTGGAGGGACCGCCGCCGGCTGACGGAGACCCGGGCGGGGTCTGCACCCCGTTCCGTCACCATCCCGACCGGCTCGGTAGGATCGCCCCCGACCATCCAGAGCGGCCGAGAGACCTGGCTCGACGACGTCGCAGCAACCCCCCGCCCCGTGCGGACGAGGGTGCCACCGCCAGGATCGATGGAGGACCGATGACCCACGCCCAGCTCACCTGGGCTCGCCGGCACGTGGACCTGTGCCGGACCGCCACCGCCCTGTGTCGGCGCTGACGCCGCGAGTCCGCTCCCGCTAGCTGAGGGGCACGACCCCGGCGCGGCACGTGCCGCCTCGGCGGCCTCCCGCGACGCCTCGAGCACCCCGCCCCGGCGGTGACCCGGCTCTCCCGCGCGCGGGGCCGTTCCCTGGTGTCGTCGACCGCGCCCGGGACCGCCGTGCGGGCCGGCCCCGATCCGCAGGGATCCCGGCCGATCCGTCCTGCCTCCCGCACCGACCCTGCGGCGTCCGGCCGTCGCGACCGGACGCCTGCGCCGAGCCCCGGCGCCCCTCCCCCGCACCCGTCCCGAGGACCCAGCCTGTGATCGAACTGAACGACGTCCGCAAGGTGTTCCCTGCCCGGGGACGGATGGGCGAGGTCGTCGCCGTCGACGGGGTGAGCCTGCGCGTGGCGGCCGGTGAGTTCGCCGGCGTCGTCGGCCCGAGCGGCTCGGGCAAGAGCACGCTGGTGCGCCTGGTCAACCTGCTCGAGCGCCCGACGGCGGGATCGGTGAGCGTGGACGGGCGGGTGCTCACCGACCTCCCGGACGACGGGGTCCGCGAGGCCCGCCGCTCCATCGGCATGGTGTTCCAGCACTTCGAGCTCCTGGACTCCCGGACGGCCGCGGGCAACGTGGAGCACCCCCTCGAGCTCGCCGGCGTCGGCCGGGCCGAGCGACGCCGCCGCGCCACCGAGCTGCTGGACCTGGTCGGGCTCGGGGAGCGCGCCGGTGCCCGCCCGGCGCAGCTGTCCGGCGGGCAGAAGCAGCGCGTGGCCATCGCCCGGGCGCTCGCAGGCCGTCCCCGGGTCCTGCTGTGCGACGAGGCCACCTCCGCCCTGGACCAGGCGAGCACGAGCAGCGTGCTGGAGCTCCTGCGGCGGGTGCGCGCCGAGCTGGGCCTGACCGTGCTGTTGATCACCCACGAGATGGCCGTGGTCAAGGCCGTCTGCGACAGCGCCGTCCTGCTCGACCGGGGACGCGTCGTCGACGGCGGCCGGCTGACCGACGTCCTGACCCGCGAGCACTCCCCGCTGGGTGACGCCCTGCTGCCCGCCCCGGTCGCCGACGCCGGCGCCGGGCACGGCGGGGCCCTCGTCCGCGTGACCGTCACCGACCGCACGCCAGAGACCGCCGTGCTGCAGGCCCTCGTCGGGGAGCTGGGGCTGGCGGTGGAGGTCGCCGGCGGCTCGGTCGAGACGGTCGCCGGAGGGCGCTACGGCCGGCTGCTGCTGCGCGTCACCGGGGACGGCGGCACCGAGGGCATGGACCGGCTCGACGCCGCCCTGCACCGGATGCGGTCCGACGGCGTGCTCGTCGAGCGGCTGCACGCCGGTGCGGCCGCCACGGCCGGAGCGGGGCGATGAGCGACTGGAGCCGGGTCTGGCCGCAGCTGCTCGAGGCCACCGGCGAGACCCTGTACATGGTCGGCGCCGCCGCGGTGCTCACGGTGCTGCTCGGCGTCCCCCTGGGCGTCCTGCTCACCGTCACCGCCCCGAGCGGGCTGGCCCCGCGGGGAGCGCTGAACCGGTCCCTCGGCCTGGTCGTCAACCTGGGCCGCGCGCTGCCGTTCATCATCCTGCTGGTGCTGGTCGCCCCGGTGACGCGGGGCATCGTCGGGACGACGATCGGCTCGACGGCCGCGATCGTGCCGCTGACCATCGGCGCCGTCCCGTTCCTCGCCCGCCTGGTGGAGACCAGCCTGCGGGAGGTCGCCTCCGGGAAGGTCGAGGCGGCGCTGTCGATGGGCGCGCGCCGTCGGGACGTGGTCCGCACCGTGCTGCTGCCGGAGGCCCGCCCCTCGCTCGTCGCCGGGGTCACCGTCACCGTCGTCGCGCTGATCAGCTACTCCGCGATGGCCGGAGCCGTCGGCGGCGGCGGGCTCGGCGACTTCGCCATCCGCTTCGGCTACCAGCAGTTCCGCACCGACATCACGCTGGTCACCGTCGCCCTGCTGCTCGTCGTCGTGCAGGGCCTGCAGTGGGCCGGTGACCGGTGGGCCCGCAGCCTCGCCCACGTCTGACCCCCTCGCCGGCGGCCGTCCGGCCGCCGGCCCCCACCGCACCACCCCGAAGGAGAACCACCACCATGCGCTCCCGCTCCACCCTGCTCCTGGCCGCCACCGCCGCCACCACCCTGCTCACCGGGTGCGGCGGTGGGGACGCCGAGCTGTCGGCGGCCGACGAGCCGCTGCGGGTCGGCGCCTCCCCGGTCCCGCACGCCGAGATCCTGCGCTTCATCGACGAGAACCTGGCCGAGGACGCCGGGCTGGACCTCGAGATCGTCGAGTTCACCGACTACGTGCAGCCCAACGTCGCCCTCGACGACGGCTCGCTGGACGCCAACTACTTCCAGACCATCCCCTACCTGGAGGAGCAGGAGACCAGCGGCGGCTACGACTTCACCCCGCTGGACCCGGTGCACATCGAGCCCCTGGGCATCTACTCCCAGTCGCTGACCGACCTCGCCGCGCTCCCCGACAGCGCCACCGTGGCGATCCCGAACGACCCGACCAACGCCGCCCGCGCGCTGCGGCTGCTCGAGGCCAACGACCTGATCACCCTGGCCGACACCGGTGACGCCGCCCCGACGTCCCTGGACGTCCAGGACAACCCCAAGGACCTGCAGATCTCCGAGGTCGAGGCCGCGCAGGTGCCCCGGTCCCTCGCGGACGTCGACATCGCGGTGATCAACGGCAACTACGCCATCGAGGCCGACCTGGTCCCCGCCGAGGACGCCCTCGCGCTGGAGGAGGCCGAGGACAACCCCAACGCCAACCTGGTCGTCGTCCGCACCGGCGACGAGGACGACGAGCGGATCCAGGAGCTGGAGGAGCTCATCCACTCCGACGAGGTGCGCCAGTTCATCGACGACACCTACGAGGGCGCCGTCATCCCCGCGTTCTGAGCTCCCGGCAGCCGGAAGCCGGCCGGCCTCCGGCGCTGTCGCGCCGGCCTCCGTCAGGGACCGCATCCGGGGCTCTGGTGAGTAGCGAGGGGACCGGCCGAATCACCGCTCGCGCTGTTCGACTTCGTGTGTTCCCGCAGATCCCAGCGTTCTGCACGGGAACGTGCACCCCCGCTCCGGTTCGTTTCCCGACCTCGCTCCTCAGCGGGTCCGGATACGAGTGCGATCTCGGCTCGCCCTTCGGACAGCGCCGATCTCGATTGCGGTTGGGGCGGTCGACCCCGACCTCGACGACCCCACCGGGCTGCAGCAGCCCGGTGGGGGTCCGGGCGTAGCCGACCGCGGACGGGGTGCCGGTGGCCAGCAGGTCACCGGGGCGCAGGGCGAGGGTGCGGGAGAACAGCGCGAGGGTGTCCCCGACGGTGGAGGCCATCTCGGTCCGGGTGCGTCCCGACTTCCCCGTCTACGAGGCCGCCGACAGCGACGACGCCACCGGACTCGCCGCCGGGTCTGACCCGCCTGGGAGCGCTCGTGCCCGTGCCCATCAGCTGAGAGCCGTCACCGCACGAGCACTGACGGGCCCCTTCTCACTGCGGAGGTCGGGCCCGTCAGTGGGTCAGCGAGCGGTCTCGTCGGCCCTCGCCGGCGCAGCCTGGCGAGGCGAGGGGATGCCGGCTGCGGTCGGTGGGATGTTGGGGTTGTGCCGGAAGACGTTCTCCGGGTCCCACACGGACTTGAGTTCGGTGAGGCGGCGGTACTTGCTCTCCCCGTAGGAGGCGCGCACGCGCCGCTCGTCGGTGTCGGCCTCGAAGTTGAGGTACGTCCCGTCGTCTGGGGCGTAGGGGCGCAAGGCGTTCCAGAGGTCACGGACCCAGGCGCGGTCGACCTCGTAGGTCTGGTCGTCGGCAGCGAGAGCCAGGATGGCCAGCGCCCAGTGCGGACGTCGTGGACTACCCCAGGCCGTCGCGTCATCGGAGATCTCGCTGTACCTGCCGGCGAGCGGGAACATGGGCACGTAGGAGAGCGGCGAGCGCATGCGCGGGAGCTGCTCCAGGATGACTTCGAGGGCATCATCGCCCAGGTCATCCAGGTTCAGCCCCTTGTCGTAGGCACGGATACCCCACGGATTCGCGTTGTCCAGCATCTGCTGGAGTGCCACGTACGGAATTGGCGTGACCAACTCGAACTGCGGGTTGCGCTCGCGCAGCGGCCGGATGGCGGCGGCGTGCTCCTCGCCGCTCCCCCAGCCGGCGACCATGACCGCGACCCCCCTCTCACCGCGGAGCTGCTCGGGGACAAACGCCTCCGGCGGCGCGGACATCCCGACCACGGCTCCGCTGAGCCCGGCGGGGAGGTCGAACAGGTACTCGCGGGCGAAGCGGAGGGGCTCGAGGGCGTCGTCTGGCCGCCAGAAGAACATGCCGACGTGCGCGAGCGGGTTGACCTCGTGCAGGCCGAACACGAGCTCGGTCACGATCCCGAAGTTCGTGCCGGCACCGCGCAGCGCCCAGAACAGCTCCGGTTCCGCGTCCTCGGAGGCGGTCACCGTCCGCCCGTCGGCGGTGACCAGCGTGGCGGCCACCAGGTTGTCGCAGGCCAGCCCCAGCCGGGACGTCAACCAGCCCAGCCCGCCGCTGAGCGTGAGGCCTGAGACCCCCGTGTGACTGACCGTGCCACCGGTGACAGCCAGGCCGTGCGGCGCGGTGGCTCCGTCGACGGCGCCCCACGTCGCACCACCTCCCACGTGGACCCGGCCCTCCGGATCCACTCGGACGCCGGAGAGGCGGGACAGGTCGATCATGACCGCGTCGTCCGCCACAGCGTTCCCGGCTCCGCTGTGGCCGCCGCCACGCACGGTGAAGTCCAGCTCTGCTTCCCGAACCACAGCAAGGGCGCGCGCGACGTCCGGGGCGGAGGAGGGCCGCACGATCAGCGCTGGCTGGCGAGTGATTGCGCCGTTCCAGATCGCCTCAGCCCGGGCAGCGGCGAACCCTGCATCGCCCGCTTGCAGCGCTTCGCCGCCGATCGACCGGGCGATGCTGGTGAGTGCAGATCGATCGAGCGCCATGACAGCCCCCTGCGGCTGGACTCGCCTCCCGGTGCTGCAGACCGCTGGGAGCGCGGAGGCACTGTTGCACGCAATCCGTGGCGTGCCAGCCGAGTGAGTTCCCACAGCGACAGTCGACCAGTGCGGTCCGGCGCGTAGTGACTCGCGAGGCACCGAGCGCGCCGCGGGGTGATGGACCGGGCACGGGATCCTGCACGGCGCGGAGATCTAGGTGACCCAGACGGCCTGCCACCGAGAGCATCCTGTGGGCCTCCCCCGACCTGCGCCTGTTCTGCGCCAGCCGCGGAGGGGTCTGGTGAACACCGACCTCGCGGCCGCCACCGAGGACGCCCCACACCGACCTGGTCGGTGCCACCTGGCGGGAGGACCACCACGAGTACGACAACGCCGGCCCTAGCTCGAGGGAAGCACCGTTGGCCTGGTCGGACACGGGCGATCGGCAGTCGGGT
Source organism: Geodermatophilus sp. SYSU D00766 (assembly GCF_054049915.1). Lineage (NCBI taxonomy): Bacteria > Bacillati > Actinomycetota > Actinomycetes > Geodermatophilales > Geodermatophilaceae > Geodermatophilus > Geodermatophilus sp. SYSU D00766. Next base: position 42,769 of record NZ_JBJGYI010000020.1, read on the forward strand.
CGCCCGCATGCTGAAACGGCGGTCGTCGCGGAGTCTGCGTGACAGACGTCTCCACGCGCGGGCACACAGATCCCTGTGCAGACGGCAGGGGCCCCCACAGTCACTGTGAGGGCCCCTGTCGCTTCGTAGCGGGGGCAGGATTCGAACCTGCGACCTCTGGGTTATGAGCCCAGCGAGCTACCGAGCTGCTCCACCCCGCGTCGGTGAGACCACCATACCCCCTCGGGTGGGGGGCCCGCAGGCGGGGGCGCACCGGGCCGGTGCGCCCCCGCCGTGCGCTCAGCCCGTCGGCGTCGCCGGTGCGCCGCCCGCCGCGGCCCGGGCGGCCTCGTATGCCTGCACCGCCGCCTGCAGGTCGGCCAGCGCCTGACCCTGCGCGGCGAAGTCGCCGTTGCGCTGGGCGTCCTCGAGACGCTGCAGCGCCGCGTCGACGTCGCGCACCGCCTGGTCGAGCTCCGGCGTCGTCGCCGTGCCGCCGTCGGCCGGCGGCGTGGTGGGCTCCGCGGGCGTCGTGGGCTCGGTGGGCTCGGTCGGGGTCGCCGGCTCCTGGGTGTCCGGGGTGGTCCCGGCGTCGCCGGAGTCGGTGGCGGTGTCACCCGCACCGGCGCCGAAGACCTCGTCCAGGGCGTCGGAGAGGGTGTCGGCGTAGCCGACCCGCCCGCCGTAGTTGACCAGCACCTTGCGCAGCAGCGGGAAGGAGTTCTCCCCGGTGCCCTCGACGTAGAGCGGCTGCACGTAGAGCAGGCCGTTCGCGCCGATCGGCAGGGTGAGCAGGTTGCCGAACACCGCCTGCGAGTCCTCGCTGTTGAACAGCGTCAGGTCACGCGCGACCTCGTCGTTGGTGTTGAACGACTGCTGCACCTGCTGCGGCCCGCGGAACGGGGTGTTGCCGGGCAGCCGGAGCACCTGGATCTGCCCGTAGGTGTCCGGGTCGCTGGAGGCGGAGATGAACGCCGAGAGGTTCTGCCGGCGGAAGGCGTTGAGCGCGCTGGTCAGCTGGAACGTCGCGCCCGGCTCGTCGGGCCGCGCCGCGAGGATGTAGTACGGCGGCTGCGCCTCGTCGGCCGCCGTCGCCTCCTGCGACTGCGTCGGGTCGGCCGGGACCGCCCACCGGTCGTTCTGGCTGTAGAAGTCGCTCGGGTTGCTCACGTGGTACCGGGTGAGGATGTCCCGCTGCAGCTTGAACAGGTCCTCGGGGTACCGCACGTGCTCGACGAGCTCCTGGCTCATCGACTCCCGCGGCTCGATGACGCCCGGGAAGGCGGCGGTGTAGGCCTTGAGGACCGGGTCCTGCTCGTCCCACTCGTAGAGCGTCACGGTCCCGTCGTAGGCGTCGACGGTGGCCTTGACCGAGTTGCGGATGTAGTTGAACTGCTCGTTGGGCAGCGCGGCCGTGCCGGTGCCGGTGAGCGCGTCGGTCGCGGCCTCGCCGAGCTCCATCCGCTCGGAGTACGGGTAGGCGTCCGACGTCGTGTAGCCGTCGAGGATCCACACGACCCGCCCGTCGATGACCGCCGGGTACGGGTCGCCGTCGACCTCGAGGAACGGCGCGGCCTTCTCCACCCGCTCGCGCGGGTCGCGGACGTAGAGCACCTTCGAGGCGTCGTTGACCGCGCCGGAGAGCAGGAAGTTGCGCTCGCGGTAGTAGATCGCGAACGTCAGCTGCCGGAAGAAGCTGCCGATCGCGACGCCGCCCTCGCCGTCGTAGGTGTTGTTGACCTCGCCGTCGGAGCCGTCCTCGGGCCGGTCGAACTCGCGCGGGGTCGCGTCCTCCGGCGCGCCGACGACCGAGTAGTCCTCGATCAGCTCGCCGTAGTAGACGCGCGCCTGGTCGACGTCGATGTCGCCGACGGTGGGCAGGTCGCGACTGGTGAAGTTCGGCTCGCCGCCCTCCTGCCCGGTGACGACCTGGTTGGCCGGCGCGGCGACGAAGCCGTTGCCGTGCGTGTAGACCGTGTGCCGGTTGATCCAGGTGTCCTGGTTCTCCGAGAGACTGTTGCTGTCGAGCTCGCGGACGGCGACGACGTAGTCGCGGGTCTCGCCGTCGATGGTGTACCGGTCGATGTCGAGCTTCTCGGGGAAGCCGTACACGTTGCGGATCTGCTGGCGCGCGGTGAACGTGCCGGCCAGCACGTTGGGGTCGAGCAGCCGGGCGTTGGGGATGGTGGCGTCGTCGGCGCGCAGCTCGGCCAGCGCCGCGTCGGTGTCGACCTCGTCGCCGGTGTTGTCCTCCGCGAAGTCGACGTAGTCGACGTCGGAGAGCCCGTAGGCGTCGCGGGTCGAGGCGATGGCCCGCTCGATGTAGTCGGCCTCGCGCTCGTTGGCGCTGGGCCGCACCACGAACTGCTGGACGATCGCCGGGTAGGCCACGCCGATCACCAGGCTCGACAGCAGCAGCAGCACCAGCGCGGCGGCCGGCAGCCGGAAGTTGCGGACGACGACGTTGGCGAAGAACGCGATGGCGCAGAACGCCGCGGCGAACACCAGGATCGTCTTGGCCGGCAGCAGCGCGTTGACGTCGGTGTAGCTCGCGCCGCTGAACAGCTCACCGCGGTCGGAGTAGACGAGGTCGTAGCGGTCGAACCAGTAGGCCACCGCCTTGAGCGCCACGAACAGGCCCAGCAGCACCGACAGCTGCACCATCGCCGCGCCGGTGAGCTTCTGCCCCGGCGTCTGCAGCCGCAGGCCGCCGAAGACGTAGTGGGTGAGCAGCGAGCCGATCAGCGCCAGGATGACGATCGCGAAGGCGAAGCCCAGCAGCAGCCGGTAGAAGGGGTACTCGAAGACGAAGAACGACAGGTCCAGGCCGAACTGCGGGTCCACCCGGCCGAAGGGCACCGCGTTGCGGAAGGTCAGCCAGGTCTCCCAGCTACCCTGCGCGGTGAAGCCGGCGAACAGGCCGACCACGACGGCGACGGCGGTGAGCACCAGGGTGCGGCGCGGCTCCAGCGACTGCCGGTAGCGCTCCAGGTTCTGCTGCTCCAGCGACATCGGCCGGAACGCGGGCCGGAAGCGGTAGGCGAGGTACACCGCCAGCGCGGTCAGCCCGCCGGTGGCCACGCCGGCCACGGCGAACAGCAGCGCGCGGGTCTGGAGCTCGGTCCAGAACACCTCGGTGTACCCGGTCTCGTCGAACCAGAGGTAGTCGACGTAGACGTTCGTCAGGGTGCCGATGGCCGTGAACAGCACCAGCAGCACGGCGATGGACCCGATGACGACCTTCGCCCGCCGCGACAACGTCGGCACGGACACGGGGGGCCGCATGGCCACGAGCGGTCTCCTTCAGTTGCAGGTGCGGCGCCGCACCCGGGGGGTGCCACGCCGCGGTGGGGCGACCGCGTGCGGTCGGACGGACGTCGTCGCCGACGCCGGCACGGGCCCGTCGTGAGGCAGGTGCCGCCCCGACCAACGACCGGCGCGGCACCGGGTTCCCGCGGGGCCCGTGCTGCCCGACAGCTTCCCCCACGGACGGGGGTCCGTGTCGGGGCCGTCGTCCGGGAGGGTCAGCACCCCACGGGCGTGCGGCCGGCGCGGAGGTCCTCGAGGGCGGTGAGGGCGTCGTCGAGGTCGCCGACGCGGGCCAGGGTCAGCCCGGTGGCCGGCGAGCCGAGCGCGTCGGCGCAGTTGTCGGCCGGCACGAGGAACAGCTCGGCGCCGATGTCCTCGGCGGCGACCATCTTCAGCTGGATGCCGCCGATCGGGCCGACCGTGCCGTCGGCCTGGATCGTGCCGCTGCCGGCGACGACCGCGCCCTCGGTGAGGTCGGTGTCGCCCACCAGGTCGAGGATGCCCAGGGTCAGCATCAGGCCGGCCGAGGGGCCGCCGACGTCGGCGACGTCGATGTCCACGTCGAAGGGCGCCGAGGGCTGCTCGCGCACCGCGATGCCGAGCACCGAGCCCTCCCGGTCCGGCGCGCCCGTCGTCGTCACGGTGGCGGTGCCCGGCTGTCCGAGGCGGGTGTAGGCGACCTCCACCTCGGTGCCGGCCGGGATCCCGGTGAGGACGGACACGAGGGTCGCGGAGTCCGGCGTCGGCTGCCCGGCCACCGACTCGAGGGCGTCGCCCTCCTCCAGCAGCCCCTCCGAGGGCGAGTCCTCGCCGCTCACCCCGCGGACGACGACCTTGACCGGGTAGCCCAGCTCCCCCAGCGCCGCGGCCTCGGCCGACTCCTCCGAGGTGAGGAACGCCTGCCGGTTGGCCTGCTCGATCTCGTCCTCGGTCTTGTCCGGCGGGTACACCGACTCCTCCGGGACGATGCTGACCTCGTCGTCGAACCAGCCGCGGACGGCCTCGACCAGGCTCAGGCCGGCCCGGCCGACGCCGACGGTGGTCAGGTTCAGGTTGCCCCTGACGTCGTTGCGCTCCCGGCCGCGGACGCTGATGACCGGGTCGCCGTCGATGTCGCCGAGGGTGTTGAAGGTGGGGCCGGGCACCTGGGCCACGTAGGGCACCGGCAGCGCCGCGCCGAGGACGCCGGCGACCAGCAGCAGCACCACACCGACGGCGAGGACGGCGATCCGACGGGTCACGACGGGCCAGGGTATGTGGTGGCGCTGGCAGCGTCCGCCGAGAGCGGACGGCCGGGGTGCCGATCCGCCCGCGACCGGGTGATCACGCGTCTACCGTGGGACCCATGAGCGACCTGCCGTTCGGCTTCGGGCTGCCCGACCGCGACCCCGAGCGACGCGACCAGCCCGGCTCGAACGACCCCTTCGGCTTCGGCGCCCTCTTCGGCTCCGGCGGCGCGGGCGCCGGCACGCCCGAGGAGCTGCTGGGCAAGATGCCGCTGTTCGCCGAGCTGCAGAAGCTCATGACCTGGTCGGGCGGCCCGGTGAACTGGGACCTCGCCCGGCAGGGCGCGATCAGCACCCTGGCCACCGGCACCCAGCCGACGTCGGAGGCCGAGCGGGCCGCCGTCACCGAGGCGCTGCGGCTGGCCGACCTGTGGCTGGACCAGGTGACCGACCTGCCCTCCGGCGTCGACCGCGCCGTCGCCTGGTCGCGGGTGGAGTGGGTGGAGCAGACGCTGCCCGCCTGGACGGCGCTCATCGACCCGCTGGCCGAGAAGGTCGTCGCGGCGATGACCAGCGCCCTGCCGCAGGAGGCCATGGCGATGGCCGGCCCGCTGGCCGGGATCATGGGCCGGATGGGCGGGCTGATGTTCGGCGCCCAGGTCGGGCAGGCGATGGGCCGGCTGGCCGGCGAGGTCCTCACCGGCACCGAGGTGGGGCTGCCGCTGGCCCCGGCCGGCTCCGGCGTGCTCGTGCCGCAGAACGTCGCCGCGTTCGCCGAGGGGCTCGACCGGCCCGCCGACGAGGTGCGGCTGTTCCTCGCGCTGCGCGAGGCGGCCTCGCTGCGGCTGTTCGCGCACGTGCCGTGGCTGCGCCAGCAGCTGCACGACGCCGTCCACGCCTACGCCCGCGGCATCACCATCGACCGCGAGGCCATCGAGCGCGGCCTGAACGACGCCATGGGGTCGATGGGCGGCGGCTTCGACCCGTCCAACCCGGAGGCCATCCAGGAGCTCCTGGGCAGCGGGGTGCTCGAGCCGGAGGAGACGCCCGAGCAGCAGATGGCGCTGCGCCGGCTGGAGACGCTGCTGGCGCTGGTCGAGGGCTGGGTCGACGCCGTCGTCGCGGCCGCGGCCGGCGAGCGGCTGCCCGGTCACGGGGCGCTGGCCGAGACGATGCGCCGCCGTCGCGCCTCCGGGGGCCCGGCCGAGCAGACCTTCGCCACCCTGGTCGGCCTGCAGCTGCGGCCGCGCCGGCTGCGGGACGCGGCCACCGTCTGGGGCGCGATGGAGCAGCGGTACGGCGCGGCCGAGCGCGACCGGCTGTGGTCGCACCCCGACCTGCTGCCCACCTCCGACGACCTCGACGAGCCGCTGGACTTCGTCGCCCGCCAGGGCGCCGACGACGAGCTGCGGCGGCTCACGGCCGAGGCCGGGGAGCCGGCCGGCGGGGACACCGACGACAGCACCGACGGCGACGCCACCGACGGCGACGGGGAGACCCCCACCCGCTGACGGCGCCCCGGGAGGCGCCGGGGGGCGGGGCCGCCGTCAGTCGACGAGGTCGCCCTCGTCCGGGTCCGCGAGCTCGGCGCCGTCGGCGCGCGCGGTCTCGACGCCCTCGAGGAAGCCGCGGGCGCGCTCGGCCCGGGGATAGCGGGCCACCAGCGCCCAGAAGCGGGCGTCGTGGCTTGCCTCGATCAGGTGCGCCAGCTCGTGGACCAGCACGTAGTCGACGACGTAGGCCGGCATCGACCGCAGCCGGCTCGACAGCCGGATGCTGCCGTCGGCCGGCGTGCACGAGCCCCAGCGGCGCTGCTGGTTGTCGACCCACCGGACGCTGGCCGGCCGCGCGGCGCCGTCGAGGTGCGCCTGCGACAGCGTCCGGGCGCGGGCCATCAGCTCGTCGTCCCCGCCCATCGACCGGCGCCGGCGCTCCTCGCGGGTCTGCAGCTTGGCCACCATCTGCGCCACCCAGCGCCGCTCCTCGGCCGGCGTGAACGCCGCGGGGATGAGCACGACCGTGCGCCCGGACTCGCGGTAGGCGGTCACCGTCCGGCGGCGGCGGGCGCTGCGACGGACCTCGACCGGCCCGGGCGCGGACGAGGGGTCGGGGGTCGTTCCGGGCACAGCAGGACCGTAGCCAGCGGCCGGGGTCGACGCGCCCAGGGGCACCACCCACTCGGGTACGAGTCGCACGGACGGTGGACAGCCCGCCGCCCTCGGCGGCGGAGCGTCCGTCCACAGCCGTGTCGCGGCATCACCGCAGGTGACGGCCCCGCGACGGCGCCGTCCGGGCGATCCGCCCCGGGGGCCGTCCCCGGCTTGCGCACAGGGACACGCCGCCGGGTCCCCACGCTGCCCACAGCCCTGTCCACAGGCTGTGGGTGGGCTCCCCCACCGGGTCGGGCCGCCGCGGCGGGCGGACCGTGCGGTCCGGGTAGCGTTCCCCGCGACGGCGCCCGGAGCGGGGGTCGAGCAGCCGGAGGGAGAGACACGGTGGCGGAGAGCTACAACGGCTACTGCGTGAAGTGCAAGGAGAAGCGGGACTTCGACGGCGAGGTCAAGGTCAGCGAGTCCGGCCGCCGCATGGCCCAGGGCACCTGCCCGGTCTGCGGCACCAAGATGAACCGGATCCTCGGCAAGGCGTAAGGCGCTCGCACCGCCTCGACGGCGGCGTCCGCACGGCGGGCGCCGCCGTCGCCGTTCCCGGGCTGTGGACGACCGGAGCGCACCGACGCCGCCGGCTGACACCCTGCGCCGGTGCCCGATCCCGCCCACCCGCTGCTCCCGCCCGGCACGCCGCTGCTCCGCCGCGCGCCCGACACCCTGCAGGTCGGCGGTGTCGACGCCACCGGCGCGGTGCTCGCCGGGGCGGACGTGGCCGCCGTGACCGCGCTGCTGCGCGGGCTCGACGGTCGCCGCACCCAGCGGGCCGTCCTCGCCGACGCCGCCGCCGCGGGCCTGGACCCGGGCCCGGTCGGCGCCCTCCTCGACGGGCTGCGCGGCGCCGGTGCCCTCCTCGACCTCGACGCCGCCGACCTGCTCGCCGCCGACGCCGGCCCCGCCGCCACCGCCCGCACCGCCGCGGAGCTGCCGGCCGCCCGTGACGGGCGGGGAGCCTCCCGCTGGCGGGCCCGGCGGGCGGCCTCGGTCGTCGTGCACGGCGCCACGCGGGTGGGGGTTCCGCTCGCGGCACTGCTCGCCGCCAGCGGCGTCGGCCGGGTCACCGTGGACGACGACGGCGTGGTCGGTGCGGCCGACGCGGTCGTGGGCGGGCTGACCGCCGAGGACGAGGGGCGCCCGCGCGGGCCGGCCGCCGCCGACGCCGTCCGCCGCGCCAGCCCGCTCACCGACCTGCGTCCCCTGCCGCAGGGCGTCTCCCCCGACCTCGTGGTGCTGTCCCGGCCGTGGTCGGCGTCCGACCCGCTCGTCGCCGGCCTCCGCGACACCGGCGTGGCCCACCTCGTGGCGACGGTGCGCGGCGAGACCGGCGTCGTGGGGCCGCTGGTGGTCCCCGGGGTCACCAGTTGCCTGCGCTGCGCCGACCTGCACCGCCGCGACGCCGACCCGCGGTGGCCGGCGCTGGCCGCCCAGCTGACCGGCGGCGCGGACGCCCCGAGCGGGTCGACGCTCACCTGCTGGGCCACCGCGCTGGCCGCCGCCCAGCAGGTGCTGGCCTACCTCGACGGCAGCGGCAGCCCGGCCGCGCTCTCGGCGGTCGTGGAGCTGCGCCCGCCGGACCTGGCGCCGCGGCTGCGCCCCTGGCCGCGGCACCCGGGCTGCGGCTGCACCGGCACGGGCGCGGCCGCCCGCTCTCCCGGGTGAGGGCGGCTCCCGTCCGTCAGCGGCCCGTCGGTCCCTCAGGGGACAATGGCCGGGTGAGCGACGACGCACGGGGGATCCCGCGGGGCTCGATCTCGCGCACGGCGAGGTTGGCCTCCCTCCCCCTGGGGGCCGCCGGTCGCGCCACGCTCGGCATCGGCAAGCGGCTGTCGGGGCAGTCGTCCGAGGCGGTCAACGCGGAGCTGCAGCAGCGCACCGCCGAGCAGCTGTTCGCCGTCCTCGGCCAGCTCAAGGGCGGGGCGATGAAGCTCGGCCAGACGCTGTCGGTGTTCGAGGCGGCCGTGCCCGACGAGGTGGCCGCCCCCTACCGCGAGGCGCTGGTGAAGCTGCAGGAGGAGGCGCCGCCGATGCCGGTGCGCACCGTGCACGCGGTGCTCGCCCAGCAGCTCGGCGGGACCTGGCGCACCCGCTTCCGCGAGTTCGACGACCAGCCGGCCGCCGCCGCCAGCATCGGCCAGGTGCACCGCGCCACGTGGCGTGACGGCCGCGACGTCGCCGTCAAGATCCAGTACCCGGGCGCGGCCACCGCCCTCATGGCCGACCTCAACCAGCTGGCCCGCTTCGCCCGGCTGTTCGCCGCGGTGTTCCCGGGGCTGGACGTCAAGCCGCTGATCGCCGAGCTGCGGGCTCGGGTCATGGAGGAGCTCGACTACGGCCTGGAGGCCGACGCGCAGCGGCAGTTCGCGGCGGCCTACGCCGGTGACGGCCAGATCGTCGTCCCGCGGGTGGTGGCCAGCGCGCCGAAGGTGATCGTGTCCGAGTGGCTCGAGGGCCTGCCGCTGTCGCGGGTGATCACCGACGGCACCGCCGAGCAGCGGGACCGGGCCGGCCACCTGATGGCGGTGCTGCACTTCTCCGCGCCCTCGCGGGCCCGCCTGCTGCACGCCGACCCGCACCCGGGCAACTTCCGGCTCGTCGAGGGCGACCGGCTCGGCGTCATCGACTTCGGCGCCACCGCCCGGCTGCCCGACGGGCTGCCCGAGCCGATCGGCCGGCTGGTGCGGTGGGCGCTGGAGGGCCGGGCCGAGGACGTGCTCGCCGACCTGCGCACCGAGGGCTTCGTCCGGCCGGGCGTGGCGGTCGACGCCGCCGGGGTGCTCGACTACCTGCGGCCGATGCTCGAGCCGATCGTCAGCCACAACTTCCGCTTCACCCGCCGGTGGATGCAGGAGCAGGCCGCCCGCCTGGCCGACCCCCGCAGCGAGGCCAGCCGGCTGGGGCGCCAGCTCAACCTCCCGCCGGCCTACCTGCTCATCCACCGCGTGACCGTCGGGTCGATCGGCGTGCTGTGCCAGCTCGACGCCGCCGCCGACTACCGCAGCGTGCTCGAGGAGTGGCTGCCCGGCTTCGTCGGCTGAGCGCCCACGGACAGGAGGCCGGGTCCCCGACGCACCGGGAGCGTCGGGGACCCGGCCTCGGCCGGTCGGCCCCGCTGCAGGGCCCCGCCACGAGCTCGCGAGTGGTGGGGGGCAGCGGGGTCCTTCGTCAGCGGACCGCGGCGCTGGCCCGCGCGGCACGCCGGCTGGCGTACTCCGCGCGACGGGCCCACCGGCGGGCCGCCCGCAGCCGGCGCGTGCGCCCGGCGGCGTCGGCCTCGGCACGCAGCTCGCTCAGCCGCGTGACGGCGAGGTCGTACTCGTACGTGGTCATCTCGGTTCCTCACGGTCTCTGGTGGAACGTCTTCCGGTTCTTGTCGGCCCCGTCCCGAGGCTCACCCCGAGCCTGCGAGGGGTGAGGGGGACGGGGTCCTTCGTCACGCCGCGACGACCTTGCGGGGACGACCCCGCGGTCGCTTGCGCGGGATGACGACACCCCGCTCGAAGATCTCGCCGCCCCAGACGCCCCAGGGCTCGCCGCGGTCGAGCGCACCGGCCAGGCAGGCGTCGCGGACCGGGCAGTCGCCGCACAGGACCTTGGCCTGCTCGAGGGCCGCGGGGCTCTCGGCGAACCACAGGTCCGGGTCGTCGGTCCCGCGGCACGGCAGCGGTCGCCGCACCGGGGCCGGGGCCAGGGGCGTGTGCGGCGTCCTCGGCGGGGCGCCACCGGTCCGGGGGAGCCCGGTTCGGCGGTGGGACGTCGGGCGGTCGATCGTCTGTAGCACTGCCGCTCCTCCTCGTACTCGTCGTCTGCGCGGCCGGCGGGGCCCGCCGACCGGGTGGTCGGGGCCGGGTGCCGCGGAGAAAGACGAAGGCCGCGGATCCCGGGTTCGGGTTCCGCGGCCTCGAGGAGGACCGGTCGAGCGGCTAGCTCTGCGGTCTCCCCGGGGAGTGGATCCCGAGGGTGGTGCGCTGCGTGGAGATGTGGGTGTCGAAGACGTCGGTGCCGGTGACGCGGGTGCCGAACGGCGCGGCGGTGCCGCCGACGGTGGGCACACCGGTCCCCTGGACCGGGGCGTCGGGCGCCGTGCAGGCGCCGCCGATCAGCTCGGAGGGCACCAGGGCACGGACGAGCGCGTACCGGTCACGGGTGGGCGGAACCGCACCGGTGCCGGCCGGACGCACGTCGAGGGCGCCCCAGGCGGAGACCCCGGCGGGGGCGAGAGCGAAGCGCGTGTCGATCATCGGAACCCCTCCTCCCGGGGTCGGAGCCGGCTGTCGCACCGGGCTCGGTCTGGCGCGCCCGTGGTGGTCCCTCGGGCGCAGTCAGGACAGTAGGGAAGGTCGCGCGGGCGGCGCAACGCATTTAACGGGCGGGTCGCCCGACGGGTGGGCGCGTCCGCCGCGGACCGACCCGTCGGGACGATCCGTGACCGCTCAGCCGCTGAGGGTGGCCAGCACGTCCTCGCCGTAGAGGTCGAGCTTGCGGGCGCCGATGCCGGGCAGCCCGGAGAGCTCGCGCAGGCTCGAGGGCCGGGCCTCCGCGATGGCCTGCAGCGTGGCGTCGGTGAACACGACGTAGGCCGGCACCGAGGCGGCCTGGGCGGTGGAGCTGCGCCAGGCCCGCAGCCGCTCGAAGAGCTCACCGGCCTCGCCGTCGAGGACGACCTTCGCCTTCTTCGCCTTCCGCGGCGGCGCCGGAGCGGTGGGCGTGGACCCGGGGACGAGCCCGTCGAGGAAGCGGCTGCGCGGGCGGGGCCGCTTGGCCCCGGGGTTGCGGACCAGCGACCACGACAGCGTCAGCTGCTCCCGGGCGCGGGTGACGGCGACGTAGAGCAGCCGCCGCTCCTCCTCCACGGCGTCGGGCCGCGACAGCGACTGCGCGATCGGCAGCACGCCGTCGACCAGGCCGACGACGAACACCGCGTCCCACTCCAGGCCCTTGGCCGCGTGCATCGAGGCGAGCGTGACGCCCTGGACGGTCGGCGCGTGCTGGGCGTCGGCCCGCTCGGCGAGGTGGGCGACGAAGCGCGGCAGGTCGGTGGTCGGGTCCTCGGCCACGAGGTCGACGGCGAGGTCGACCAGGGCGGCCAGCGACTGCCAGCGGTCGCGCGCCGCTCCCCCGGGCGGCGGGCGGTGCTCGACCCAGCCGGTGGAGGCCAGCACGTCGCGCACGGTGGTCACCAGGGCGCCCGGCTCGCTGCCGCCCGCCGCGGCCCCGCGCAGCAGGACGACGGCCTCGCGCACCTCGGGCCGCTCGAAGAACCGCTCGCCGCCCTTGAGCACGTAGGGCACGCCGGCGTCGGCCAGCGCGGACTCGTACACCTGCGACTGCGCGTTGATGCGGAACAGCACGGCGATCTCCGACGCCGGCGTCCCGGCCTCGATCATCGCCCGGCAGGCCTGCGCGACGGCGGCGGCCTCGGTGGGCTCGTCGGGGTGCTCGAGGAAGCGCGGCTCGGGGCCCTCGGCGCGCTGGCCGAGGAGCTTGAGCCGGAAGGTGCTCCTCCGCTCCGGCGCCTGCCCGATCAGCTTGTTCGCCAGCCCCACCACCTGCGGCGTCGAGCGGTAGTCGCGCTCGAGCTTGACCACCGCGGCGTCCGGGAAGCGGTCGGCGAACCCCAGGAGGTAGTCGGGGTCGGCCCCGGTGAAGGAGTAGATGGTCTGGTTGGGGTCGCCGACGACGCACACGTCGGCCCGGCCGCCCAGCCACGCGTCGAGCAGCCGCTGCTGCAGCGGGTTGACGTCCTGGTACTCGTCGACGACGAAGTGCCGGTACTGGCCGCGCACCTGCCGGGCGACGTCGGGGTGCTCCTCGAGGGCGTAGGCGGTGACGAGCAGCAGGTCCTCGAAGTCGAGGACGCCGTCGCGCTGCTTGGCCGACTCGTAGGAGGCGTAGACCCGGGCGACGGTCGCGGCGTCGAACGGCGGCTCGCGGCCGGCGGCCTGCGCGCGCTTGGCGTAGTCCTCGGGGGTGGCCAGGGTGGTCTTGGCCCACTCGATCTCGCTGGCGAGGTCGCGCAGGCTGGTGCGGTCGGTGGTCAGCCGGGCGCGGGTGGCCGCCGACGCGACCAGGCGCAGCTTGTTGTCCACCAGCGGCGGCATGGGACCGCCGAGCACGCGCGGGGCGAAGTACCGCAACTGGCGCATGGCGGCGGCGTGGAAGGTGCGGGCCTGCACCCCGCCGACGCCGAGGCCGGCCAGCCGGGACCGCAGCTCCCCCGCCGCGCGGGCGGTGAACGTCACCGCCAGCACCTGCTCGGGGACGAACGCGCCGGCGTGCACGCCGTAGGCGATGCGGTGGGTGATCGTGCGGGTCTTGCCCGTGCCGGCACCGGCGAGGATGCACACCGGGCCGCTGACGGCCGAGGCCGCCTCGCGCTGCTCGTCGTCGAGGCCGGCCAGCACCGCCTCGGCGCCGGCGGAGGTGGCCGGGGACCCGGGCAGGTCGGCGGTCCGCGGCATGCGGGAGGTCTCCTCGGGGGACGGGGCGGGCGGTCGGCACCGAGTGTCCCAGCCGCTACCGACACCGGGCCGGGACACCCCGCGGGCACGGGAAGGTCCGCCCGCCGGTGCGCGTTCCTGACCGAGGGAGCACCGCTCCCCGAGCCGACGACCCCTGGAGGACCCCGAGTGACTGCCGCACCCGCCGCCGTGACGATGTACACCACCACCTGGTGCGGGTACTGCGTGCGGCTCAAGAAGCTGATGCAGCGCGAGGGCATCCCGTTCGCCGAGGTCGACATCGAGCGCGACGCCGCCGCGGCCGACGTGGTCATGCAGGCCAACGGCGGCAACCGCACCGTGCCCACGCTGGTCTTCGCCGACGGCACCGCGCTGACCAACCCCAGCATCGACCAGGTGCGCTCGCAGCTCGACCGGTCGCCGGAGGCCTGACCGGCGGGTGCTGCCGAGGATGGGGCCGGTGGCGGTGCATCATCGTGGCCGCGCGGGTCGCGACCGTGACCCCCACCCGACCACCGGCCACCGGGCCGCACACCTCGCGGGAGCCGCTGTCGTGACCTCGGACTCCGTGCCGTTCCCCGCACCCGGCCAGCCGGCCGACTCGCCGTCGGTGGTCGTGGCCCGCACCGGACGCGGCTGGCGGGTGTTCGCGCCCGGGTGCGCCCAGGACGTCGACGACCTGCTCGAGGGCCTGTCGCTGGCCGACCTGGTGGCCGAGGAGCTCGGCTCCCAGGCCGAGCCCGACCGCGCCGCCCGCCGGGCCGCCCGCGGTGCGACCGGCGACGCCGACGCCGAGGACCCGCGCGACGCCCGGATCGCCGCGCTGGAGCGGACGGTGGCCCAGCTGGAGCACGCCCTCGCCGCCCGCGTCGTCACCGAGCGGGCCATCGGCGTGCTCGCCGAACGGCACGCCACCGCGCCGCGGTCGGCCTTCGAGGTGCTGCGCGGTCAGGCCCGCTCGCTCGGGCGGCCGGTGCACGAGCTCGCCCGCGAGGTCATGGCGACCCTCGACCGGCTCGCCGACCCCACCCCGCAGCCCGCGGCCGACGCCGTCCCGGCGCTGGCGGCGGTCCCCCGCCGGACGGGGCCCCGGCGGGTCGAGCGCGGGTCCGTGCGCCCCGGCGCCTCCGTCCCGGCGGACGGCCGCCCCTGAGGTCGCCGCAACCGCTGACCCCGGGCGCGCTCGCCGACCGGCTGGCCGTCCTCCTCGCCGACGCCGAGCCGCTGCCCGGCGCGGCCGCGCTGCGGGTCGGCGTCGACGGTCCCGACGTCGCCGACCCGGAGACGCTGGCCCGCGACGTGGCCGCGCGGCTGCCGGCGCTGGGCCGCCCGGCGGTCGTCGTCCCCGCCGCCGGGTTCCTGCGGCCGGCGTCGCTGCGCTTCGAGCACGGCCGCACCGACCCCGACGCGCGCTACACCGACTGGCTGGACACCGGCGCGCTCGCCCGGGAGGTCCTCGACCGGGTCGGGCCGGGCGGTCCGGGCGAGTACCTGCCGGTGCTGTGGGACGTCGAGCGCGACCGCGCTGCCCGTGCCGGCTACGAGGCGATGCCGCCGCGCGGGGTGCTGCTGGTGCCCGGTGCGCTGCTGCAGGGTGCCGGGCTCGCCCTCGACGTCGTCGTGCACCTGCGGGTGGCCCCGCCCGCCCGGCGCCGGCGCTGGCCGGGCGAGCTCGCCTGGGAGCTGCCGGCCTTCGACCGCTACGACGACGAGGTCGACCCGGCCGCGCTGGCCGATGCCGTCGTGCTGGCCGACTCTCCCGGGCACCCGGCGCTGGTGCTGCAGGGCCGGTGGGCGCCGTCCGGGGATCAGGTGACCTGATCGTGGCGCGTCCTCCCCCACGGTGGGACGTGCGGGAGGACGCCCGGGGGTGCGGGAGGACGTCGCCGGGAGGCGGGTCAGCCCAGCTCGCCGTCGACCCAGCGGTCGATGAGGTGGCGGGCGATGGAGACCGGCGGCGGCAGCGCCTCGGGACCGCGGCCCGCGCGCAGCTCCTCGCGGGTGAACCAGCGGGCCTCCTCGATCTCGGTGGGGTCCAGGCGCAGCGTGTCGTCGCCCACCGCGCGCGCGACGAACCCGAGCATCAGCGACTGCGGGAACGGCCAGGGCTGGCTGCTCACGTAGCGGACGTCGGTGACGGCGAGGCCGACCTCCTCGGCCACCTCGCGGGCCACCGCGCCCTCGGCGGACTCCCCCGGCTCGACGAACCCGGCGAGGACCGAGTACCGCCCGGGCGGCCAGACCGCCTGCCGGCCGAGCACGCAGCGGTCCCCACCGTCGTGGACGAGCATGATCACCGCGGGGTCGGTGCGCGGGAACAGCTCGGTGCCGGTGACCGGGTCGCGCTGCACCCAGCCGGCCCGCTCGATGGTCGTCGGCGCCCCCGACAGCGGGCTGAACCGCGCCCGCTCGTGCCACTCGAGGATGCCGATGGCCTCGGCGAGCAGGCCGGCGTCGAGGTCACCGAGGACGGCGCCGAGCTCGCGCAGCCCGGTCCAGACGTCGACCGGGCGGCCGTTGACCGTCAGCGCGCGCTCACCGCGGACCGCGGCGTAGGGCGTGCCGTCGGCCTCGCCCAGGTAGACCGCGCCCAGCGGCAGCTCCGGCTGCTCGTCCCAGACCAGGGCAGGGCCGTCGGCACCCTCGGCCACCGGCACGGTGCGCCGCTCGTCGACGGTGAGCACCCGCACGGGCCGGCCGCGGGTGGGGTCGGGCAGCGAGCGGCCGAGGTGGTCGCGGTCGTGCGCCGAGCGGGACAGCACCGGGACGGTGCCCGTCGTCCGCGGGGTGCCGGCCGGCCAGGCCCCCCGGGAGACGACGTCGACCGGCGGGTTGTCGGCCGGCGTGCTCCCGCCCGGCGGGACGCTCACGCCGGGTCCGCCGCCGCGCTCGCGGTGACGTCGACCGGGCCGAGGGCACGCAGCGCGTCCGTGACCCGCTCGGCGTCGCCGACGACGACGCCGGTCAGCGCGGCCGGTGCCAGGTACCGCCGGGCGGCCTCCTGCACCTGGTCGACGGTGACCTCGGCCAGCGCGCGCTGGTGGTCGGCGAGCCACTCCGCCGACAGCCCCGACCCCGCCAGCGCCGAGAGCGTGCTGGCCAGCCCGGCGTGCGTGGCCGTGGACAGCGCCATGGACCCCAGGACGTAGCGGCGGGCGGCGTCGAGCTCGGCCTCGGTGACCGGGGTGAGGGCCATGCGGCCCAGCTCGGCCCAGGTCTCGAGGAAGGCCGGGGCGGTCACCTCGGTGGCGACGTCGGCCTCGACGAGGAACGACGATGCCGCGGCGAGGTGGTCGACGGCGCTGCGCGGGCTGTAGGAGTAGCCGCGCCGCTCCCGGATGTTCTCCACCAGCCGCGAGGAGAAGTAGCCGCCGAAGACCATGCTGGCCAGCCGGACGGCGGGCAGGTCGGGGTCGGTGCGCCCGGGCGCCGGCCCGCCGAGGCGGATGTTGGACTGCACCGCGCCCGGCCGGTCGACGACCTCCAGGTGCCCGGGGGCGAGCGTGGGCGCCGGGGGCGCGCCGACGGCGG
Source organism: Geodermatophilus sp. SYSU D00766 (assembly GCF_054049915.1). Lineage (NCBI taxonomy): Bacteria > Bacillati > Actinomycetota > Actinomycetes > Geodermatophilales > Geodermatophilaceae > Geodermatophilus > Geodermatophilus sp. SYSU D00766. Next base: position 59,437 of record NZ_JBJGYI010000020.1, read on the forward strand.
AGCCCTCGCCGGTCCACTCCCCCAGCGCCGCGGCGACGGCGTCGGTGGCCCCGGCGGCGTCGAGGTCGCCGACGAGCACCAGCGTGCTGCCGGCCGGCAGCACCCGCTCGCGGTGCAGCCGGCGCAGCGCGGCGGCGCCGACCTTGCCGACCAGCTCCGGTGCCGGCAGCTGGGCGGCGTAGGGGTGGGCGCCGTAGCGGCGGGCGGCCAGCGCCGACCGGGCGATGACCCCGGGCTGGGAGCGGGCGATGGCGATCCGCTCGGCCACCCGGTCGCGCTCGGCCTCCACCCGGTCGGCCGGGTAGGCGGCGGCGGTGAGCACCTCGGCGAGGACCCCGAGCACGGGGGCGAGGCCCTCGGCGAGCAGGGTGGTGGAGAACAGCAGCCGGTCGGGGTCGGCGGCCACCGTCAGCTCGGCGCCGTGGCCCTGCAGCGCCTCGGCGATGCCGGTGGCGTCGTGCTGCGCGGTGCCGAGCAGGACCGCGCCGGAGAGCACCGACGCGCGGGCGGTGTGCTGCGCGGCGCCGCGCGGGGTGCCCGCGGCGAAGGGCACCCGCAGCCGCAGCTCCACCAGCGGGACGCCGGGCCGCGGCACGACGACGACCTCCAGCCCGCTCGGCAGCGTCGTCGTCGCCACCTCGGGGACCGGCTGCGGACGCGGCTCGCCCAGCGGGGGGATCAGGTCCAGGTCGAGGACCGGCGCGCTCACCGGGCACCCCCGGTGGCCCGCAGCTCCAGCACGGCGGCGGTGCCGGGATCGAGTCCCCGGGCCGCGGCCTGCACCTGGTCGGGGGTGACCGCGGCCAGCCGGGCGGCCAGCTCACCGGCCAGCTCGGCGCGGCCGTGGACCAGCTCGGCCGCGCCGAAGGCGAGCGTGCGGCCGAGGACGGAGTCGGCCTGGCGCAGCAGCTGGGCGCCGGCGCGGGCCTGCACCCGGGTCAGCTCCTCGGCCGTCACGCCCTCGCCGGCGACCCGGCCGATCTCGTCGTGGACGGCGGCGAGCACGTCGTCGACCGGGACCGACGCCGGGTGGTGCACCTGGGTGGTGAGCAGCGTGGCGTCGCGGACGTCGAACGGGTCGCCGAACAGGCCCACGTAGCTGCTCTGCGCCACCGCCAGCCGGTCGTCGTGCACCAGCCGCCGCTCGAGGCGGGAGGCGTCGCCCTCGCTGAGCAGCTCGGCGAGCAGCACGGTGCCGAGGTAGGTGTCGAGGTCGCCGACCGGGTCGGGCACCCGCCAGCCGAGCGCGACGGCGGGCGCGGGCGCCAGCCGGTCCTCGACGACGTCGCGGCGCACCGTCGTCGGCGAGGGCTCGCCGGTGTGCGGCGTGGGTGGCACGTCGCGGGCCTCGACCGGGCCGAACCAGCGGCGGACCAGCCGCTCGGTCTCCGCGACGTCGAGGTCGCCGCCGATGCACAGCACCGCGTTGCCGGGTGCGTAGTAGCGGGAGAAGAAGTCGGTGGCGTCGGCGACGGTGGAGCTCTCCAGGTCGACGAAGGACCCGTAGCCGTCGTGGGTGTTGGCGAAGCTCTCGAACGCGATCTGCGGCAGCTGCAGCCAGGGGAAGGCGCCGTAGGGGCGGTTGAGCACGTTGACCCGGATCTCCTCCTTCACCACGTCGATCTGGTTGCGGAGGTTCTCCTCGGTGATGGCCGGCGCCGCCATGCGGTCGGCCTCGAGGAACAGCGCGCGCTCGAGCGCCTCGGCCGGCAGCGCCTCGTAGTAGTTCGTGTAGTCCTGGTGGGTGGAGCCGTTGAACGTGCCGCCGGCGGCCTGCACCAGGCGGGCGTGCTCCATCTTCGGCACGTGCGCCGAGCCCTGGAACATCACGTGCTCGAAGAGGTGGGCGAACCCGGTGCGGCCCTCCGGCTCGTTGCGCATGCCCACGTCGTAGAAGACGGTCACGGCGACGACCGGCACGCTGCGGTCGGGCGCGAGGACGACCCGCAGCCCGTTGTCCAGCGCGAGGCGCTCCACCGGGTGCCGCAAGGTCAGATCGGCCCCGACTGCTGTCACGGACCGACCCTAACCACGTCCGACGACGCGGCGCCGGGCGGCCGACGACCCGGACCGCGCGGTCACAGCACGTCGATGTCGCCGACCACCCGGTCGATGACGCCGTAGAGCTCGGCGTGGGTGTTCGGGATGGAGAGGTACAGCAGCGCGGGGTCGGGCCGGCCGACGTCGACGACCACCAGCGCCGCCCGCTCGCCGGTGGAGTCGTAGCCCTCGACGTCCCAGGTGAGCTGGAACTCGATCAGGTGCGCGGCGTGCCCGTCCACGGTGAGCGCCTCGTCGCGCAGCACCTCGCGCTCGTTGGGGAACGGGTAGTAGGCCGTGCGGACGCTGTCGGCCAGCGCCGTCACGGTCGCCTGCTCGCTGCCGGGCCCGCTCCAGCCGTAGCCGTCGTTGACCGGTCCGGAGGTGCACTGGGCGATGAAGTTGCCCCCGGTGGGGATCTCCTCCTGCGTGACGAAGTACTGCCCGGCGATGGTGCGGGTCTCGGGCATGAGGCCGAGGTCGTACTCGAACCAGCCGTTGCCGAGGAACGGGTAGGAGATGCCCGACTCCTCGTCGACGATCCGCACGGTGCCCGGCGGGAACGGGGTGCCCGACGGGCCGGCGGACACCGGCGGGTCCTCGGGCACCGGGGGGGTGCCGCCACCGGAGAAGCCGACGACGAGGGCGACCACCACGACGGCGACCACGGCGAGCACCGCGCCCCCGAGCCACCACGCCGTCCGCGGGCGCGGGGGCGGCGGCGAGGACGGGCCGGCCTGCCAGCCGCTCCCCTGCCCGGCGTCCCACCCCGGCGGCGGCAGCGCCGGGGCGGCCACCGGTGCGGCCACCGGTGCGGCCTGGACCGCCACGCCCGGCCCCGCCGGGGTCGTGACGTCGGACCACGTCTGCCCGTTCCACCAGCGCACCGTGCCCGCGGCGCCGTCGGGGTCGGGGTACCACCCCGCCGGTGCGATGGTCTGGCCCGGTCCGCTCACGCGGTCAGGGTAGGACGACGAGGGCGCTGAGCAGGGCCGCCGCGGCGCGCGGCGCCCCACACGGCGGCCGGTGCGGTCAGCGGGCGGCCAGCTCCCGCCACAGGTGCGCGGCGGCCTCCGCCCCGCGGTACAGCATCGGCAGCAGCACCCGCTCGTTCGGCGAGTGGATGCGGTCGGTGGGCAGGCCGGCGCCGAGGAACACCAGCGGGGCTCCGAGCTGCTCGACCAGGTCCGCCTCGGGCCCGCTGCCGCCCTCGCGGAGGAACAGCACGTCGGCGGGGTCGGTGTCGAAGGCCTGCCCGATGGCGCGCAGCAGGGCGTCCACGTGCGGCGAGTCCAGGTCGCTGGCGCACGGGGCGACGCCGCCGGGCGGGGTGTGCACCTCGGCCTCGATCCCCTCGGGCAGGTGCTGGTCGACCCACGCGCGCAGCGACGGGCCGACGTCCTCCGGCCGCTGGTCGGCCACCAGCCGGAAGGTGAGCTTGGCGTGCGCCTCGGCGGGGACGATCGTCTTGTGGCCGGGGCCGGTGTAGCCGCCCCACAGGCCGTTGACCTCGGCGGTCGGGCGGGCGCCGATCCGCTCGAGCGTGCTGAACCCCTCCTCGCCCGCGGTCGCGCGGGAGGCGGCCGGGCCGGCGAGCCAGGCGGCCTCGTCGAAGGGCACCCGGGCCACGAGCTCGCGCTCGCGGTCGGTCAGCGGGCGCACCCGGTCGTAGAAGCCGGGGAGGGTGACCCGGCCGTGCTCGTCGTGCAGCGCGGCGAGCAGGGACGCCATCGCGTGCAGCGGGTTGGGGACGGCGCCGCCGAAGGACCCCGAGTGCAGGTCGACGGCGGGGCCGCGCAGGGTGATCTCGGCGTCGGCCAGCCCGCGCATGGCGACGACGGCGCTGGGCACGTCGGGGGCGGCCATGCCGGTGTCGCTGACCACGACGACGTCGCAGGCGAGCCGGTCGGCGCGCTCGCGCAGCAGGTCGGCGAAGTGCGGGGAGCCGGACTCCTCCTCCCCCTCGACCAGCAGCTTCACCGTGACGGCAGGGGTGTCGCGGCCGGTGGCGGCCAGGTGCGCGCGGATGCCGAGCAGGTGGAAGGCGACGTTGCCCTTGTCGTCGATGGCGCCGCGGGCGTGCAGCTCGGGACCGTCGGGCCCCTCGACCCGGGTGGGCTCGAACGGCGGGTGCACCCACAGCTCCGGCGGGTCGACCGGCTGCACGTCGTGGTGGCCGTAGACGAGCGCGACCGGGGCGCCGGGGTCGGCGCTGGGCCACTCGGCGAACACCGCCGGCGCGCCGGGGGTCTCCCACACCTCGACGGTCGGGAAGCCGGTGCGGCGCAGCGCGTCGGCCAGCCACTCGGCGCTGCGGGCGACGTCGCCGGCGTGCGCCGGGTCGGCGGAGATCGACGGGATGCGCAGCCAGGCGTCGAGGTCGGCGTGCAGGTCGTCGAGGTGGGCCAGCACGAAGTCGCGTTCCGGGCACGTCACGGTCGCCGACGGTAGCGGCGGGCCGCCACCGGCCAGGTCCCGGGCCGGACCGGCCGCTAGGTTCGGCGCCGTGGCCGGAGAGCTGTTGCGGGTGGACGTCGGTGACCTGACCTTCGAGGTGCGGGCCGACGGCCCCGAGGACGGGCGGCCGGTGCTGCTGCTGCACGGCTTCCCCGAGACGTCGCTGTCGTGGGCGGCGGTGCAGCCGCGGCTGAGCGAGGCGGGTCTGCGCAGCTACGCCGTCGACCAGCTCGGCTACTCCCCCGGCGCCCGGCCGCAGGAGGTCGACGCGTACGCGCTGACCAACCTCGCGCAGGTCACCGCCGACCTGATGACGGCCCTGGGCGCGCCGGTGGCCGACGTCGTGGGGCACGACTGGGGCGCCAACGTCGCCTGGGGGCTGGCGGCGTGGCACAGCGACCGCGTGCGGTCGCTGACCGCCGTCTCGGTGCCGCACCCGACGGCGTTCACGATGGCCTGGCGCAGCGACCCGGAGCAGAAGGAGCGCTCCTCCTACATCCGGTTGTTCTGGCAGGAGGGCAAGGCCGAGGAGGTGCTGCTGGCCGACGGCGCCCGGCGGCTGCGCCGGATGTACGGCGACGCGGTCGACCCGGAGGCGGTCGAGGAGTACGTGGCGGTGCTGTCGGCGCCGGGCGCGCTCACCGCGGCGCTCAACTGGTACCGGGCGATGTCCTCGGCGACCCCCGTCGCCGACGTCCCGGTGCCGACCACCTTCGTGTGGAGCGATGCCGACATCGCCATCGGCCGGATCGCCGCCGAGGGCTGCTCGTCCCACGTGAACGCCGACTACCGGTTCGTCGAGCTGGCCGGCGTGAGCCACTGGATCCCCGAGGAGGCGCCCGACGCCCTGGCCGCCGCGATCCTGGACCGCATCGCGTCCAGCTGAGGGCGCTCCGCCCTCGGCTCGCGGTGCCCGACCTCGCTCGCGGCGCCGTCACCCGAGTCCCGGGTCCTCCGGCGGGGGCGGCAGGTCGTCGTCGTCGGGCTCGGGCGGCAGGTCGTCCGGGGCCTCGGGCTCCTCGCCGTGGACCGCCCGACCGGTGACGAGGGCCAGCAGGCCCGCCTCGTCGAGCAGGTCGACCGGGCGCACGGTGACGCCGGCGGCGACGTGGTGGAAACCGGCGCTGACCCGCTCCACGGGGACCCCGGTCAGCCGCGACCAGCCCAGCCGGTAGGCGGCCAGCTGCACCGCCGCGGCGGCGAGCTCCCGCCCGGCCGGCGGCGGGCCGGTCTTCCAGTCGATCACCTCGTGGCGGCCGTCGGCGTCGGTGAAGACCGCGTCGATCCGCCCGCGCAGGGTCAGCGGGCCCAGCGGCGTCTCGAAGGGCACCTCGACCTCGACCGGCTGCCGGTCGGCCCACGGGCCGGCCAGGAACGCCCGCTGCAGCTCGCCCAGCGCGCCGTCGGGAGCCGCGGACTCGTCGCCGGAGCCGGGCAGCTCGTCGAGGTCGAGCAGCCGCGCGACGCCGAAGCGCTCCTCCAGCCAGGCGTGGAAGGCGGTGCCGCGGCGGGCCAGCGGCGCGGGCGCCGTGGGCATCGGGCGGCGCAGCCGCCGGGCCAGCTCGGCCGGGTCCCGGCGCAGGGTCACCAGCTCCGACACCGACAGGTGGCTGGGCAGCGGCACCTCGACGCTCGGCCGGGCGGTGCGGCGCCGCTCGCGCAGCAGCAGGTCGGCGTCGCGCACCCACTGCTCGACCACGGGGTCGCCGGCGCCCAGCGTGGCCGCGGCCTCGAGCGGGTGCGGGGCCGCGCCCGCGACCAGCTCGGCGGCGGCGGCGAGCGCGCGGCGGCGCGGCGGGGACAGCGGGTCGGCCGGCCAGACGCCGACCGGCCACTCCTCCAGCGCCGGGTTGGTGGCCCCCTCCTCCGGCGGCTCGGCCCACGCCACGACGACGCCGGCGCCGGCGGTGCAGGCGCGGCGGACGGCGTCGAGCAGCACCGACGGGCCGTTGGGCTTGACGCCGTCGCGCCACCAGCTGCCCGAGCAGACCAGCAGGTGCCGGGCCCGGGTGACCGCGACGTAGCCGAGCCGGATCTCCTCGGCCTCGCCGAAGCGCTTCCACTCCTCGACGTAGTCCTCGAGGGCGGCGCGCACGGCGGCCTGGTCACCGGACCCGGGCACCGGCAGGCGCAGCTGCGGCAGCTCCCCGCGGTCGGTGGTGCGCAGGTCGACCGGGACCGCGCCGGGGTCCCTGATCCAGGAGTCGGCGGTGTCGGTGCGGGCCGGGAACTGGTCGGCGGTCATGCCGGGCACGGCGACGACGTCCCACTCCAGGCCCTTGGCCGAGTGGCCGGTGAGCAGCTGGATGGACTCGGGGTCCACCGCGACCTCGCCGGGCTCGAGGCCGCGCTCACGCTCCTCGGCGTCCTCCAGGTAGCCGAGGAAGGCCGGCAGCGAGGGCAGCTCGGCCAGCTCGGTGAACTGCGCGGCGACGGCGTGCAGCGCGTCGAGGTGAGCCCGCGCCGATCCGGGGCTGACGCCGGGCGTGCTGGCCAGCTCGGTCTCCAGGCCCAGCACGCGGACGACGTCGTCGACCATGTCCGGCAGCGACTCCCCCAGCCGGCCGCGCAGGTGCGCCAGCTCCGCGCCCAGGCGGCGCAGCCGGCGGTACGCGGCGGCGGAGTAGGCCGCGGGGTCGCCGAGGTCGTCGAGGGCCTCGACGATGCTGCCCCGCTCGGACGGCCGCCGGTCGTCGTCCTCGCGGTCGGGCCGGCGGGAGTGCACCAGCGCGCGGGCCCGGGCCTCCAGCGCGGCGAGGTCGCGCGGGCCGATCCGCCAGCGCGCACCGGTGAGCAGCCGGCCCAGCGCGTCCCCGGCGGTGGGGTCGACGAGCACCGTCAGCGTGGCGACGACGTCGGAGACCTCGGGCACCTCCAGCAGCCCGCCGAGGCCCGCGACGGTGACCGGCAGGCCGCGGGCCCGCAGCGCGGCGGCGATGCCGGGCAGCTGCTTGCGGGTGCGCACCAGCACCGCCGTCGTGGGCGGGCGGCCGTCGGGGCGCGGCGGCAGGTCGGGGTCCTCCCCGCGCCAGCAGGCGGCCAGCCGGTCGGCCAGCGCCTCGGTCTCCTCCGCGACGGTCGGGTAGAGGCCGGCGGTGACCAGCCCGTGCGCGGCGCCGGGGGCGGGCGCGAGGTCGGGCAGCGGCACCGGCGGCGCCGGCAGCAGCCCGGCGACGTCGTTGGCGACGGCGAGCACCGCGCCGTCGTTGCGCCAGCTGGTGGCCAGGGTGAGCCGCTGCGCCTCGGCACCGCGGGTGCCGGGGAAGGTGCGGTCGAAGCGCTCTATCGTGCCGGCCGAGGCGCCGCGCCAGCCGTAGATGGACTGCCGCGGGTCGCCCACGGCGAGCACCGGGTGCCCGGTGGTGCGGCCGAACAGCGCCTCGAGCATCCGCAGCTGGCCGACGCTGGTGTCCTGGTACTCGTCGAGCAGCACGATCCGCCAGCGGGCCCGCTCGCGGCGGCCGACCTCGGGCGCGCTGACCGCCACCCTCGCCGCCAGCGCCACCTGGTCGGAGTGGTCGATGGCGCCGGCCGCCCGCTTGCGCGCCTCGAACGCCTCGACCAGCGGCAGCAGCGCCACGCGGGCGCGCTGGCGGGCGAGCACGTCGAGCACCGTCTTGTAGGGGCCGCGCTTGCCCTTCGCGTCGGGGTAGCCGGCGATCCGCCGCTCCAGCTGCGCGGTCCACGCCCGCAGCCGGTCGGGCTCGATGTCGTGCTCGCCGAGCTCGCCGGCCAGCGCCAGCACGTCCTCGACGGTGGTCAGCGGGCTGAGCGGGACGTCGTCCATGTCGCCGGTCCAGCCCGACACCACCGACGCCGCCTGCCCCCAGCACATGGCCGGCCCGAGGACGCCGGCGCCGGGCTCGACGCCGATGCGCAGCCCGTGCTCGCTGACCAGCGACGCCGCGTAGCCGTGGTAGGTCGACACCGTGGGCATCGCGACGCCCAGCCGCTCCCGCAGCTCCGGCTCGGTCTCCGGGTGCCGCGCCAGGGCGCCCAGCCGGATCCGGATGCGCTCGTTGAGCTCGCTCGCGGCCTTGCGGGTGAAGGTCAGGCCCAGGACCGCGTCGGGAGCGACCAGCTCGTTGGCCACCAGCCAGCACACCCGCGCGGCCATCGTCTCGGTCTTGCCCGACCCGGCCCCGGCGACGACGACCAGCGGCCGGTCGGCCGGCGCCGCCACCACCCGGGCCTGCTCGTCGGAGGGCGCGTAGGCGAGGCCGCAGCGCTGCGCGACCTCCGCCGGGCCGAGCACCCGCCGCTCCCGCACCGGCTCCGGCGCGGTCCCGAACAGGGCGTCGTCGAAGGCGAGTTGGTCCTCGACCGGGGTGGGAGTGCGCCGGTTCACGAGGTGACCTGCCGGCCGCGCTCGTGCAGCGGGCAGCTGCGCCGGGCGGGGCACCGGGTGCAGTGGCTGCCGGTGCGCACCTCGAAGGTGCCCGCGCCCATGCCGTCGCCGACCTGCGCGATCAGCTGCCCGGCCCAGGTGCCGGTGAGCGGCACGTCGGCCGGCAGCGGCTCCTGCGCCTGCTCCTTGGCCTTCGTCCCCGAGCCGACCTGCAGCAGCGAGGCGCCGCCGGGGGCGTCGCCGTGGTCGCCGAACGCGCCGGCGGCCACGGCGACCTGGTAGGCGGCCAGCTGCCCGTGGGTGTCGACGTCGCGGGCCGGCGTGCGGCCGGTCTTGAGGTCGACGACGACCAGCCGCCCGGCGGCGTCGCGCTCGAGCCGGTCGACCTGCCCGCGCAGGCGGGCCCGGTCCACGGTGACGTCGAAGTCGGCCTCGGCGGCCAGCAGCTCCCGGCGGTTGGCGGCGTGCCAGCCGAGGAAGCGCTCGAGCATGTCGCGGGCGGCGACCCGCTGCCGCTGGTCGGCCCAGCCGGGGCCGAGGTCGAGGGCGTCGAGCTCCTCGGCCAGCGCCGCCCGCGCCTCGCCGGCCGGCAGTCCCTCGGCCACCTTCTGCGCGACGGCGTGCACCGCCGAGCCGACGCTGCGGGTGGTGTCGGGCGAGGCCTCGGCGCCGACCGCGCCGAGCACCCAGGTCAGCGGGCAGCGCTGGAAGGTCTCGATCGCCGACGGGCGCACCCGCACCGGCGCGCCGTCGGGCACCAGCGGGGCGTCGTCGGACAGCGGCGCGAGGCCCCACCAGTCGTCGGGTGCGGCGCCGGGCACGCCCTCGTCGGCCAGCCGGCGCAGCACCGCGGCGGCGGCCGACCGGCGCGGGGGCTCGGTCTGCGGGTCGCTGACCGCGCGCCGCAGCTCGGCGACCAGCGCCGGCAGGGTCAGCGAGCGCGGCAGCGGGGTCAGCGGCCGGCCCTCCTCGGGCGGGGCGGCTACGAGGTCGAGGAAGCGGGAGGCGGTGGCCCCGGCGTCGGGCCCGTCGAGGGCGCCCTCGACGGCGGTGACCACCAGCCGGCGGCGGGCGCGGGTGCAGGCGACGTAGAACAGCCGCCGCTCCTCGGCCAGCAGCTGCACCCGGCGGTCGACGACGGCGCCGTCGATGCCGGCCACCCGCTCGACGAGCAGCTCGGTGCCCAGCAGCGTGCCGCGGTCGCGCAGGTCGGGCCAGATGCCCTCCTGCACCCCGGCCACGCAGACGACGTCCCACTCCAGGCCCTTGGCCGCGTGCGCGGTGAGCAGCCGGACGGCGTCGGCGACCGACCCGCGGCCGGCGGCGTCGAGGCCGGGCAGCTGCTGGGCGGTGAGGTGCTCGACGAACGCGGCGACGGTGGCCGAGGGCAGCCGGTCGACGAAGTCGGCGGCGGCGTCGAACAGCGCGACGACGGCGTCGAGGTCGCGGTCGGCGACCGCGCCGGCCGCACCTCCGGCGGCGCTGGCCCGCGCCCAGCGGCCGGCCAGGCCGCTGCGCTGCCACATCGCCCAGAGCACGTCCTCGGCCGAGCCGTCGCGGGCGAGCGCGACGCGGCCGGCGGCCAGCACGCCGGCGACGCGGCGGGCCGGGCGGGCGACGGCCTCGGGCAGCTCCTCCAGCAGCGCCTCGTCGGCCAGCGCGGTGGCCAGCGGCGCGCCGCGCTCGTCGGCGTCGACGCCGCGCTGCGCCTGGGCGATGCGCACCGCGCGGCGCAGCCGGCGCAGGTCGAGCACGGTGGCGTTGCCGAGCGCGGAGGCCAGCAGCGCCTCGGCGCCGGTCTCGTCGAGGGCGAGCGCGCCGGGCTCGTCGCCGGGCCGGGGCAGCAGGGCGGTGAGCGCGGCCAGCAGCGGCGCGACGGCGGGCTGCGCGGCCAGCGGGAGTTCCTCGCTGCCGACCTCGACGGGGACGCCGGCCGCGGTGAGCGCCCGCCGCAGCGGCCCGATCGCCAGCGCGGTGCGCACGACCACGGCCATCTGCGACCACGCGACCCCGTCGACGAGGTGCGCCCGGCGCAGGGTGTCGGCGACGTAGGCCGCCTCGACCGCTGCCGAGCCGAACACGTGGACCTCCGCGGCGCCCTCGTCGACCCCCTCGGCGGCGGTCAGCCGGCGGTGCTCCCAGGGCCCGGGCAGCGTCTCGGCCACCCGGCGGCTCACGGCCAGCAGCGCCGGGCCCGAGCGACGGGAGACGCCGAGCGACAGCCGCGGCGCGGGCCGGCCGGTGACGGTGCGGAACCGGTCGGGGAACTCGACGATGCCGCGCGGCTCGGCGCCGCGGAAGGCGTAGACCGACTGGTCGGGGTCGCCCACGACGACGAGGTCACCGCCGCCGCCGGCGAGCAGCTGCAGCAGCTCCACCTGGGCGGGGTCGGTGTCCTGGTACTCGTCGACGAACAGCCAGCGGGCGCGCTCGCGCTCGGCGCGCAGCAGCGCCGGGTCGTCCTCGAGCTCGGCGATCGCGGCCCGCACCAGCTCGGCGGGGTCGTAGCCGGACGCGTCGCCGCCGCCGGCGGTGGAGAACGCGGTGACCGCCTCGTACTGCTCCTGGAACGCCGCCGCGTGCAGCCAGGCCTCGGTGCCGGTCTCGCGGGCCCACTCGGCCAGCGTCTCGGGGCCGACGCCGCGCTCGGTGGCCCGCAGCAGCAGGTCGCGCAGCTCGTCGCGGAACCCGGCGGTCGACAGCGCCGGCAGCAGCGAGGCCGGCCAGCGCACCGCGCCCTCGCCGGCGAGGTCCCCGCGCAGCAGCTCGGCGACGACGGCGTCCTGCTCGGCGGCGGTGAGCAGCCGGGGCGGGGCCTCCCCGCGCAGCAGCGCCGCGCGGCGCAGCACCCCGTAGGCGTAGGAGTGGAAGGTGCGGGCCAGCGGCTCGCGGATGGTGCGGGCGACCCGCGCGGTCACGCGGTCGCGCAGCTCGGCGGCGGCCCGCCGGCTGAAGGTCAGGACGAGGACCTGCTCGGGGTCGACGCCGCGCTCGATCCGCGCGGCGACCGCCTCGACGATCGTCGTCGTCTTGCCGGTGCCGGGACCGGCGAGCACCAGCAGCGGCCCGCCGGGGTGGTCGACGACGGCCTGCTGGGTGGGGTCGAGCCGCGGCGGGGGCGCCGGCGTCGCCGTCGGGTGCACCAGCCGGTACACCGGCCCCGACTCGTCCCCCCGCAGTGCCACCCTCCGATGACACCACGGCGAGCCGACACCGTCGCGGAGCCGTCGGTCACGCCGCCGCGGGATGTGCACGCAGCGCGGCCGACGGGCGCCGCCGGCCGCGCGGTGTGCACGTTCCGCGGGCGGCTCAGGGCCAGGCCACCGCGGCGAGGTCGACCCGCCCGCCGCGCACCGGCACGCCCTCGGCCGCCAGCCGCGCGAGCTGCTCCACCCGCACCGGCTCGGCGCAGGTGCCGTCGGCGCGCACCACCCGGTACCAGGGCACCGCCGCCCCGCCCGAGGACAGTGCGCGGGCGACCCGCCGGGGGCCGACGCCGACCAGCCGGCCGATCGCGCCGTAGGTGCTCACCCGCCCCGGCGGGATGCGCTCGACGACGTCGAAGACCGCCTCGTCGACGTCCTCGGGATCGGGACGGGGCGTGTGGGCGCCCGGGGGCCGCGGCTCCCCGGGCGCCCGGGCGCTCACAGCTGGTAGTCGCTGTTGGCCGACCACCACGTGTAGAGCGCGGCGAGGTCGGCCTGCGTGGTGCCCGGCGCCACGACGATGCCCTCCACGAGCGCCGCGTCGTCGGTCCAGGTGATGAGGACCGCGCCGTTCTCGGTGTCGATGGCGCACGCCACCAGGCCGCTGTTGGTCCCCCCGCCCCAGGAGCCGACGCCGGTCGCCGCCGTGCAGTCCTGGCCCTCCGGCAGGTCCGACAGGCCCTGCGCCGAGGCGTCGTTGGTGAAGACCGAGTCCATCGTCCCCTTGTCGGGGTACTGGAAGAAGTCGGCCGCCTGGGGACCGGGCTGGGTGGTGCTCGCGCCGCACGTCGCGTGCGCGACGTCGCCGTCCCCGGCCAGCTCGGCCTCCGTGCAGTCGGTGAAGTCGGCCGGCAGCACGGCCAGCAGGTCACCGCCGGTGCCGGACCCGCCCGTCGACGACGGCGCGCTGGTCGTCGGCGGGGGCGCGCTCGAGGACGTGCTCGGGGACGGCCGCGACGACGTGCTGGTGGACGCGCTCGACGACGACGTGGGCGTGGCGTCGGCGGCCGGGGCCGGGTCGTCGTCCCGCAGGACGAAGAACAGGGTGACCGCGACGGCGACCAGGACGACCAGACCGGCGACGAGGCCGATCACCAGCCCGCGCCGCCCGCGACCCGGTCCGCCCGGTCCGCCCGGCTGCCCGTACTGGCCGGGCTGGCCGTACTGACCCGGCTGTCCGTACGGCCCCGGCTGGCCGTACTGCCCCGGCTGCCCGGGCTGGCCGTAGGGGTTCGGCTGCCCCGGCTGGCCGTAGGGGTTCGGCTGGCCGGGCTGGCCGTAGGGACCGGGCTGACCCGGCTGCCCGTACTGGCCGGGCTGGCCGGGCTGGCCGTACGGCGGCTGCCCGGGGCCGTCGGGGTACTGACCCGAGGGCGGCTGACTCATGGCGTCCTCCTGCTGACGTGAGCCCGCAGGATAGGGACGTGGAGCGCGCGGCGGCCCGCATCCGGGGCCGGCGACACACCGACGGGCTAAGCCCGGCGGCCGAAGCGGGCCAGCAGCCGCACCTGCGGCGGGGCATCCGCGGGCACGTCCAGCTGCGCGGCGAACAGGCCCGGGACGCCGTCGCGCGGCAGCCGGGCGGCCATGCCCTCGGCGGCGCGGACCAGTGCGGGGTCGAGCACCTCGTCGCCGCGGGTGGCGCGGGCGAGGTCCCAGGAGTGCACGGTGAGGTCGGCGGTCAGCTCGTCGACGTACTCCCACGCCGGCGTCGGCCCGCGGGAGAGGTGCACCGTGCCGCCGGCCAGGTCGGCGGTGGCGACGGCGGCCAGCGCCTCGTCGGCGGCGGCCTCCCACGCGGTGAGCGGGTCAGGTGCCAGCAGCGGGTCGGTGCCCTGGGGCACCCGGGCGGCGACGTCGTCGTAGGGCTCCCCGGCCAGCAACCCGGGCACCCAGTGCGCCTCGCCGACGAGGTGGGCGACGAGGTCGGCGACGGTCCAGCCGGGCAGCGCCTCGAGGTCCCACTGGCCGGGCTCGACGGCGTCGACGCGGTCGGTGAAGGTGGCCTGCGCGCGCTGGTAGAGCTCCAGCAGCTCGGTCGGGGACGGCGTCGACTCGGGCACCCGCCCAGTCAATAGAAGGACCTCGCCCCCCTCAACCCGAGCAAGCTCGGGCTGAGCCTCCGGGCGAGGCCGGGCCGCCGGAGCGTGTCGTGGGGAGGGACGAGGTCCTTCCTCAGTACGTGGGCAGGGTCTTGTCGATGCGGGTGGCCCACGCCGTCACGCCGCCCTGCACGTGCACGGCGTCGGAGAAGCCGGCGTTCTTGACCGCGGCGAGCACCTCGGCCGAGCGGACGCCGGTCTTGCAGTGCAGCACGATCGGCCGGTCCTGCGGCAGCCGGGCGAGCGCCCGGCCGGAGAGGATCTCGTCCTTGGGGATCAGCGTCGCGCCCGGGATCGACACGATCTCGTACTCGTTGGGCTCGCGGACGTCGATCAGCTCGAAGTCCTTGCCGGCGTCGATCATGTCCTTGAGCTCGTCGACGGTGATCGTCGAGCCCGCGGCCGCCGCCTGGGCCTCGTCGGAGACGACGCCGCAGAAGGCCTCGTAGTCGATGAGGCCGGTGATCGGCTCGGCCTCGGGGTCCTTGCGCACCTTGATCGTGCGGAAGGTCATCTCCAGGGCGTCGTAGACCATCAGCCGGCCCAGCAGCGTCTCGCCGATGCCGGTGATCAGCTTGACCGCCTCGGTGGCCTGGATGGCGCCGATGGTCGCGCACAGCACGCCGAGCACGCCGCCCTCGGCGCAGGAGGGCACCATCCCGGGCGGCGGGGGCACCGGGTAGAGGTCGCGGTAGTTGGGCCCGTGCTCGGCCCAGAAGACCGACACCTGACCGTCGAAGCGGTAGATGGAGCCCCACACGTAGGGCTTGCCGAGCAGCACGCACGCGTCGTTGACCAGGTAGCGCGTGGCGAAGTTGTCGGTGCCGTCGACGATCAGGTCGTACTGGCCGAAGATCTCCAGGACGTTGTCGCTGTCCAGCCGCGTCTCGTGCAGCCGCACGTCGACCAGCGGGTTGATCTCCTCGATCGAGTCGCGCGCGCTCTCGGCCTTCGACCGGCCGACGTCGGACTGCCCGTGGATGATCTGCCGCTGCAGGTTCGACTCGTCGACGACGTCGAACTCGACGATGCCGATCGTGCCCACGCCGGCCGCGGCGAGGTACATGAGCACCGGGGAGCCCAGGCCGCCGGCGCCCACGGCGAGCACCTTGGCGTTCTTGAGCCGCTTCTGCCCGTCCATCCCGACGTCGGGGATGATCAGGTGACGGCTGTACCGGCGCACCTCGTCGATGGACAGGTCGGCCGCGGGCTCGACCAGGGGCGGCAGGGACACGCTTGCTCCTCGGGGTTTCGCGGACTCCGGCGCGGGCCGGTGTTGGTGCCGACAACAGCGTCCCAGCCGCCGCTGTTCCCTCGTCCGCGAGCCCCGGCGGGCGCCTCAGCCGCGCAGGTCCCGGCGGGCGTACCCCGCGAGACCCGCGGCCGCGAGTGCGAGCGCGACGACCAGCATCCCGACGAGGCCGGCGACGTCGAGCGGGTCGGCGGGCACCGCCGCCAGGTGCGCGAACGGGGAGAGCCCGCGCACCCAGGACGGCCAGCCGAAGCTGTCGGCCAGCACCAGCAGCAGGTACCCCCCGGCGGCGGGCAGGACGCCGACGGCCAGCACCGCCTGGGGGAACCAGCCCAGCGCCAGCAGCGCGGCACCGAGGCACAGCAGCGCCACCGGGACCACCGACAGCGCGCCGCCGAGGGCGCTCCCGAGGCCGAGCCCGGCGTCCACCCAGGACGCCCCCGCCCAGGTGGCCAGCCCCCCGACCGCGGCCACGACGACGGTGCCGGCGGCGACCGCCGCGACCTCCCAGCCCGCCCAGCGCACCCGCCCGACCGGCCGGGAGTACAGCAGCGTCAGCCGCGACGCCGTCTCGTCGCCGGCCACGGCGGCGACCCGCGCGGCGGCGAACGCGCCGACCGGCACCGCGAGCAGGCCGAACAGCGAGGCCGCGTAGCCCTCGACCGACGCCAGCCGGGCGAAGCCGGCGTCGGCCGCCAGGTCCGCGAAGACCGGGTTGTCCCGCAGGAAGTCGAGCATCGCGGTGGCCAGCAGGCCGATGAGCAGGTAGTAGGCGCCCACGCCCAGCGACCAGGTCAGCGTCGGCCGGCGGACCCGGTGCACGGCGAAGCCGGGCAGCGACCGCAGCAGCCGGCTGGAGGTGCGGGCCCGGTCCCGGCCCCGCCACCGGCCGCTGCCCACGTCCCGGCCCCCGGCGAGGACGGCGGCCAGGACGGCCGGCACGGCCACCAGGACCGCGAGCACCAGCAGCGGCGCCACCCGGTCGGCGGCGTAGGGGGCGACCCGGCCGAGCAGCCCGAACGGGCTCAGCCACTGCAGCCACGACAGGGACGCCACCCCGTCGCCGACCATGCGGGCCAGCAGGCCGGCGAGCAGGACGGCGACGGCGAGCCCCGAGGCCGAGCGGCGCTCGGTCACCAGCTGCCCGGCCAGCACGCCCAGCGCGCCGCCGGCCATGGCGGTGCCGCCGACCAGCGCGCCGAACAGGACCGCCCCCGTCGCCGCGGTGCCGGCGGCCAGCATCCCCGCGACCACGGCGGCACCGACGACGGCGCCGGCGGCGAGCAGGACGCCGAGCGCGGTGCGCACGAGGGCGGCCGGACGGACCCGGCCGGCCAGCAGCAGGTCGGCCCGGCCGGCCTCCTCCTCGCCCCGGGTGACCCGCGTGCCGGCCAGCGCCGCCCACACCCCCGCCAGGACGGCCGCGACGGTGCCGGTGCGCCACACGGTGAACCCGCCGGGGTCGTCGAGGGCCAGCGCCGGGCCGAACAGGGTGCGGATCGCCGGGTTGTCGGCGAGCGCGGCCAGCGAGTCGACCCCGACCGCGCCACTGAGGGTCTGCTCGTACTGCTGCGCGACGAACGCGGTCAGCCCACCGCACAGCAGCGCGACGACGAGCGTCCCCCGCCGCACCTGGCGGACCGCCAGGCGGCGGACGGCGGTGCCCGGGGAGGCCGGCGCACCCGGCCGCGCGGCGGCGGCGGTCCGCGAGGGCGTGCGGGTGGTCACGCCGCGGCCCGCCCGTAGTAGTCGAGGAAGATCTCCTCCAGGGAGGGCTCCCGGACGTCGAGCCGCACGACGTCGACCTCGCCCAGGGCCCGCAGCACGGCACGGGGCGGGCCGGTCAGCGCCAGGGTGAGCTGCACCGGCGTCGTCCAGCGGACGTCGGCGACCCCGGGCAGCCCGGCGATCCGCTCGAGGCCGGGCGCGGGACGGGCGAGCTCGACGGTCACCTCGGAGCGGCGCAGCCGGCGCAGGTCCTCCAGCCCCGCCACCTCGACCAGCCGGCCCGCCCGCAGGATGCCCACCCGCGTGCAGACCGCCTCCACCTCGGCGAGCTGGTGCGAGCTGAGGAACACCGTCTGCCCGCGTCCGGCGGCCTCGGCGATGCAGCGCCGGAACTCCCGCTCGACGAGCGGGTCCAGCCCGCTGGTCGGCTCGTCGAGCACCAGCAGGGGCGCCCGCGTGGCGAACGCGGCGACCAGCGCGACCTTCTGCCGGTTGCCCGTCGAGTAGGCGCGCGCCCGCTTGCCGGGGTCCAGACCGAAGCGCTCGACCAGCTCGTCGCGGTAGGCCGGGTCGGTGCCCGGCCCCACACCGGCGAGCAGCTCGAGGCACTCGCGGCCGGTGAGCCCCGGCCAGAGGGCGACGTCGGCCGGCACGTACGCGAGGTGGCGGTGCGCCCGCTCGACGTCGTCGGCCGCGTCGCCGAAGACCTCCGCGCGGCCGGTGGTCGGCCGCAGCAGCCCCAGCAGCAGGCGGATGGTGGTCGACTTCCCCGCCCCGTTGGGCCCGAGGAAGCCGAAGACCTCGCCGGCGGGGACGGCGAGGGAGAGGTCGACGACCGCCTCGGTGGCGCCGAAGCGCTTGCCCAGGGAGTCGAGGAGGACGGCGGGCGCGGCGGACGGGGCCATGGCACTCCGATCGGAGCCGTCGGGATCACGACTGCCGGTCAGGCTCCCGCGCCCACCGCGGTGGCTCCCAGGGCCGCGGGTCCGCCCGGAGGGGGTCCTTCGTCACCGCGACGGGTCAGGGGAACGGCCAGGCGTTCCTCGTGCAGCCGTCCAGGCGCAGCGTCTGCTGCTGCATGACCGGCGCGGGCTGTCCCGGGCCCGGGCAGGGCTGGTGGCCGTTGCCGAGCGCGTGGCCGACCTCGTGGTTGACCACGTACTGGCGGTAGGTGGCGACGTCGCCGTCGTAGTGCGGGACGGCGGTCTCCCAGCGGGCCAGGTTGATCACCGCGCGCTCGCCGTACCGGCAGGAGGTGTAGCCGCCGGTGCCCACGCCCGGGCAGTAGCGCTCCATGCTGCCGGGGCTGACCAGGCTGACCCGGAACTCGTAGCCGTCGGGGTCGGTGCTGTCCACGCGCTGGAAGGACATCCGCCCGCCGCTGCCCCACGAGCGCGGGTCGCCGAGGGTGGCCTCCACCGCGGCGGCGAAGGCCGCGCCGTCGACGCCGATGCCGTCCTCGACCTCGACGACGAACCGCTGCAGCGGTCCGCTGCCGTAGACGGCCGACGAGCCGGGCACGACGCTCACGCTGCCCGCACCCTGCTCGACGTAGGTCCCGGTCGCCGGGGTCGGCGGGAGCCCGGTCGGTCCGACGTCGCCCTCGGCCGGTGCGACCGGCGAGGGCGTCGGGTCCGGGGTCGGCGGGGTCGACTCCGCGGCGGTCGACGCCGGCGCCCCCTCCGCCGGCGCGGACGCCTGCCCGGCGGCCGAGGAGGTGGCCCGTCCGGCGGAGACGACGTCGACCAGCGCGAGGACGGTGGCCACGGTCAGCAGCGGGATGGCGTAGGCGCGCCACCCGTGGCGGGCGACGAACCGTCGCAGCCGGCCCGGCCGCGACCGGCGGGCAGCGGGCGGGCGCGCGTCGGGCGGGCGGCCCGCGGAGAGGCGGTCGTCGACCTCGGGGGACCGCGGACGGCGTCCCGACGGGGGCACCGGCGGCGGGACCGGCGGCCGGTGGCGGGCAGGATGCGGGCCCGGCCGGGGTGGCGGGGCGGGACGGGCACCGGGACGAGGAGCAGGACGAGGACCGGAGCGAGGACCGGGCGGCAGACCTGTCACGGTGCCGCCTCCTCGCGGTCGTCGTCGCATCGCGCGGTGCCCCGGGTGGCGGCTCGCGCACGTCCGGGAGCCAGGCTCTCACGTCCTCCGGGCCCGCCCGGCGTGTCCCGGAGGAGGGCGCGTCGGGTGCGGCGCTCAGCCGGCCCGGGCCCGCGCCGGGTCCGGGGTCCCGCCGCCGGCGTCCTGCCGGGTGTCGCCGCCGGTGTCCTCGAGCAGGCCGAGCACCGCCCGCGCGGTCTCCTCGGGCGCCTCGAGCATCGCCACGTGTCCGACCGTCTCGAGCACCAGCAGCCGCGCGCCGGGCACGGCGGCGGCCAGCCGGGGCGCCAGGCGGGGGTCGACGAGCCGGTCGCGGTCGCCCCACACCACCAGCGTCGGCACCCGCAGGGACCGGGCCAGCCGCCAGGCGTTGGCCCGCCCGACGCGCAGGTAGGAGGTGATCAGGCCGCGCATGCTCAGCGCCAGCGACCGGTTGGCCCAGGTCTGCGCCGCGCGCTCGCGGGCCTCCTCGACGGCGGCGTCGAGCCGCTCGCGCGGCACCCGGGCGGGCTCGCCGAAGCACACCGCGAGCACGCCGCGCACCGTCTGCTCGGGCGGGACGCGGGCCAGCCGTCGCTCGGCGAGGGTGGGCACGCCGGGGAGCAGCAGGAGCAGCAGCGCCCGGCCGAGGGCCTGCGGCACCCGGTAGACCGGCATGGCCGGCGAGACCAGCGTGAGCGTGGCCACCAGGTCCGGGCGCCGGGCGGCGGCGAGCAGGCTGACCAGCCCGCCGAGGCTGTTGCCGAGCAGGTGCACCGGGCGGCCCTGCCCCGGTCCGGGCTGCGCCACGACGTGCTCGAGGACGTCGACGACCGCGCGCACGTGGCCACGGACGGAGTAGGAGCCCGACGACGGCGGCCGGGAGCGGCCGAAGCCGGGCAGGTCCAGGGCCCAGCCCTCGCAGCGCACCGCCAGCAGCCCGGCCAGGTCGGTCCAGTTGGTCGAGGCGCCGCCCAGCCCGTGCACGTACAGCGCCCGCTCGCGCGGGGCGTCCGGGGGGCCGGCGAAGGGCGTGGTGCGCGCGAACACCGCGCCGCCGGTGACCGGCACCTCCGCGCCCGGCCAGGCCGGCGGAGGGGATGGCGGGACGGTCAGGTCCGCCGTGGACAGCCGCGCGGTGGACGACGGCGCCACGGCCGGGGGCGCGGGGGTCCGGCGGCGGCGCGCTCGGGAGGCCTCGGGCACCCGGCGACGGTAGATCAGGCAGCCGCGCCGCGTGTGCCGGGTGACCCGCCGGTAACATCCCCGGCGCCATGCAGCCCTCCCGTCCGGTCCCCGTCCGCCGCACCTCGCGGCTGCCGCGCGGCGCCCGGCGGCTGCAGCTGCTGCAGGCGGCGCAGGAGGTCTTCGTCGCGCAGGGCTTCCACGCCGCGGCGATGGACGACATCGCCGACCGCGCCGGCGTCAGCAAGCCGGTGCTCTACCAGCACTTCCCCGGCAAGCGGGAGCTGTACCTGGCGCTGCTCGAGCAGCAGGTCACCGAGCTCAGCGAGCGGCTGCGCGAGGCCATGGCCGACACCGAGGACAACCGGCAGCGGGTCCACGGCGCGGTGGGCGCCTACTTCGACTTCGTCGACGCCGAGGGCGGCGCCTTCCGGCTGGTCTTCGAGTCCGACCTGCGCAACGACGAGGACGTCCGGGCGCTGGTCGACCGCGGCAACCGGGCCTGCGTCGAGGCGATCGCCGAGGTCATCGCCGGCGACACCGGCAGCTCCCCGCAGCAGGCGCACCTGCTGGCCTCCGGGCTGACCGGCCTGGCCGAGGCCAGCGCCCGCTGGTGGCTGGCGCAGAAGGGCACGGTGTCCCGCGACGAGGCGGTGTCGCTCATGGCGTCGCTGGCCTGGCGCGGGATCTCCCGCTTCCCGCTGGTCGAGGGCGACCCGGCCGCGGGCTGAGCCCGCTCGCCGTCGACTCGTTCGCTGACGGCGCACCTCCGCGACGGGGCCTGCCCACCCGCGCTGGACTAGCGTGGACGGCAGCCGTGCAACCCGAGGAGGCATCCCGAGTGGAAGTCAAGATCGGTGTCCAGCACTCCCCCCGGGAGCTGGTCGTCGACAGCCCGAAGACCCCCGACGAGATCGCTGCCGACGTGGCCTCCGCCATGTCCGGCGGCACCAAGGACGGGCTGTTGACCCTCGAGGACGAGCGGGGCCGCCGCGTCCTCGTCCCGGTCGACCGGATCGCCTACGTCGAGATCGCCCAGGCCGACCAGCGCCGCGTGGGCTTCGTCGCCGGCGCCTGACGACGGACCCCTCTGCCCCCCACCGCTCGCGAGCTCGCGGCGGGACCCTGCAGAGGGGCCGACCGCACCCCGACCGGGGCGTCCCCGCACCGCGGGGGCGCCCCGTCGTCGTCTCAGGGCTTCAGGCCGAGGGTGCGCATCCGCTCGGTGTGCGCGGCGGTGATCCGGTCGACCAGCCGGGCGATGCCGGTGAGGTCACCGGTCCCCTCCATGATCAGCTGCGCCAGCCCCTCGCGTTCGGCGATGACCGCCTGCGACTGCGAGATCGCCTCCCCGACCAGCCGCCGCCCCCACAGGGCCAGCCGCCCGGCCAGCGCGCGCTGCGAGCGCAGGGCGGCACGCACCTCGCGGACGGCGAACTCCGCGTGCCCGGTGTCGGCGAGCACCTCGAGGATCAGCGAGCGGTCCGGCTCGGGCAGGAAACCGGCGATCTCGCGGTAGAAGTCGGCCGCCAGCCCGTCCCCGACGTAGGCCTTCACCAGGCCCTCCAGCCAGGTCCGCGGCCGGGTGCCCTCGTGGAAGCCGTCGAGGGCCGGCACGAACGGGGCCATCGCGACGGCGGGGTCGGCGCCCAGCTGCCGCAGCCGCGCCGCGAGCCGGTCGTGGTGGCCCATCTCGGCGGCCGCCATCCGGGCCAGCGCCGCCCGGCCCTCGAGCGTCGGCGCCAGCCGGGCGTCCTCGGCCAGCCGGTCGAACGCCGTCAGCTCGGCGTAGGCGAGCACACCGAGCAGGTCGACGACGGCACGGCTGTCGGCCGCGGTCACGGGCACCTCCGAGCGGGATCGGGACCGGCGGACACCGGCCGGAACGCCCGCCGCGGGGCCGGACAGGGAGCGGGTCGCCCCGCGCGGCGACAGAGGCTAACCGCTGCCCGCGCTACCATGGGAACAGGCGAGCCGCCAGGTTCGCTGGTATCTGTGCGCTGACGATCGCCCGCAGACGCCCGCGGAGCCCGTGACCGGGCACACCGGGCCGTCGCCCGGGAGCAGATCGAACCCCGGTCCGCTGGCCGCGTCGGCGCTGGACACGCATCCCGCGACACCCGACCGCGGAGCGCCCGGACGACGCCGTCGTCGCCCGCCGGCCGCTCCCCCAGCCGACCAGAGGCGAGAGCACTGACCTCCACCGAGAACCCCCCCACCGAGAGCACCCCCACCACCCCCGAGCTAGAGCACGCCGAGACCGGCGCGCCGGCCCCCGAGCAGGTCGAGCAGACCGTCGAGGCCCTCGGCGGCGCCCCCGTCGAGGAGACCGCACCGCTGTTCAGCGACTTCGACGTCCACCCCGACGTCGTCGCGGCGCTGGCCGAGGTCGGCATCACCCGGACCTTCGCCATCCAGGAGCTCACCCTCCCGCTGGCGCTGGCCGGCAACGACCTCATCGGCCAGGCCCGCACCGGCACCGGCAAGACCCTCGGCTTCGGCGTCCCGCTGCTGCAGCGGGTCGTCCCGCCGGCCGAGGGCGGCGACGGCGTCCCGCAGGCGCTGGTCGTCGTCCCCACCCGTGAGCTGTGCGTGCAGGTCGCCCGCGACCTCGCCACCGCCGGGAAGAAGCGCGGCATCCGCGTGCAGGCCATCTACGGCGGCCGCGCGTTCGAGCCGCAGGTCGCAGCACTGCAGGCCGGCGTCGAGGTCGTCGTCGGCACGCCCGGCCGGCTGCTCGACCTCGCCGAGCAGGGCCACCTGGTCCTGGGCAAGGTCGGCGTGCTGGTCCTCGACGAGGCCGACGAGATGCTCGACCTGGGCTTCCTGCCCGACATCGAGCGGATCCTCGGCATGGTCCCGGCGAAGCGGCAGACGATGCTGTTCTCGGCCACCATGCCCGGCCCGATCGTCACGCTGTCGCGGTCGTTCATGACCCAGCCGACGCACATCCGCGCGCACGGCAACGACGAGGGCTCGACCGTCCCGCAGACGACGCAGTTCGTGTACCGGGCGCACAACCTCGACAAGCCCGAGCTGCTCGCCCGGGTGCTGCAGGCCCGCGGTCGCGGCCTGGCGATGGTCTTCTGCCGCACCAAGCGCACCGCCCAGAAGGTCGCCGACGAGCTCGTCGACCGCGGGTTCGCCGCCGCCGCGGTGCACGGCGACCTCGGCCAGGGCGCCCGCGAGCAGGCGCTGCGCGCGTTCCGCAGCGGCAAGGTCGACGTCCTGGTCGCCACCGACGTCGCCGCCCGCGGCATCGACGTCACCGGCGTCAGCCACGTCGTCAACTACCAGTGCCCCGAGGACGAGAAGACCTACGTGCACCGGATCGGCCGCACCGGCCGTGCCGGGCGCGAGGGCGTCGCCGTCACGCTGGTCGACTGGGACGACATCCCGCGCTGGCAGCTGATCAACAAGGCGCTGGACCTGCCGTTCGTGGACCCGCCGGAGACCTACTCCACCTCGCCGTGGGTCTACACCGACCTCGACGTCCCCGAGGGCGCCACCGGCCGGCTGCCGCGCGCCCAGCGCACCCGCGAGGGCCTCGACGCCGAGGTGCTCGAGGACCTCGGCGAGACCGGGAAGAAGACGACGGGCGCCGGCCGCGGCCCGGCCCGCGAGCCCTCCCGCGACTCCGCCCGCGAGGGCGGCGACCGCCCGGCCCGCTCGCGCTCCCGCCGCCGCACCCGCGGCGGTGAGTCCGTCGACGCGACGGTCTCCCCCGAGGCCGGCGCCGAGGCGGGCACGGCCGAGCCCGGCACCGCCGACACCGCGGGCGAGCCCGCCGGCGAGGGCGCCCCGCGGCGTCGTCGCCGCCGTCGCGGTGGCTCCCGCCGCGGCTCGGGCCGCTCCGCCCAGGGCGCCGGTCCCGACGCCGGCGGCGACGGCGGCGACTCCGAGTCCGCCGCCTGAATGACGGACCACCCTCCACCCCTCGCCTCGCACGCTCGGCGCGGGCCCGTGGAGGGTGGCCGTTCCAGCACGTCACCACGGCGGCGCACCCCGCCGCTGCGGATCTGGGTCTGGACGGCGGCCACGCTCGCGCTGGCGCTGGTCGCCGTCCTGCTCTGGCGGGGGTCCAGCGTCGCGGCCACCGACAGCACCACCGCCGCGCCGTCGCAGGTCCCTGACGCCGCGCCCGCCGGCGAGCTGACGCAGGCGTGGTCGGTGGCCGCCGACGCCGGGCTGCCGCGCCGGGTCGTGGAGAGCGGGCGGGTCGTGGTGCCCGACGAGCGCGGCCTGACCGCCGTCGACGCCGTCACCGGGGACGAGGCCTGGCACTACCGGCGGGCCGACGCCCGGCTCTGCGGCCTCACCGCCGTCGACGGGCTGGTCGTCGCCGTCTTCCGCACCGCCGACCGCTGCGACGAGGCGCTGGCGCTCGACGCCGCCACGGGGGTGCGCCAGTGGACGCGCAACCTCAGCCTGCGCGGTGACGCCACGATCGCCGGCACCGAGCAGGTCGTGCTCGCCGGCAGCCCCACCGGGATCGTCGTGCTCGACCCGGTGGGCGACAACGTCCGCTGGCGGGTCGCGGCGGGCGAGGGCTGCCGGATCGCCGCCACCGACGTCGGCAGCGCCGGGGTCGCCCTGCTGCAGCGCTGCCCCGGGACGGCGGCGGTGCAGCTGCGGCTGTTCGACCCGTTCTCCGGCCAGCCGCGGTGGACCCGCGACCTCGCCGTCCCCGAGGGCGCCCCGGTCCGGCTCGTCGGCACCGACCGTCTCGTCACCGTCGCCACCGGGGATGACCTGCTGGTGCACTCCCCCGCCGACGGGAGCCTGCTCCAGCAGCTGCCGCTGCCGGCCACCGACGGCGACCCGGCCACCGAGCCGCTGCTGCAGGGCGGCGCGGGCGACCTCGCGCTGGTGTGGGCCCGCGGCACCCTGTGGGCGCTGGACGGGGCGACCGGGCAGGCGCGCTGGCAGCTGCCCGCGCAGGGGCTGCCGAGCGGCGACGCCGGCACGGCCGCGTCCGGCGCCGTGTGGGTGCCCGAGTCCGGCGGCTTCGTGCTGCGCGACCTCGCCACCGGCGCCGAGACCGGCCGCGCGGCCGTCGACGGCGGGCTGGACCCCGGCGGGCAGACCTCCGTCGTGGGACCGGTGCTGGTGTACCGGCTGCCCGACCGGGTGCTCGCCTTCTCCTGATCGGAGGACCTCGCTGCGGGGAGGCCGGAGCGGAGGTTGACTGGGCGCATGGTCCTGCCCGGGAACCCCGCGCCGCCGTCGGTCACCCTCGCCGTCCCCTCCGACGACCTGCGGCAGCTGGCCGACCACGACGCCACCCCGCGGACCCTCCCGGGCCGGGCCGGTCCGCTCGCCGCGCTCGACACCGGCGGGGAGGGACCCCGCGGCACGGTCCTGCTGGTCCCGGGTTACACCGGCAGCAAGGAGGACTTCGCGCCGCTGCTGGCGCCGCTGGCCGGCCGCGGCTACCGGGTGGTGGCGATCGACCAGCGCGGTCAGTACGAGTCCCCCGGGCCCGACGACCCCGCCGCCTACACCGTCGCCGAGCTCGCCGCCGACGTCGTCGCCGTGGCGCACCTGCTGCGCGGGGAGACCGGCGTCCCGCACCTGGTCGGGCACAGCTTCGGCGGTCTGGTCGGCCGCGCCGCCGTCCTCGCCGACCCGGCCGCGTTCCGGTCGCTGACGCTGCTCGGCTCCGGGCCGGCCGCCCTCACCGGCCCGCGCGTGGCGCTGCTGGAGCACCTCGGTCCGCTGCTGGACCAGGGCGGCGTCGCGCTGGTGCAGGCCACGCTCGAGCAGCTGGCCATGACCGACGAGCGCGCGCTGGCCGTGCCTGCGCCGACCCGCCGCTTCTACGCCCACCGCTTCCTCGCCAACAGCGCCGCCGGGCTGCGCGGCATGGCCGCGGCGATGACCACCGAGCCCGACCGGGTGGCCGAGCTGGCCGCCACCGGCGTCCCGGTGCTGGTCGCCCACGGCGAGGCCGACGACGCCTGGTCCCCCGCCGACCAGGCCGACATGGCGCGGCGGCTGGGTGCCCGCCACGAGGTGGTCCCGCAGGCCATCCACTCCCCCGCCGTCGAGAACCCCCTGCGCACGCTGGACGCGCTCGAGGGCTTCTGGACCTCGCTGTGAGCCGGACGCGGCCCTCCGCGCGGGACTGGACGCCGGAGGAGGACCGGCTCGGCTTCTTCGGCCCCGACAGCGTCACCTGGCGGGTGCACGCCGACCCCGTCTACAGCGTCGGCGGGCTGCGGGCGCTGCTGCTGCAGGCCCTGCACCCCGTGGCGATGGACGGCGTCGCCCGCAACTCGGTGTTCCGCGAGTCACCGTGGCAGCGGCTGACCCGCACCGCCGAGTACGTGGACACGCTGACCTTCGGCACCCGCCGGGAGGCCATCCGGCAGGTCCGCCGGGTGCGCGGGATGCACCGGCGGCTCGGCGGCACGGAGGCGACGACCGGCCGCGCGTACCGGGTCGACGACGCCGACCTGCTGCTGTGGGTGCACGCCTGCCAGGTCGACTCGCTGCTCGACGTCGCCCGTCGCGCCGGCGTCGTCACGCCCGCCGAGGCCGACCGCTACGTGGCCGAGCAGGTGGTGGCCGCCGAGCTGATCGGCGTCGACGCCGCCGACGTGCCTGCCTCGGTCGCCGACCTCGCGGCGTACTTCGAGCGGCTGCGCCCGGTGCTGGCCCTGACCCCCGACGCCCGCGACGCGTGGCGGTTCATCGCGTTGCCGCCGATGCCGCGCTGGGTGCAGGTGCTGACCCCCGCCCGGCCGGCGTGGGGGTCGCTGGCGTCGCTGGCGGTGGCCACCCTGCCGCCGTGGGCGCGCCGGCTCGCCTCCCTGCCGGGCCTGCCGGTCACCGACGTCGCCGCGACGGCGGCGCTGCGGGCGTTCCGCACCGGCGTGCTCGCGCTGCCCGAGCGGACCCGCCGGTCGCCGATCGTGCGCGCCGGGTTCGAGCGGACGGCGTCGCCGACGGCGCTGGGCGCCTAGCCGCCGGGCTGGTCGAGGGTGCGCCGCGCCGCCGCGAGCACCGCCGCGGCGACCCGGTCCAGCGTCGGCGAGCGCAGCTTCCACTGCTGCCAGTGCAGGACGACGTCGACCGCGCCGGCCGGGTCGAGGTCGACGAGCTCCCCGGGCGGCTCCTGCTGCGCCGGGAGCATCCCCCAGCCGAACCCCAGCCGGATCGCGGTCACGTAGTCGGCCGAGGCGGGCACGTGGTGCACCGGCGGCGTGCGCTCGTCGACCCCGCGGGAGCGCAGGTAGCGGTACTGCAGGTCGTCGGTGCGGTCGAAGACCACGACCGGCGCCCGGGCCAGCGCCGCGGCCGTGACCCCGTCGGCGAACCACCGCCGGGTGCAGGCCGCCGTCGCCACGGGCCGGTAGCGCATGCTGCCCAGCCGGGTGACGGTGCAGCCCGGGACCGGCTCGGCGTCCCCGGTGATCGCCGCGGTCACCCGCCCCTCCCGCAGCAGCGCCGCGGTGCGCTCCTGGTCCTCGCGGTGCAGGTCGAAGGTGACCTCCCCGGCGAGCGGGGCCAGGGCCGGCAGCACCCAGGTGGCCAGCGAGTCGGCGTTGACCGCGATCGGCAGGGCGACCGGCCCCTGCTCGACGTCCCCGACCAGCTCGCGGGTGACGTCGGCGGTGAGCAGCGCCACCTGGCGGGCGAGCCGCAGCACCGCCTCTCCGGAGTCGGTGACCCGGACCGGCTTGCTGCGCACCAGCAGCACGCGGCCGGTCGCCGTCTCCAGGGCCCGGAGCCGCTGGCTGATGGCGCTGGGCGTGACGTGCAGCGCCCGCGCCGCGCCGTCCAGGGTGCCGGCGGTGACGGTCGCCTCCAGGGCGCGCAGCTGGCCGAGGTCGAGGTCCACCGCACCATCAGACCAGCTACAGATCCTGCAGGATCGTTGAGCGCGCTTTCCGCCGTCGGTGCCTAGCGTCGCCGTCGTGTCCCCCGCTCTCCTCGCCGCCGTCTCCGGTCTGGGCCTCGGCCTCTCGCTCATCGTCGCGATCGGCGCGCAGAACGCCTTCGTGCTGCGGCAGGGGCTGCGCACCGAGCACGTGGCCGCCGTCGTCGCGGTGTGCCTGGTCTCCGACGCGGTGCTCATCGCCGCGGGAACCGCCGGGGCGGGCACGCTGGTCAGCCGGGTGCCCGGGCTGCTCACCGTCGTGTGCTTCGCCGGGGCGGCGTTCCTCGCGGCCTACGGCCTGCTCGCCGCCCGCCGCGCGGCCGGGACGGCGGCCCTGGTCCCCGACGCGAGCGGGCGCCGCGCCGGGCTCGCGGTCACGCTGACCACCTGCCTGGCGCTCACCTGGCTCAACCCGCACGTCTACCTCGACACCGTGGTGCTGCTGGGGTCGCTGGCCGGCACCTGGGGCCGGCTGCGGTGGTGGTTCGCCGGGGGCGCCGCGCTGGGCAGCGCCGTCTGGTTCCTCGCCCTCGGGTACGGGGCCCGGCTGCTGCGGCCGGTCTTCGCCCGCCCGGTGGCGTGGCGGGTGCTCGACGCGGTCATCGCGGTCGTCATGCTGCTGCTGGCGGTGTCGCTCGTCGTGCAGGGCGTCCGCGGGAGCTAGATGTACTGACCGGAAACGTTGGTCGGGAGCGTGTGACCACGGGATCTAGTTGACGGATCTTGTGAGGGAGGACCTCCGGGCGTGGAGTGGAGCTGCTGAAGGCGACCACTGCCACGACACCGGAGGTC
>NZ_JBJGYI010000021.1:0-84617 GCF_054049915.1 Geodermatophilus sp. SYSU D00766
CGCGCCCGCCCCCCCCCGCGCCCCCCGCGCCCCCCCCCCCCCCCCCCCCCCCCCCCCCCCCCCCCCCCCCCCCCCCCCCCCCCCCCCCCCCCCCCGGGGCGGGGGGAGGTCGTCGACCTGCCGGGACCGCACCCGCACGAGGCTGACGGCGGCCGGACGAACACGAGCGAGGCCGGCGCCCCAGGGGGACGCCGGCCTCGTGCTGGGTCGGGAGGGAGGACCCTCCGCGGGTCACTGCGCCTTGGCGAGCGTCCCCAGGTAGAGCTCGATCACCTTCGGGTCGGTCATGAGCGACTGCCCGGTGTCGGTGTAGGCGTTGCGGCCCTGGTCGAGCACGTAGCCGCGGTCGCAGATCTGCAGGCAGCGGCGGGCGTTCTGCTCGACCATGATGATCGAGACGCCGGTGGCGTTGATCCGCCGGCAGCGGATGAACACCTCGTCCTGGTAGGCGGGGGAGAGCCCGGCCGACGGCTCGTCGAGCAGCAGCACCGACGGGTCCATCATCAGCGCCCGGCCCATGGCGACCATCTGCCGCTCACCGCCCGACAGCGCCCCGGCCTTGCCCTTGCGCCGCTCCCCGAGCAGGGGGAACAGGTCGATGACGTAGTCGAAGCGCTCCTTGAACGTCCGCGGCCGCAGGTAGACGCCCATCTGCATGTTCTCCTCGATGGTGAGCGAGGGGAACACGTTGTTGTTCTGCGGCACGTAGCCGACGCCCAGGGACACCAGCCGGTGCGCCGGCGCGGAGGTGATGTCCTCCCCACGCAGCCGCACCGAGCCCGAGCGCACCGGGATGAGCCCGAACAGCGTCTTGAGCAGCGTGGACTTGCCGGCACCGTTGGGGCCGATGATCCCGACCAGTTCGCCGTCCTGCAGGTAGAAGTCACAGCCCCGCAGGATGTTGACGCCGGGCACGTAGCCGGCGACGAGGTCGTCGGCGCGGACCAGCGCGCCCTCGGCGAGGCGCAGGTGCTCCTCGCGGGTGGCTGCCTTCTCCGCGGGGGAGAGGGTGGCCGTGGTGGCGACCTCGTCGGCGCGGGTGCGGTCCTCGCCGGACTCGTCGACCTCGAACAGCGGCTCGCTCATCGCTCGCCCTTCCCGGTGGTGGTGTCGGACCCGAGCACGTCGCCGCCCCCGTGCTCCTCGCGGGCGATCTCACGCTCGGCCTGGGCGAGCACCTGGTCCTCCTCCTCGACGGTGAGGGGCGCGTCGTGGTGCGCCCCGAGGTAGGCGTCGACGACGGCCTGGTTCTGGCTGATCGACTCCGGCGGTCCCTCGGCGATCACCCTGCCGGCGGCCATGACGACGACCCAGTCGCTGATGTCCCGGACGACGTCCATGTCGTGCTCGACGAAGATCACCGTCATGCCCTCCTCGCGGAGGTCCTTGACGTGGCCGAGCAGGCTCTGCGTCAGGGCGGGGTTCACCCCGGCCATCGGCTCGTCGAGCATGACGACCTTCGGGTCGCTCATCAGCGCCCGCGCCATCTCCAGCAGCTTGCGCTGACCGCCGGAGAGGGTGCCGGCGAAGTCGTCCTTCTTCGCGTCGAGCTTGAACCGGCGCAGCAGGTCCATGGCCTTCTCGGTGTTGGCCTGCTCCTGGGACTTCCAGGTGCCGGGCACCAGGGCCCGCCAGAAGCTCTCGCCGCGCTGCCCCTGTGCGCCGAGCAGCATGTTCTGCAGCACGGTCAGCCGGGACAGCGCCTTGGTGAGCTGGAAGGTCCGGACGACGCCGAGCCGCGCGACCTGGTGCGGAGCGAGCTTGCCCAGCGGCCGGCCGTCGAACTCCCAGGTGCCGGTGTTGGGCTGGTCGAACCCGGTCAGCAGGTTGAACAGCGTCGTCTTGCCCGCTCCGTTGGGCCCGATCAGGCCGGTGATGCCGCCGCGCTGCACCTCGAGGTGGTCGACGGCGACCGCCGTGAGCCCCCCGAAGGTCCGGGTCACGCCGTCGACGACGATCGCCGGGTCCGGCTTGGCGACGCCGACCTCCCAGGGGATGTCGCGCAGCGCCGTCTGTGCCAGCCGCTGGGGGGCGTCCCCGCGCTGCCAGCCGGAGGGCTTCTGCAGGGAGGCGCCCGACGCGCCGGCGCCGGCCGCGCCGGCACCCGAGGCGCCGGCGCCGGACGCCGTGGCGCCGTGGGGGTTGGGGTCAGCGGGCATCGAGCATCACCTCTCGTCGGTCGCCGAGGATGCCCTGCGGTCGGAAGACCAACAGCAGCATGAGGCCGATCCCGACCAGGACGAAGCGGATCTGCGCCACGTCGGTGGACGACAGCAGCCCCTCGGGGATGATCCCGTTGTCGATGAGGAGCCGAAGGCCGGTGTCGGCGAACTGCAGGATGAACAGCAGGATGATCGAGCCGATGACCGGCCCGAGCACCCGCGCGGCCCCGCCGAGGATCAGGGCGGCGTAGGCCAGGAACGTGTTCGCGTTCTGGTACTGGTCGGGGACGGCCGAGCCGGTGCCGACGGCGTAGACCATCCCGCCGATGGCGCCCAGGACGCCGCCGAGCACGAGGGCCTGCATCTTGTAGACGTAGACGTTCTTGCCCAGCGACCGGACCGCGTCCTCGTCCTCGCGGATGGACTTGAGCACGCGGCCCCACGGGCTGCGCACCAGTGCCCAGACCAGCAGGCAGGACAGGGCCACGAGCACCCACCCGACGAGCGTCACCCAGAGCTCGCCGCCGGACCAGCTCGTGCCCAGGATGCGATAGCGCTCGTTGGTGGCCCACGGGGCCAGGGCGATGAAGTCGCCGTTGAAGGCCGACAGGCCACGGGTCCCGTTGGTGACCGGCGTGGCCGACACCGACCGGAACAGCAGCCGCAACCCCTCGGCCGCCGCGATGGTGGCGATGGCCAGGTAGTCCGCGCGCAGCCGCAGCGTGGGCAGGCCGAGCAGGAGGGCCAGGACGACGGCCGCCGCCAGGCCCACCAGCACGCCCACCCAGAAGGGCAGGCCCCACTTGCTCACGGAGATGGCGATGCCGAAGCCGCCCAGCATCGCGAAGGCGATCTGCCCGAAGTTGAGCAGGCCGGCGTAGCCGAACTGGACGTTGAGGCCGATGGCGAGCAGCGAGAAGAAGATCGCCTGGAACCCGAGGCCGGCCTTGAGGGCGACGGCCAGGGCGTCGATGAGGTCACCCATGGCTCAGCCGATCCGGACCCGGCTGCCCAGGATGCCCTGGGGTCGGATGACGAGGATGACGATCAAGAGCAGGAGCCCTCCGACGTACTTCACGTCATTCGGGATGACGAGGGTCGACATCTGGACGAACACACCCACGATCAGGCTGCCCACCAGGGCGCCGTAGGCGGTGCCGAGGCCCCCGAGGGTGACGCCGGCGAACATCAGCAGCAGCAGGCGGAAGCCCATGTCCCACTGCACCTGGTCGGACAGGCCGAGCAGGACGCCACCGAGGGCGGCCAGCGCCCCGCCCATCATCCAGACCACGAGGATGACGCGGTTGACGTCGATTCCCGAGGAGGCGGCGAGGTCGCGGTTGTCGGCGACCGCCCGCATCGCCTTGCCGATCTTGGTGCGCTGCAGCATGAGGGCCACCAGCACCAGGACGACGATCGAGACGACGATCGAGATCAGCGCCCGGTTGGTCAGGGTGAACAGGCCGTAGTCGACGGCGCGGCCGGTGGACACCTGGTACGGGCTGGACCGGCCGCCGTAGAAGATCTGGATGGCGTAGCGCAGCACCAGCGACAGGCCGATGGACACGACGAGAGCGGCGATGAGGCCGGTCCCGCGACGGCGCAGCGGCCGCCACAGCCCCAGCTCGTTGAGGGCGCCGACGGCCGCGCCGACGACCATCGCGATGAGCGCCGCCGCGACCAGCGGGACACCGCCCTGCACGTTGACGTACCAGGCGGCGATGGCGCCGATGGTGACCAGCTCGCCGTGCGCGAAGTTGGTCAGCCCGGTGGTGCCGAAGATCAGCGACAGGCCGACGGCGCACATGGCGATGAGCAGGCCGAAGCGGATCCCGTCGACGAGCAGCTGGACGGCGCGGACGGTGCCCCCGCCGCCGCCCCGGCTGCCGTCCTCGAGGCCGATGATCACCGGCTCGCGGCGGCCCTCGGCCACGGTGACCGTGCGGTTGTCGGTGCCGGCCAGCTTCACGCCCTCGGGCAGGCCGTCCTCGTCGATGGTGACGACGTAGTCGCCGGGGCCGGGCAGGTCGACCGACCAGCGTCCGTCCTCGTCGCTCTCGACGCTGTCGACCTCCTCGCCGTCGGCGGTGGTGACGGTGACCTCGACGCCCTCGATGGGGCCGGACCGGCTGGTCTGCAGCGTCCCGAGGACCTGCTCGCCCTCGGCGCTGGCGATGCCGGGGACGAGTACGGCGAGCCCGGTGACGGCGACGAGCACCAGCAGGAGCCGGAGCAGCACCCTCCGGGCGGTCCCCGGGCCCGGGCGGATCGCGCTCCGGTGCGGCCGAGGTGGCCCGGCAGTGGCTGACGGGTGCCTCACACAACCTCCCTGGTCGTGGCGGTGTCTGGTGAGCGGTGACGGGCACGGCAGTGCCGACCGTCACAGCGTGCGGTGGGGCGTGACGGTAACCCAGGGCCCTTGGGTCCCCACCTCCCGACGCCGTCCTGTGACCTGAGCGCGACCTGCGCGGGACCGTCGGCAGGTGTCACTCCCGTCCCGTCCCGGCGCGTCGGCGGGGGTCCGGGGCGCTGCCGGGTGCACGATCCCGGCACCGCCCAGGGGAGGACTCCCGTGCCAGCAACCGGTCAGTGGTCCCGCGTCAGCACGCGCACGGCGCGCCCGGAGGACCTGCCCGCGGTCCTCGCGCTGGTGCGCCAGCACCGGGCCGAGGCGCACGCCGAGGGGGTGCTCACCGGGCAGACCCCGGGGGCCGCCGCGGCGGTGGGTTTCCGCCGGCTGCTGTCCGACCCCGGGCACCGCGTCGTCCTCGCCGTCCTCCCAGGGGCCAACGCGCCGGGCGCCGACTCCGCCGGCGAGGTGGTCGTGGGCCTGGCCGTGCTCGGGCTCGACCCGCTGTCGACGGTGCTCGGCGTCCCCCAGGTCACCGTCGACAACCTCGTCGTCCACCGCGAGCACCGCCGCCGCGGCGCGGGCACCGCGCTGCTGGCCGCCGCGGCCGGCTACGCCGGGGAGCTCGGGGCGCTGCACGTGGTGGCCTCGGTGGGCGGGCACGAGGCCGAGCGGCAGCGGTTCTTCGCGCGGATGGGCTTCGCGCCGCTGACGACGCGCCGGATCGTGCCGCGCGAGACGCTGAGCCGGGCGCTGGCGACCTGGCAGCGCAGCGGACTGCCCGTGCCGCGCCGGCTGCCGCGCCGCCGTCCGCTGCCGCCGCGGGCGCTGCCCGTCGCCGTCGAGCGCTGAGGGAGCCCCGCCGGGGTCAGGCGGGGACGATCGCGCAGGTCAGCCGGGCGGTGGCGGTGGTGCGGCCGGACTCGTCGGTGACCTGCACGAGGAACGTCGACAGCGTCCGCCCGATGCGGGCTGGGGTGCAGACGGCGGTGACCGTGCCCGCGGTGGCCGCGCGCAGGTAGCTGGCGTTGAGCTCGACGCCGACGGCCCTGCGGCCGGGCCCGGCGTTGATCGCCGCCGCCCACGACCCGACCGACTCCACCAGGGCGCAGGTGGCGCCGCCGTGCAGCAGGCCGAAGGGCTGCTGGTTGCCCTCCACCGGCATGGTGGCGACGAGGCGGTCGGGCGTGAAGTCGACGATGCGGATGCCCAGCTTGTCGTCGAGCGGTCCCGGCTCGGTCAGCGGCAGCCAGTCGGGGGCAGGTGTGGTCATCCCCGGGACGCTAGCCATCGGCCGTGGACGTCGGTGGCCCGACATACGATCACCGGTGATGTCCGCTCCGGTGACCACCCCCGCGCCCGCCGTCCCCTCCAGTCCGGAGACGCGGCCGCGGCTGCTGCTGCTCGACGGGCACTCGCTGGCCTACCGGGCGTTCTTCGCGCTCCCGGTGGAGAACTTCTCGACCACGACCGGGCAGCCGACCAACGCCGTCTACGGCTTCACGTCGATGCTGATCAACGTGCTGCGCGACGAGCAGCCCACGCATCTCGCGGTGGCCTTCGACGTCGGGCGCAAGACGTTCCGGAACGAGATCTACGCCGAGTACAAGGCCAACCGCACCGAGAGCCCCACCGACTTCCGCGGCCAGGTGAGCCTCATCCAGGAGGTGCTGGCCGCCCTGCACGTCCCGGTCGTGACCGCCGAGGGCTTCGAGGCCGACGACGTCATCGCCACCCTGACCGTGCAGGCCGTCGAGCAGGGCATGGACGTGCTCATCTGCACCGGCGACCGCGACGCGCTGCAGCTGGTGAACGAGCACGTCACCGTGCTCTACCCGCGCAAGGGCGTCTCCGACCTCACCCGGTTCACCCCGGAGGAGGTCGAGGCCAAGTACGGGCTCACGCCGCGGCAGTACCCCGACTTCGCCGCGCTGCGGGGCGACCCCAGCGACAACCTGCCCAGCATCCCGAGCGTGGGGGAGAAGACGGCGGCCAAGTGGGTCCGCGAGTACGGCTCCCTCGACGAGCTCGTCGACCGCGTCGACACCGTCAAGGGCAAGGTCGGCGAGAAGCTGCGCGAGCACCTGTCCTCGGTGCTGCAGAACCGGCGGCTGACCGAGCTCGACCGGTCGGTGCCCCTCGAGGTCGGCCCGCAGGACCTCGCCGTGCGCGCCTGGGACCGCAACGAGGTGCACACCCTCTTCGACAACCTGCAGTTCCGGGTGCTGCGCGACCGGCTGTTCGCCACGCTGAGCAGCGCCGAGCCGGAGGTCGAGGGCGGCTTCGACGTCACCGCCGACGACGTCCCCGCCGGCGGGCTGGGCGCCTGGCTCGACGCGCACGCCCGCACCGGCCGCACCGGCCTGGTCTTCCGCGGCACGTGGGGCCGGGGCACCGGTGAGCTGGCCGGCCTGGCGCTGGCCGCCGCCGACGACCACGCCGTCTTCGTCGACTGCGGCCCCGACCTCGACGCCGCCGACGAGCAGGCGCTGGCCGGCTGGCTGGTCGACCCGGCCGCCGAGAAGGTCGCCCACGACGTCAAGGGCCCGCTGCTGGCGGTGTGGGCCCGCGGCTGGGACCTGCAGGGCCTGGTCAGCGACACGGCGCTCGCGGCGTACCTGGCCACGCCCGGGCAGCGCTCCTTCGACCTCGCCGACCTCGCCGTGCGGTACCTGCGCCGCGAGCTCAAGGACGACGCGGCGCCCGAGGCGCAGCTGACCCTCGACGGCATGGGCCCCAGCGAGGCCGACCTCGCCGCCGAGGCCGCGCACGCCGACGTCCTCAAGGCCGTGGCGGTCAACGACCTCTCCGACGCCCTGGAGCAGGTCCTCGGCCAGAAGGGCGGCGACCACCTGCTCGACGAGCTCGAGCTGCCGCTGACCCGGGTCCTGGCGCGGATGGAGCAGCGCGGCATCGCCGTCGACACCGACCTGCTCGCCGAGCTGCAGCGGGAGTTCGCCGACGGCGTGGCCGCGGCGGCCGCCGAGGCGTACGCGGTGATCGGCCACGAGATCAACCTCGGCTCGCCCAAGCAACTGCAGGCGGTGCTGTTCGACGAGCTCGGCCTGCCCAAGACGAAGAAGATCAAGTCCGGGTACACCACCGACGCCGACGCCCTCACCTGGCTCCTGGCGCAGACCGGGCACCCCTTCCTCGAGCACCTGCTGCGCCACCGCGACGTCACCCGGCTGCGCACGGTCATCGACGGCCTGATCCCGATGGTCGACGACGCCGGGCGCATCCACACCACGTTCCAGCAGACCGTGGCCGCCACCGGCCGGCTGTCCTCCATCGACCCGAACCTGCAGAACATCCCGATCCGCAGCGCCGAGGGCCGCCGCATCCGGCAGGCGTTCGTCGTCGGGGCGGGCCACGAGTCGCTGATGACGGCGGACTACAGCCAGATCGAGATGCGGATCATGGCGCACCTGTCCGGCGACGAGGGACTGATCGAGGCGTTCACCTCGGGGGAGGACCTGCACTCCTTCGTCGCCTCGCGGGCCTACGACATCCCGATCGAGCAGGTCGACCCGGAGATGCGCCGCCGGATCAAGGCGATGAGCTACGGCCTGGCCTACGGGCTGAGCGCCTACGGGCTGGCCCAGCAGCTGCGCATCACCCCGGAGGAGGCGCGCGGGCAGATGCACGCCTACTTCGAGCGCTTCGGCGGGATCCGGGACTACCTCGACGGCGTCGTCGAGGAGGCCCGGCTCAGCGGCTACACCGAGACCACCCTGGGGCGGCGGCGCTACCTGCCCGACCTGACCAGCGACAACGGGCAGCGGCGGCAGATGGCCGAGCGGATGGCGCTCAACGCGCCCATCCAGGGCTCGGCGGCCGACGTCATCAAGGTCGCGATGCTCGGCGTGGAGCGGGCCATCGAGGCCGAGGGCCTGACCTCCCGGATGCTCCTGCAGGTGCACGACGAGCTCGTCCTCGAGGTGGCGCCGGGGGAGCGGGAGGCGCTGGAGGCCATCGTCCGCCGCGAGATGGCGGGCGCGGCGCAGCTGTCGGTGCCGCTGGAGGTGTCGGTCGGCATCGGCCGCAGCTGGGACGCCGCCGCCCACTGAGGAAGGACCCTCCTGCCCCCCACCGCTCGCAGGCTCGCGGCGGGGCCCTGCAGGAGGGCCGTCGCAGCACGTCACCGGGGCTCGCGGCGGGGCCCTGCAGGAGGGCCGTCCCAGCACGTCACCGGGCTCGCGGCGGGGCCCTGCGGTCCCGGTGCAGCCCCGTGGGCCGCGGTGGGCGCCGGCGCCCTCGTCGCGGGGCCACCGCTGCTTCGGGGGCCGCCGTCTCGCCCCGCGCCGAGCTGGGGAGCCGGGGCGGGACCAGGGCCGACCGGACGGACGGCGTCCTCGGCCGGACCGGGTCCCCGGGTCGGCGGGTCCTCAGCGGCGGGCGGCGATGGCGCGCAGCTCGTGGGCGGACTCGACGGTCGGCGCCCGGGTGAGCAGGCGCTCGAGGGTGCGGTCCTCGCGCCGGCGGGCACGGGCGAGGCGGTGCTCGGCGAGGGTGGTGCGCAGACGGGACACGACGGTCTCCTCTCGGGTCAGGCGGCGGCCGGCACGGGTGCGCCGGTCAGGGGGCCGTGGACGGCGTAGACGCCGGCGGTGGGGGTGAGGACGGCGTCGGGGAGCAGCCGGCGCAGGAGCCCGACCATCCGGTCGTTGTCGGCCTGGACGTCGGCGGTGAGGGCGCGCACCCCGCGCCGGGCGGCCAGCTCGCTGAGCTCACCCAGCAGCTGGCGGCCGATGCCCACGCCCTGCCAGGCGTCCTCGACCACGACGGCGACGTCGGCGGTGGCGGGGTCCTCGGGCGAGCGGTCGTAGCGCGCCACGCCGACGACCTCGCCGCCGACGACCGCGACCAGCGCCTCGCGCAGGTCGTGGTCGACCTGGACGAGCCGGGCCGCGCCGAACGGCGGCCGGTGCAGCGGGGCGTGGAAGCGCCGGTAGACCGTCTCGGGGGAGAGCCGGTCCCACAGCCGGCAGAACAGCGGGGCGTCGTCCGGCCGGACGGGCCTGGTGTCGACGGTGATGTCCATCCCGACCTCCTGGGTTCGTGAGATGAACTGTGCTCCTCGAGAGTGAGTTCGTCAAGCGAACTCAGCGCGGTATGCTGGGCCCGTGGACAAAGCCGCCTGGGACCGGTCGCGCTGCTCGGTGGCGGGCACGCTGGCCGTCGTCGGGGAGAAGTGGAGCCTGCTGGTGCTGCGCGAGGCGTTCCTCGGCGTGCGCCGGTTCGCCGACCTCCAGCGGGTACTCGGCGCGCCACGGGCGGTGCTGACCGACCGGCTGAACACGCTGGTGGCCGAGGGGATCCTGCGGCGGGTCCCGTACCAGGCGCAGGGCGAGCGGCAGCGGCACGAGTACCGGCTGACCCAGAAGGGCCTCGACCTCTACCCGGCGCTGGTCGCGCTCATGGCCTGGGGCGACCGGTACCTGGCCGAGGACGGCGAGGCGCCCCTGGAGCTGCGGCACCGCGACTGTGGCGAGCGGGTGCACCTCGCCCTGGTCTGCGACGCCGGCCACGAGCTGTCCGGCGCCCGCGACGTCCGCCCGGTCCCGGCGGCGCAGGCACCGGCCGGTGCGGTCACGGCCGGTGCGCCACCACGATGAGCGTGCCGGGGACCAGCGCGCCCCGGGCGGGTGACCACTGCCCCCACTCCTGCGTGCGCCCCGGCGTCCACTCCGGCTCGACGAGGTCGTCGAGCACCAGGCCCGCGCCGACGACCGCGCGCACCCAGTCGCCGACCGTGCGGTGGTGCTCGACGTAGACCGTGCGCCCCTCGCCGTCGGTCTCCACGTAGGGCCGGCGGTCGAAGTAGGACGACACGACCCGCAGGTCGTCGGGGTCGGGGGAGTCCGGCAGCGGCCAGCGGAAGGGGTGGTTGACCGAGGCGGCCAGCCGCCCGCCCGGCCGCAGCACCCGGGCCGCCTCCGCCAGCGCCCCCTCGACGTCGGCCACGAACGGCAGGCCGCCGAACGCCGAGCAGACGACGTCGAAGGAGGCCCCCGTCAGCGGCAGCGCGCCGGCGTCGGCCTGCAGCAGCGGCACGGCCACCCCGGTGGACCGGCCCAGCTCCGCGGCGCGCGCCAGCATCCCCGCCGACAGGTCCACCGCGACGACGTCGGCGCCGGCCCGGCGCAGCCACCGCGCGCACGGCGCCGAGCCGCAGCCGATCTCGAGCACCCGCCGCCCGGCGACGTCGCCGAGCAGGTGCGCGTCGGCCTCCCGCAGCCCCTCCGGGCACCAGAGGAAGTCGACGTCGCCCAGGTCGGCGCCGTGTTCGGCGAGGTAGGCCGGCGCGGCGGCGTCCCACCAGCCGCGGTTGGCGCGCGCCGACTCGGCGGCGCCGGCCGGCCGGCGCTCGACCCCACCCGCGGCGGGGTAGCCGTCGGGGCCCAGGGGGAGCGCGGGCGGCAGGCTCATGACACGCCGATCGTGACACGCCGCGGGCGACGGGCAGAGGTCGCCCACCCAGGTGGACCCGCGTGCGCCCGCGTCCGTACCATGGGAATGCGCCAGAGGTCTGTCAGTGCTGTACCCGCAAGGGATCGGCGCGCGCCGGCTCTCCCCGCTCCCGCGGTCACCCGGCCGCGGTACCCCCGTCCCTACGCACCCCCCGTCCGGAGCACTCGACCACATGACCTCCACCCAGGTCCGTCCCGACAGCACCCCCCAGATCGCGGTGAACGACATCGGCACCGCCGAGGACTTCCTCGCCGCGATCGACCAGACGATCAAGTACTTCAACGACGGCGACATCGTCGAAGGCGTCATCGTCAAGGTCGACCGGGACGAGGTGCTGCTGGACATCGGCTACAAGACCGAGGGCGTCATCCCCTCGCGCGAGCTGTCCATCAAGCACGACGTCGACCCCAACGAGGTCGTCAAGGTCGGCGACGAGGTGGAAGCCCTCGTCCTCCAGAAGGAGGACAAGGAAGGCCGCCTGATCCTGTCCAAGAAGCGCGCCCAGTACGAGCGCGCCTGGGGCACGATCGAGGCGAAGAAGGAAGCCGACGAGGTCGTCACCGGCACCGTCATCGAGGTCGTCAAGGGCGGTCTCATCCTCGACATCGGCCTGCGCGGGTTCCTCCCCGCCTCGCTGGTCGAGATGCGCCGCGTCCGCGACCTGCAGCCCTACGTGGGCCGCGAGCTCGAGGCCAAGATCATCGAGCTCGACAAGAACCGCAACAACGTCGTCCTGTCCCGCCGGCAGTGGCTGGAGCAGACGCAGTCCGAGGTCCGCAGCGAGTTCCTCAACAAGCTCGCCCGCGGCCAGGTGCGCACCGGCGTCGTCTCCTCGATCGTCAACTTCGGCGCGTTCGTCGACCTCGGCGGCGTGGACGGCCTCGTGCACGTCTCCGAGCTGTCCTGGAAGCACATCGACCACCCGTCCGAGGTGGTCGAGGTCGGCCAGGAGGTCACCGTCGAGGTCCTCGACGTCGACCTCGACCGCGAGCGGGTCTCCCTGTCGCTGAAGGCGACGCAGGAGGACCCGTGGCGTCAGTTCGCCCGCACCCACCAGATCGGCCAGGTCGTGCCGGGCAAGGTCACCAAGCTGGTGCCCTTCGGCGCGTTCGTCCGGGTCGACGAGGGCATCGAGGGCCTGGTCCACATCTCCGAGCTGGCCGAGCGCCACGTGGAGATCCCCGAGCAGGTCGTGCAGGTCGGCGACGAGCTCCTGGTCAAGGTCATCGACATCGACCTCGACCGGCGCC
This sequence comes from Geodermatophilus sp. SYSU D00766, assembly GCF_054049915.1. NCBI lineage: Bacteria > Bacillati > Actinomycetota > Actinomycetes > Geodermatophilales > Geodermatophilaceae > Geodermatophilus > Geodermatophilus sp. SYSU D00766. The sequence goes on from NZ_JBJGYI010000021.1 coordinate 12,237, forward strand.
GCATCTCGCTGTCGCTCAAGCAGGCCAACGAGGGCGTCATCGGCGACGAGGAGCAGTTCGACCCCGCCGCCTACGGCATGGCCGCGTCCTACGACGAGCAGGGCAACTACATCTACCCCGAGGGCTTCGACCCGGAGACCGGCGAGTGGCTCGAGGGTTACGAGGAGGCCCGCGAGACCTGGGAGCGGCAGTACGCCGAGGCCCAGGCCCGCTTCGAGGCGCACCGCAAGCAGATCGCCGCGGCCCGCGAGGCCGACGCCGAGGCCGCTGCCGGGGGCAACTACTCCTCCGGTGGTGACACCGCCACCACCGGCGACACCTCCGGTGGCACGCTGGCCAGCGACGAGGCGCTCGCCGCGCTGCGGGCCAAGCTCGCCGGCGGGGAGTGACCCGCTGACCGGCTGACGGTCCGATCGACGACAGAGGCCCAGGACCCGCACAGGTCCTGGGCCTCTGTCGCGTCCGCGGGCCGTGTCGTCAGGCCTGCGGAGGGCGGGCGCCCGCCCGGCATCCCCGTCCGGGCGGGCAGACCCGGGCTAGAGGCTGAGGATGATGGCGAACGCCGAGCGCGGCCGGCCACCGGCGGCGGCCAGCGACTGCCACGTGTGGCGGCCGGCCGGGGCGGCGTCGAGCAGCCAGCTCCAGAAGCTGCGGCGGGCCGGCGCGGCGGCCTCCACCACGAGGCGCTCGCGGACGGCGGGCAGGTCGGCGACCCGGATGCCGCCGGCGCGCTCGACCCGGTGCCGGCCGCGGGCGCGGGAGCCGGTGCCGGTGCCGGTGGTCGCGGCAGTGGTGCGGGTCAGCGACATCGTGGTGCCTGCCTCTCTCGGCCGGGTCCCCCTCCGTGGGGAACCGCCGGGGCGGACGTTATGAGGAGTGACGGGTGTGACTGGTGCGACGCGCCGGGCAGGGCGGGCGGGTGTTACCCGTCCGTGACCGCGTCCTGCGCGCTGGTTACGGTCCGTGCGTGCTGCGCATCGGGTTGACCGGCGGGATCGGATCGGGCAAGAGCACGGTGGCGGCGCTGCTGGCCGCCCGCGGGGCGCTGGTGGTCGACTCCGACGCGATCGCGCGGGAGGTGGTCGAGCCGGGCACACCGGGCCTGGCCGCCGTCGCCGACGCGTTCGGGCCGCAGGTGCTCACCGCCGACGGCGCGCTGGACCGCGCGGCGCTGGCGTCGATCGTCTTCCGCGACCCACGGGCGCGTGCCCGGCTCGACGGGATCGTCCACCCGCTGGTGCGGGCGCGGGCGCAGGAGGTGGTCGCGGAGGCGCCGCCGGACGCCGTCGTCGTCCAGGACGTGCCGCTGCTGGTGGAGACCGGGCAGGCCGGCCGGTTCGACCTCGTGCTGGTGGTCGAGACCGACCTGGAGACGCGGCTGGCCCGCCTGGTGCGGCGCGGGCTGTCCGAGGACGACGCCCGGGCCCGCATCGCCGCGCAGGCCACCGACGAGCAGCGCCGGGCGGTCGCCGACGTCGTCCTGGACAACAGCGGCGACCCCGACGCGCTCGCCCGGCAGGTCGAGGACCTGTGGGCCGAGCGCGTCGCCCCGGCCGCGGGGGAGCGGGGCTGAGCCGGCCCCGGGACGACGGGAGCCCCGGACCGCGTGGTCCGGGGCTCCCGTGCTGGTGGGCGATACTGGGTTCGAACCAGTGACCTCTTCCGTGTCAGGGAAGCGCGCTACCACTGCGCTAATCGCCCGAGTCCGGTCGTGTGACCGGCCCGCTCCACCGCCCTCGGCGAGGAGGCGAGGTGGAGACGGGATTTGAACCCGTGTAGACGGCTTTGCAGGCCGTTGCCTCGCCTCTCGGCCACTCCACCGCACACACGAGCGCCGGTCGTGCGACCAGCGCTCGAGGTCCCGAGCGGACGACGGGATTCGAACCCGCGACCCTCACCTTGGCAAGGTGATGCTCTACCAACTGAGCCACGTCCGCGTTGCTGTCGTGCAGGGAGAACCATACCCGACCCGCACAGGGGCTTTCACGGGGGGTCCCCCCCGGGGGTCAGCGCGCGCCGGGGTCGCCGCCGCCGAGCAGCACGGCCAGCTCCTCGTCGACGTCGAGGGCCGCGGTCTCCTGGCCGGTCGGGACCAGGGCCTCGGTCTGCTGCAGGAAGGCGGCCACCGTGGCGCGGGACAGCTCGAACAGCGCCTCGCCGGAGGGGGCCCGCAGGTGCAGGTACAGCACGTCGCCGCTGGTGCGGGCCGGCCACAGCCGCACGTCGCCGTCGCCGGCGGGGTGCTCGAGGCCCGCGGCCAGCAGCTCGCGGCCCAGCAGCCAGGTGATGCCGTCGTCGGCCGGGTCGCCGGGTTCGCCGAACCCGATCCGGACCGCGAAGGGGTCGCTCACCTCGTAGGACAGCACGGCGGGCACCTCTGTCCACGAGCCGGGGCCGACCAGGTGCAGCGTCGTGGGGACGGAGTACCCGGGGGTAGCGCGGTGCGACATGACCTCTCCAACGACCGGTACGACAGGACGGTGCGCGTCCCGACGCCCGGCCGTGTCATCCGTCCGGGTGCCCTGTCGGTACCCGTCCCGTGGCGTGTGAACCGGGATGAGTGTGCCTGTCGAACCCGTCGTGTGACGATGGGGTCCGTGACGCGTCCGGCACGACGACCGGAGGGCGATCCCGGTGACGCCGACCTCGTGCGGCGGGTGCGCGCGGGGGACCGAGGTGCCGTCGACGACCTCTACGACCGGTTCCGCCGCCCGGCCTTCGCCCTCGCCCGGCGGATCCTGGCCGACGACACGCTCGCCGAGGACGTCGTCCAGGACGTGTTCCTGAGCGTGTGGCGCGACCCGCACGCCTACGACGGCGCCCGCGGCAGCTTCTCCTCCTGGCTGATGGCGATGGTGCACCACAAGGCGGTCGACGCGGTCCGCCGCGAGGAGGCGCACCGGCGCCGGCAGTCCCGGGCCGAGGACGACCTGGCGCTGCGGGCGCCCACCGGCACCCACGACGTCGAGGACGAGGCCTGGAGCCGGGTGGTGTCCGAGCGGGTGCGGCTGGCGCTGGGCGCCCTGCCCGACGCCCAGCGCGAGGCGCTGACGCTGGCCTACTACGGCGGGTACACCCAGCGGGAGGTGGCGGCACTGACCAGCGCCCCGCTGGGCACGGTGAAGACCCGCATGCTCGCCGGCATGCGCCGGCTGAAGGAGGAGCTCGGCACGGTGGCCGGTGTCACGGCCGGGGGCGCGCTCAGCGACCCCGCGGCGGTCGACGGGGGCGCTCGGTGAGCGCGCGGCACGACGACCACCAGACCTTCGACGAGCTCGCGGTCGGCTGGGCGCTGCACGCGCTCGAGCCCGAGGACGAGGCGGTCTTCGGGGCCCACCTGGCCACCTGCCCCAGGTGCGCGCGCACGGTCGCCGAGACCGCCGAGGTGATGTCCGCGCTCGCCGGTGACCTGCCGGCGGCCGAGCCCTCCGAGCGGCTGCGCGACCGGCTGCGGGACGCCGTCGAGCGCACCGGGCAGGTGCCGCCCCCGGCCGGCGCGGAGCCGGCCCCACCGGCCCTCCCGCCGGTGCCCGCCGCACCCCCGGGCGGCCGGCGGCGCACCGACGTCCCCGGCGCCGGGTCGACGGCGTCCGGGTCGACGGCGTCCGGGTCGACGGCCGCCGGGTCGACGGCCGCCGGCCGGCGGGCCACCGGCTTCCCGGACTACGCCTCCCCGGCCGCGGGCCCGGGCGCCGACCCCCGGTCGGTGTGGCGGCGGGTGCTGCCCAACGCGCTGGTCGCGGCCGCGGTGGCCGCGATCCTGGCGCTGGGCACCTGGACCGTCGTCCTCGGGTCGGCGCGCGACGACGCGCAGGCGGTCGCGGCCCGGCAGGCGGAGGTCATCGACGCGCTGCTGGAGCCGGGCCGGGCGGCCATCGCGCCGGTGGTCGACACCGACGGGCAGGACGTGCTCGCCACGGTGGTCGCCCGCGACGGCCGGGTGCAGGTGGTCACCGACGGGCTGCGGGTGAACGACAGCAGCGACAGCACCTACGTCGTGTGGGGGATCGCCGGGGACGGACCGGTGGCGTTGGGCACCTTCGACGTGATCTCCCCGCAGACCGACCTGCGGACCGTAGGCTCCGCCCCGACCGGGAGCGATGCGTACGCCGAGTACGCGATCAGCATCGAGCCCGGTCGGCAGGTGCCGGCGGAACCGTCGGACGTGGTGGCGCGAGGGCAGGTGACCAGCTGAGCGGACAGGACACCGTGCCGCCCCTCCCGCAGGAGGCGGCGGAACGGCAGGGCGCGGGGCAGCGGCGGGAGCAGGCCGCGCAGGACGGGCGCCACAGCCTGCGCGAGCGCGTCGCCGGGACCCGCTGGCGCCGGCGCGTGGCCGCCCGCCGGTCGATCGACTCCGCCTACCGCGTCGTCGTCGGGATCGTCGGCGGCCTGGTCGTCGCGCTCGGCCTGGCCACCATCCCGCTGCCGGGCCCCGGCTGGCTGACCGTCATCGCCGGTCTGGTCGTCCTCGCCACCGAGTTCCGGTGGGCCGAGCGGCTGCTGGACTTCACGCGGCGCAACGTCCGGGCCTGGACCGACTGGCTGGGCCGCCAGCCGATCTGGGTGCGGCTGGGCATCGGCGCGCTGACTGCGGCGTTCGTCTACGGCGCCCTCGTCGTCGTCCTGCACCTGACCGGCGTGCCCGACTGGGTGCCGGGGTGGGTGCCCCTGTGGCGCTGAGCGTCTGGCATCATGGACGGCGCAGCGGGCGATTGGCTCAGTGGTAGAGCGCTTCGTTCACACCGAAGAGGTCACTGGTTCGAACCCAGTATCGCCCACGCACAGGAGAGGGCCGGTCCCGTACGGGACCGGCCCTCTCGTCGTCGGTCAGGCCGGTCGGTCAGGCGGGACCGTAGGTCAGGTGCGCCACCCCGTTGCTGAGCTTCTCCACGTCCAGCAGCGCCAGCTTCTGCGCGGTGCCCTCGGGGAACAGCCGGATGCCCTGCCCGACGGCGACGGGGTAGACGTAGAGGTGCAGCTCGTCGGCCAGGCCGTCGGCGACCAGCGCCCGCACCAGCGTGGCGCTGCCGCTCACGTAGAGGTCGCGGTCGGCCTTCAGCTCGCGGATCCGCGCGGGGTCGTAGCCGCCGACCGACGTCGAGTTGCGCCACACCGACTCCGCGTCGGTCAGCGTCGAGGAGACGACGTACTTGGTCGTGTCGTTGAAGAACGGCGCGCCCTCGTCCTCCTCGGCGGTCCGGGTCGACCAGGCGGGGGCGAACATCTCGAAGGTGGTCCGGCCGAGCAGGATGCCGCCCGCCGGCGCGGTGATGGCGCCGATCGAGGCGGCGAGGTCGTCGGGGAAGCCGTAGTCCACCGTCCACATCGGGGCGTCGACCACCCCGTCGACGGTGGTGAACTCGTGCACCCTGATGACGCCCATGTCGTGCTCCTCACTGCTGGTCCGGCGGTCGGCCCGTCCGGGTCGGTCGGTGTCGTCGGGGAGACCCTGGCCCACGGCGGAACTCATCGGCACCGGGCGCGCCGTGTCACCGACGTCACACCCGCGGGAGCCCGGGACCGCGCGGGCACCGGCGGGCGGGCGCACCATGGTGGGGATGGCACTGGACAGGGCCGCCCGCCTGGACGCGGCCGTGGAGCGGGACGGCCCCACGTGCATCTGGTGCGGCCGCGCGCTGACCGGGCAGGTCGCCGCGACCACCGAGCACGTCGTGCCGCGGGTCAAGGGCGGCCCGTCGTGGCTGGAGAACGAGGTCGCCGCCTGCCGCCGGTGCAACGGCGAGCGGGGGCACACCGCGCCGGTCGAGTGGCTGGAGGAGTGCCTGCGCCGGGGCTGGCCCGCCGACGAGGCGCGGCTCGCCCGGGTGCTGGCCGACCTGGCCGCGGCGATCGCCGACCGCGGCGGCCAGCGCCGCGCCCGGCCCTACCTCGACGCGCAGCTGCGCCGGCTGCGCCGCCGGGGGACCCCCGCCGCCCGGTCTGCGTAGCGTGGCCCGCGTGAGCGCGGGAACGGTCGTGGCCATCTCGGTCTACCCGGTGCGCGGCTGCGCGGGGACGGCGCTGCCGCGGGCCGACGTCGGCCCCGCCGGGCTGGCCGGTGACCGGGCGGGCGCCGTCGCGGAGGCCGACGGGCGGGTGCTGCGCGGCAAGGACGCCCCGGAGCTCGCCGGCGTCGTCGCCACCGGGATCCCCGACCGCGACGCCGCGGCCGTGTCCGCGGCGCTGGGGCGGCCGGTGCGGATCGAGCCGCTGACCGGCCGGCCCGACGGCGCCGCGGCGGTGCACCTGGTCTCCCGGCAGGCGCTGGAGCGCGCGGCCGCGGGCGTCGTCCCGGCCGGCTGCGGCGCCGAGGACCCGCGGGCCAACCTCGTGCTCGACCTGCCCGCCGGCGACGACGAGCGGACCTGGGTGGGCCGGCGGCTGCGGCTGGGGTCGGTCGTGCTGGAGGTCACCCGACTGCCGAAGCACTGCCTGGGCGTCTACGCCGAGGTGGCGCAGCCGGGGACGGTCGCGGTCGGTGATCCCGTGCAGCCGGCCGGCGGGGGAGCCGAGTCGGCCGGGTGAGCGCCCCGGCGGTCGATACGCTGGCCTGCGCGACGCCCGCGCCCGCGCGGACGCCGCGCGAACCGCCCAGCGACCCCCAGGAGATCCCGTGTCCGCCGCGCCACCCCCCGCCGTTGCCACCCCGATCCGGGTGCCGGCCGGGACCACGGCCGAGCAGGCGCTCAAGGACGCCGGGGTCGCGCTCAAGGGCCCCGACGGCGCCGTCGTCGTCCGCGACCTGGCCACCGGCGACCTGCGCGACCTGTCCTGGGTCCCCGGTGCCGACGCCGAGGTGGAGCCGGTCGTCGCCGCCAGCCCCGAGGGCCGCGCGGTCATCCGCCACTCCACCGCGCACGTGCTCGCCCAGGCCGTGCAGGACCTCTTCCCGGGCACCCGCCTGGGCATCGGCCCGCCGGTGGAGAACGGCTTCTACTACGACTTCGACCCCGAGCGGCCCTTCACCCCGGAGGACCTGCAGGCGCTGGAGAAGCGCATGCAGCAGATCGTGAAGGCCGGCCAGCGGTTCTCCCGCCGGGAGGTCACCGAGGACGAGGCCCGCGCCGAGCTGGCGCACGAGCCGTACAAGCTCGAGCTCATCGACCTCAAGGGCGGGGCCGCCGACGGCGCCGACGTCGAGGTGGGCGGCGGGCAGCTGACCATGTACGACAACCTCGACGCGCGCACCGGCGAGCGGGTGTGGACCGACCTGTGCCGCGGCCCGCACCTGCCGCGCACCAGCGGCATCCCGGCCTTCAGCCTCACCCGCTCGGCGGCCGCCTACTGGCGCGGCGACGAGAAGAACCCGCAGCTGCAGCGGGTGTACGGCACCGCGTGGGAGAGCCGCGAGGCGCACAAGGGGTACCTGGAGCACCTGGCCGAGGCCGAGCGCCGCGACCACCGCCGCCTCGGCGCCGAGCTGGACCTGTTCAGCTTCCCCGACGAGATCGGCTCGGGGCTGGCGGTCTTCCACCCGAAGGGCGGGATCGTCCGCCGTGAGCTCGAGGACTACAGCCGCCGGCGGCACGAGGAGGGCGGCTACTCCTTCGTCAACACCCCGCACATCACCAAGGAGGACCTGTTCCTCACCAGCGGGCACCTGCCGTACTACGCGGACACGATGTTCCCGCCCATGGAGTTCGAGGGCGCGAACTACTACCTCAAGCCGATGAACTGCCCGATGCACATCCTCGTGTACCGCAGCCGCGGGCGGTCCTACCGCGAGCTGCCGCTGCGGCTGTTCGAGTTCGGCACGGTGTACCGCTACGAGAAGTCCGGGGTGGTGCACGGGCTGACCCGGGTGCGCGGCCTGACCATGGACGACTCACACATCTTCACCACCCGCGAGGACATGGCCGGCGAGATCCGCGGGGTGCTCGACTTCGTCCTCGGCCTGCTGCGCGACTACGGCCTCGACGACTTCTACCTGGAGCTGTCCACCCGCGACGACTCGCCGAAGTTCATCGGCGAGGACGCGCAGTGGGAGCAGGCGACCGCGGCGCTGCAGGCGGCCGCCGACGCCTCGGGGCTGGAGCTGGTGCCCGACCCGGGCGGCGCGGCGTTCTACGGGCCGAAGATCTCCGTGCAGGCGCGCGACGCCATCGGCCGCTCGTGGCAGATGTCGACCCTGCAGGTCGACTTCAACTTCCCCGAGCGGTTCGCGCTGGAGTACACCGCCGCCGACGGCACCCGCCAGCGGCCGGTCATGCTGCACCGCGCGCTGTTCGGCTCCATCGAGCGGTTCTTCGGCATCCTCACCGAGCACTACGCCGGCGCCTTCCCCGCGTGGCTGGCGCCGGTGCAGGTCGTCGGCATCCCGGTCACCGACGACCAGGTCGGCTACCTCGAGGACGTCGCGCTGCAGCTGCGGGCGCGCGGCATCCGGGTCGACGTCGACGACTCCGACGACCGCATGCAGAAGAAGATCCGCAACGCCAGCAAGCAGAAGGTGCCCTTCGTGCTCATCGCCGGGGCCACCGACGCCGAGGCGGGCGCCGTGTCCTTCCGCTACCGCGACGGCAGCCAGCGCAACGGCGTGCCGGTCGGCGACGCCGTCGACGCGATCGTCGCCTGGGTGGCCGGGCGGCACAACGTCGACCCCACCGCGGACGCGCCGCTGGAGAGCCCGTGACCACCGGACCGGACGGGTTCTCCGTCCCGGTCTCCAGCGACGACGGCGGCCCGGCCACCGTCTTCGAGCACCTGTGGACGCCCTACCGGATGGCCTACATCCGCGGCTCGGGCAAGCCCACCGGCGAGCACGACTGCCCGTTCTGCCTCATCCCGGCCATGCCGGACGAGGACGGGCTGGTCGTCGCGCGCGGTGCCACGGTCTTCGCGGTGCTCAACCTCTACCCGTACAACGCCGGGCACCTGATGGTGGTCCCGTACCGGCACGTGCCCGACTACACCGACCTCACCGACGCCGAGGTCGCCGAGTTCGGGGCGTTCACGCAGACGGCGATGCGCGTGGTGCGGCAGGTGACCGGCGCCCACGGGTTCAACATCGGCATGAACCAGGGCTCGGTGGCCGGCGCCGGCATCGCCGACCACCTGCACCAGCACGCGGTGCCGCGCTGGGGCGGGGACACCAACTTCATGCCGGTGATCGGCCTGACCCGGGTGCTGCCGCAGGTGCTCGCCGAGACCCGGGCGCTGCTCGCCGAGCACTGGCCGGGCGCGACCGCGCCGGTCCCGGGGAGCTGACGTGCTCGGCCAGGGGGCGCGTGCGGCGGTCGGCCGGTTCTGGGCGCCGGTGGTGGCCCGGCTGGCCCGCGCGGGGGTGACCCCCGACGCGGTCACCGTCACCGGGACGCTGGGCGCGATCGCCGCCGCGGTGCTGCTCATCGCGCACGGCGTGCTGTTCTGGGGCGCGTTCACCGTCACGCTGTTCGTGCTGCTCGACATGCTCGACGGCGCCCTCGCCCGCGCCCGCGGCGGCGGGTCGGCGTTCGGCGCGGTGCTGGACTCCACCTGCGACCGCGCCGTCGACGCCGCCGTCTTCGGGGCGCTGGTCTGGTGGTTCACCGGCGCCGGTGACGACCGGCTGCTGGCGCTGCTGGCCCTCGTCGGCCTGGTCCTCGGGGTGCTGACCAGCTACATCAAGGCGCGCGCCGAGGGCGTGGGCATCCCCTGCGACGTCGGGCTGGTCGAGCGCACCGAGCGGCTGATCCTGGCGCTCACCGGCACCGGCCTGACCGGGCTCGGCATCCCGTACGCCGTCGACGTCGGGTTGTGGCTGCTGGTCGCCGGCGGCGCGATCACGGTCGGGCAGCGGGTGGTCGCCGTCCACCGGGGTGCGCGCGGGCGGCCCCTGCCGGCGCCGGCCCCGTGAGCGGCCGCCGTGGCTCCGCCGTCTCCCAGGTCGCGTCCCGGGTCGGCGCCCGCGCCACCGACGTCGGCTACGCGGCCGGCTGGCGCGCGGTGCAGTGGCTGCCGGAGCCGGTGGCCCGCGGCGCCTTCGACGCCGGCGCCCGCGTCGCCGCCCGGCGCGGGGGCCGGGGCACCCGGCAGCTGCGGGCCAACCTGCGGGTCGCCACCGGCGGCAAGCTCGACGAGGAGGCGCTCGACGAGCTCACCGTCCGGGCGCTGCGCTCCTACGCGCGCTACTGGCAGGAGGCCTTCCGCCTGCCGCGCCTGGATCCCGCCCGCGTGCTGCGCGACACCGTCATGGAGGGGCAGGAGCACCTCGAGCGGGCGCGGGCGCAGGGCCGGCCGGTGGTCCTCGCGCTGCCGCACAGCGGCAACTGGGACGCCGCCGGCGTGTGGTTCGTCGACTGGCTCGGCGGGCCGTTCATGACCGTCGCCGAGCGGCTGCGCCCCGAGTCGCTCTACGAGCGCTTCCTCGCCTACCGCGAGACCCTCGGCTTCCGCGTGGTGCCGCTCACCGGCGGGCCCCGGCCCAGCTCCGACGTGCTCCGCGAGTGGCTCGCCGGCGGCCGGTCGGTGTGCCTGCTCGTCGACCGCGACCTCGGCCCCGGCGGCGTGCCGGTGGAGTTCTTCGGCCGGCCCACCACCATGCCCGGCGGCCCCGCGCTGCTGGCCGCGCGCACCGGGGCCGCCCTGCACCCGGTCGTCTCCCGGTTCAGCGGGCGCGGTTGGGTGCACGCGGTGTGCCCGGAGGTCCCCCTCGACGGCGGCGCGCGGCTGCGCGGCCGGGTGGCGACGGCGATGCAGGGCGTGGCCGACGCCTTCACCGGCGCGATCGCCCGGCAGCCCGAGGACTGGCACGTGCTGGGGCGCATCTGGGCCGACGTGCCGCCGGACCCGCCGGCGCCGGAGCGCGGCTGATGCGCATCGGCCTGGTCTGCCCCTACCAGTGGGACGTGCCCGGCGGGGTGCAGTACCACGTGCGCGACCTCGCCGAGACGCTGCTCGGGCTCGGGCACACCGTCGGCGTGCTCACGCCCGCCGAGCGCGAGGAGTCGCTGACCGACCCCTGGCTCACCTTCGCCGGGCGCACCGTGCCCATCCCCTACAACGGCTCGATGGCCAGCGTGCAGTTCGGGCCGGTGTCGGCGTCCCGGGTGCGCCGGTGGCTGCGCGACGGGCGCTTCGACGTCGTCCACGTGCACGACCCCGCGCCGCCGTCGATCGGCCTGCTGGTCTGCATGATCGCCAAGGGGCCGATCGTGGCCACCTTCCACGCCGCCACCGTCCGGTCGAAGTGGCTGGCCGCCTGGGGGCCGGTGGTGCGGCCGTGGCTGGAGCGGATCAGCGGCCGGATCGCCGTCTCCGACTTCGCCCGCCGGCTGCAGGTCGAGCACCTCGGCGGCGACGCGGTGATCATCCCCAACGGCGTGCACGTGGCCGCCTTCGCCGAGGGGCCGCCCCTGCCCGGCACCGCCCGCGGCGTCGACGGCCCCACCATCGGCTTCCTCGGCCGCTACGACGAGCCGCGCAAGGGCCTGCCGGTGCTGCTCGAGGCGATGCGCGCCGTCGTCCGCGAGCACCCCGGCGCGCGGCTGCTCATCGCCGGCCGCGGCGACCCCGACGCCCTGCGCGACGCGGTGGGGGAGGACCTGCGCCCGTCGGTGGCGCTGCTCGGCGAGCTGTCGGAGGCCGACAAGGGCGCGTTCCTGCGCTCGGTCGACGTCTACTGCGCGCCCAACCTGCTCGGCGAGAGCTTCGGCGTCGTGCTCATCGAGGCGATGGCCGCCGGCGCACCGATCGTGGCCAGCGACCTCGACGCGTTCGCGCGGGTCCTCGAGGACGGCGCGGCCGGCGTGCTGGTCCGCCGCGGGGACGTCGCCGCGCTGGCCCGGGCGCTGTCGGACCTGCTCGCCGACCCGGCCCGCCGTGCGGCGCTGTCGGCGGCCGGGCGGGAGGCGGCGGCCGGCTACGACTGGCAGGCGGTGGCCCGCCGGGTGCTCGCCGTCTACGAGACCGTGGCGCTGCCCGGCGCCGGCGGGGTGACCGCCGCCGACGACGACGAGCTCGCCGCGGCCGACGGGGTGTTCCCGTCCCTGCGCAGGCGCGTCCGCCGCTAGCGTGGGCCAGCATGACGCCCGACGCCTGGCTGCTCCTCGCCGTCGGCGTCGTCGCGCTCCTGCTGGCCTGGACGGCCTGGACGCTCACCCGGCTGCGGCGCCTGGAGACCCGGGTGGCGCGCGCGTGGACGGTCCTCGACGGTCGGCTGCGGCAGCGCGCGGCGCTCGCCGCCGACCTGGCCTCCGACCACTCCGCCGCGCTGGGTGAGGACCGCGCCACCCGCCTGAAGGCGGCCGCGCACGACGCCCACGACCCGCTGGCCGGCGACCGCGAGCTGGCCGAGAACGCCCTCGGCCGCGAGCTGCGCGCTCTGCCCCGCGAGGTCCCCGGCATCCCGACGGCGTGCCTGGCCGCGGTCGCCGAGGCCGACGCCCGCATGGCCCTGGCCCGCCGGTTCTACAACGACGCCGTCCGCGACACCCACCTGCTGCGGCTGCGCCGGCTGCCCCGGCTGCTGCGGCTGCACGCCGACCGCCCGCTGCCGCGCTTCTTCGACGTCGAGGACGGCCTCGACGCCGTCCCGGCCGCCGCCGGCACGCCGCGCGGCTGAGCGCGCGGCGAGGCGTCGCCCCGGTGACGGCACGGCAGGACGAGGTCGGCGGCACCCGCGCGCCCGCCGTCCCCCGGGTGGTGTCCGGGGGGCGGCTGCGGGGCGTCGACCTCGCCCGCGGGATCGCCGTCCTGGGGATGTTCGCCGCGCACCTGGGCGACACCGGGGAGCTCGGCTGGGACCCGGCCACCTGGCGGGCGGTGGTCGACGGCCGCTCGTCGATCCTGTTCGCCACGCTGGCCGGGGTCTCTCTCGCGCTGCTGTCCGGCGGGCGCACCCCGTCGACCGGGGCGGACCTGGCCCGGGCCCGCACGCGCGTCCTCGTCCGCGCCGCGTGGGTGTTCGCCATCGGCGGCGTCCTGGAGCTGCTCGACACGTTCGTCGCGATCATCCTCGGCGTCTACGCGGTGCTGTTCGTGCTGGCCCTGCCGTTCCTGCGCTGGTCGCCGGCGCGGCTGCTGTCGGCCGCCGCCGTCGTCGCCGTGGTCGGCCCGCCGCTGGCGCTCGCGGTCGGGCGGTACGCCACCGACCGGGGCGAGGAGGGCAACGCCTTCGCCTTCCTGCTGGTCACCGGCTACTACCCGGCGGCGGTCTGGCTGGCCTTCGTGCTGGTCGGGCTCGCGGTCGGCCGGCTCGACCTGCGCGCCGCCCGGGTGCGGGCCGGCCTGGTCGCCGGCGGGACGGCCGCGGCGGTCCTGGGCTACGCCGGCGGCCTGCTGAGCACCCGGGCGTTCGCGCCCGGACAGCGGCTGGCCGGGATCGAGGACGGCTTCGGCGTCCCGGGGGAGTGGGACCCCGCGTGGCTCAGCGGCGCCCAGCCGCACAGCGCCACGACGTTCGAGGTGGTCGGCTCCGGCGGGGTCGCGGTGGCCGTCGTCGGGCTGTGCCTGGTCCTCGCCGACCTGCTGCCGCGGCTGACCTGGCCGCTGGCGTCGGTGGGCGCGCTGGCGCTGTCGGTCTACACCGCCCAGATCGTGGCCATCGCGGTGCTCGACGTCGGCTACGGCGAGAGCTGGGGGCAGTGGGCGCGCTTCAGCCTGAGCGCCGTGCTGCTGGCATCGGTGTGGCGCTGGCAGCTGGGCCGCGGCCCGCTGGAACGGCTGCTGACCTGGAGCTCGCGGCGGGCGGCCGGACCCTGAGGGCGGACGGGGGCCGCAGCCGGCGCCGGTAGGATCGACGGGTGCGCCCGGGTGCCGGTGCCGGGCGCCCGGACGAGGAGGACAGCCGTGAGCGGCCATTCCAAGTGGGCGACCACCAAGCACAAGAAGGCCGCGATCGACGCCAAGCGCGGCAAGCTGTTCGCCAAGCTGATCAAGAACATCGAGGTCGCGGCCCGGACCGGCGGCGGTGACCCCGCGGGCAACCCGACGCTCTACGACGCCATCCAGAAGGCGAAGAAGTCCTCGGTCCCCAACGACAACATCGACCGCGCGGTCAAGCGCGGCTCGGGCGCCGAGGCCGGCGGTGTCGAGTACCAGTCGATCACCTACGAGGGCTATGCGGCCGGCGGCGTCGCGGTCCTCGTCGAGTGCCTCACCGACAACCGCAACCGGTCGGCGTCCGAGGTGCGCACCGCGATGACCCGCAACGGCGGTTCCATGGCCGACCCGGGCTCGGTGTCCTACTTGTTCAGCCGCAAGGGCGTGGTCGTCGTCCCCAAGTCCGACGGCGTCGACGAGGACAGCGTGCTGCTGGCCGTCCTCGACGCCGGCGCCGAGGAGGTCCGCGACCTCGGCGACACCCTCGAGGTGGTCAGCGAGCCCACCGACCTGGTGGCCGTGCGCACCGCCCTGCAGGACGCCGGCATCGACTACGACTCCGCCGAGGCCGGCTTCGTCCCCAGCGTCACCGTCGAGCTCGACGAGGAGGGCGCCGGCAAGGTGTTCCGGCTCATCGACGCCCTCGAGGACTGCGACGACGTGCAGAACGTGTACGCGAACTACGACGTCTCCGACGAGGTGCTCGAGAAGGTGGGCTGAACCGGCCGCGTGTCGCGCCCGCTCGTCGCAGCGGGCGGTTAGCCTCGGTCGAACACCAGTTCGGTGATCGGGAGGCGCAGGTGCGGGTGCTCGGCATCGACCCGGGGCTGACCCGGTGCGGGTGGGGCGTGGTCGACGGCCGCCCCGGCGCCCGCCCGCAGGCCGTCGGGGTGGGCGTGATCCGCAGCTCCGCCGACCTCGACCTGGAGCTGCGGCTGCTGGAGCTGCACACCCAGGTGACCGCGCTGCTGCGCGAGCACCGGCCCGACGTCGTCGCCATCGAGCGGGTCTTCACCCAGAACAACAAGGGCACCGCCACCGGCACCGCCCAGGCGGCCGGGATCGCGGCGCTGGCCGCGGCGCAGGCCGACCGGCCGGTCGCCTGGCACACGCCCAGCGAGGTCAAGGCGGCCATCTCCGGCAACGGCCGCGCGGACAAGGAGCAGGTCACCCTCATGGTCACCCGGGTGCTGGGCCTCTCGGCCGCCCCCAAGCCGGCCGACGCCGCCGACGCGCTGGCCCTGGCCGTCTGCCACGTGTGGCGCGGCCCGGCGCAGCAGCGGCTGCGCAGCGCCGCCATCGCCGGTGGCATCGGCGCGCCGGTGGTACAGCGCACGCTGCCGCGCTGGCAGGGGGTGTCGCGGTGATCGCGAGTGTGAACGGCCGGGTGGCCGCGGTGGGGCCCGACGGCGCGGTGGTCGAGGTCGGCGGGGTCGGCCTGGCGGTGCAGTGCACCCCGGGCACCATCGCCCGGCTCGTGGTGGGGGAGCAGGCCCGGCTGGCCACCAGCCTCGTCGTCCGCGAGGACTCCCTCACCCTCTACGGCTTCGCCGACGACGACGAGCGCCAGCTGTTCGAGCTGCTGCAGACCGCCAACGGCGTCGGCCCGCGGCTGGCCCAGGCGGTGCTGGCCATCCACCCGCCGCGGGAGGTGCGCCGCGCGGTGTCGATGGCCGACGTCAAGGCGCTCACCCAGGTGCCGGGCATCGGCAAGAAGGGCGCCGAGCGGCTGATCCTCGAGCTGCGCGACCGGCTGGGCTCCACCACCACCGACACCCAGCTCGACGGCCCGGCGCCGGCCGGCGGGGGCGTCCCGGTCGCCCCGGTGGCGCCGTGGCGCGACCAGCTCACCGCCGCCCTGGTCGGTCTGGGCTGGTCCGGCCGCGAGGCCGACACCGCGGTCACCGCGCTCGCGCCGGTCGCCGACGAGCAGCTCACCGGCACCGGCCGGGTCGACGTCGCGCTGCTGCTGCGCCAGGCGCTGCAGCTGCTGGGCCGATCGTGAGCGGACAGGGGCGTGAGCATCGCAGCGAGCGCCGGCGAGCGAGGAGCGGAGCGTCCCGCGGGAGCGAACAGGAGGCATCGTGAGCGCGCCGTTCGACCGGTCGCTGACCGGCGAGGTGGAGTCGGGCATCGGCCGCGACTTCGGGGTCTCGCCGCAGGCCGGTGACGAGGAGCGGGTGGTCGAGTCGGCGCTGCGGCCGCACTCGCTGCCCGACTTCATCGGCCAGCCCAAGGTCGCCCGCCAGCTCGCGCTCGTCCTCGAGGGCGCCAAGCGCCGCGGCCGGCCGCCGGACCACGTGCTGCTGTCGGGCCCGCCCGGCCTCGGCAAGACCAGCCTCGCGCTGATCATCGGCTCCGAGCTCGGCACCTCGGTGAAGATCACCAGCGGCCCGGCGATCGAGCGCTCCGGCGACCTCGCCGCGATGCTGTCCAACCTCGGCCCCGGCGACGTGCTGTTCATCGACGAGATCCACCGCATCGCCCGGCCGGCCGAGGAACTGCTGTACATGGCGATGGAGGACTTCCGGGTCGACGTCGTCGTCGGCAAGGGGCCCGGCGCCACGGCCATCCCGCTGGAGATCAACCCGTTCACCCTGGTGGGGGCGACCACGCGGGCCGGCCTGCTCACCGGCCCGCTGCGCGACCGGTTCGGCTTCGTCGGGCAGATGGAGTTCTACGAGCCCGCCGAGCTGCAGCAGGTGCTGGCCCGCAGCGCCGACCTGCTCGGCGTCGAGCTCACCGACGACGGCTCGGCCGAGATCGCCCGCCGGTCCCGCGGCACGCCGCGCATCGCCAACCGGCTGCTGCGCCGGGTGCGCGACTACGCCGAGGTCGAGGCCGACGGGCGGGTGACCCGCGCGGTCGCCCGGGCCGCGCTCGCGCTCTACGACGTCGACGAGCTCGGCCTCGACCGGCTCGACCGCGAGGTGCTCGACGCGCTGGTCTCCCGGTTCTCCGGCGGGCCCGTGGGCGTGAGCACCCTCGCCGTCGCGGTGGGGGAGGAGCCGCACACCGTCGAGGAGGTGTGCGAGCCGTTCCTGGTGCGCGCCGGGCTGCTGGCCCGCACGCCCCGCGGGCGGGTCGCCACCGAGGCGGCCTGGCGGCACCTCGGCCGCCCGCTGCCGCGTGGCGGGATCCCCCTCGGAGGGAGCACGGGCGCCGCGCGTGACCCGGGTTCGTCGTCGGAACCGCTCTTCGACGCCTAGACTGATCGGCGCTGGCGCGCAAGTCGGCCCCTCGCCGGGCCGTTCGGGTCCCGGCTCCGCGACCCGGTGTCGGCGGGGGCCGGCCCCGTGCGCCTCGACCGACGTACCCGAGCGGTCCCGACCCGGGCCGCACCGACCGCGTGCACCCGACGCGGTAGAGAGGCACCACCGTCGTGGAACTGTTCCCCCTGCTCCTGCTCGTGCTGGCCTTCGTCGCCCTGGTGGTGCTGCCGGCGCGCGCCCGCAAGCGCCAGCAGACCCAGACGCAGTCGGCGCTGGCGATCGGCGTCCCGGTGGTCATGGCCGGGGGTGTCCACGGCACCGTGGCCGGCCTCGGCGACCCGGAGACCGTCCAGGTCGAGATCGCCCCGGGCGTCGTCGTCACCTACGCGCGCCAGGCGGTCCTGCAGGTGCGCCCGCCGGCCGGCGGGATCGCCGGCCCGGTCGCCACCGGGGAGACGGTCGTGGACCCGGCGGTCGACCCGGTGGCCGACCCCACGGTGGACGAGACCGCGCGGGACGACCGGCGCGGTGACGGCTCCACCGGCAAGACCCTCTGACGGGGCGTCCGGTGGCCAACCGCGCCCTGCCCGCGAGCCGGTACTTCGGCGCGTTCATCCTGATCGTCGCCGTCATGTACGGCCTGATCTTCCTCACCGGCACCGACCGCACGCCGCAGCTCGGGCTCGACCTGCGCGGCGGCACGACGGTGACGCTGACCGCCCGCACCCCCGACGGTCAGGCCCCCGCGCCCGAGGACCTCGAGCTCGCCCGCCAGATCATCGAGCAGCGGGTCAACGGCCTCGGCGTGGCCGAGGCCGAGGTGGTCACCGAGGGCGAGTCCAACATCGTCATCTCGGTCCCCGGTGACGACGGCGAGCAGGCGCGCGAGCTGGGCCAGACCGCGCAGCTGCGGTTCCGGCCGGTGATCACCGGCCCGGAGCCGGCGGTCCTCGCCGAGACCACCGACCCCGCGGCGCCCACCGACGGCGCCACCCCGAGCGACGCCGCCACCCCGAGCGACGCCGCCGCGCCGACCGACTCCGCCGCGCCGACCGACTCCGCCGCGCCCACCGACTCCGCGGCCGCGGAGTCCACCTCGTCCGACGGCGCCGTCAGCGACCCGGCGCTCGACCCCGACCGGCCGGCCGTGACGCAGGAGGAGGCGGCGGCTGAGTACGCCACGCTGACCTGCTCGCCCGACGACGTCACCAGCGAGGTCGCCCGTCCCGACGACCACGTCGCCGCCTGCAGCGAGGACGGCACGCAGAAGTACCTCCTCGGCCCGACGATCATCGAGGGCACCGAGATCGCCGACGCCTCGGCCGGCACCCAGCCGACCACCGGCGAGTGGGTCGTCCTGCTGGACTTCAACAGCGAGGGCCGGGCCACCTGGGCGGAGTACACCGCCGCCAACGTCGGCACGAACGTCGCGTTCACCCTCGACGGCCGTGTGGTGTCGGCGCCCACCATCCAGGGCGCCATCAACGGGCAGACCACGATCACCGGCTCCTTCGACCAGGAGAGCGCCGAGGAGCTGGCCAACCAGCTGCGCTACGGCGCGCTGCCGCTGACCTTCACCCAGGCCACCGCGCAGTCGATCTCCACCGAGCTGGGTGCCGAGCAGCTGCGGGCCGGCCTGATCGCCGGGGCGATCGGCATCGCCCTGGTGTTCGTCTACGCGCTGCTCTACTACCGGCTGCTGGGCCTGGTGATGATCGCGAGCCTGGTGCTGTCGGCGGTCGTCGTCTACGCCAGCCTGGTGCTGCTGGGCCGCGAGATCGGCTTCACCCTCAGCCTCGCGGGCATCGCCGGGTTCATCGTGGCGATCGGCATCACCGCCGACTCCTTCGTCGTCTACTTCGAACGGCTCAAGGACGAGATCCGGGAGGGCCGCAGCCTGCGCTCGGCGGTGCCGCGGGCCTGGGTGCGCGCCCGCCGCACCATCCTCTCGGCCGACGCGGTCAGCTTCCTCGCCGCGGCGATCCTCTACTGGCTGGCCATCGGCGACGTGAAGGGCTTCGCGTTCACCCTGGGCCTGTCCACGGTGCTCGACCTGGTCGTCGTCTTCCTCTTCACCCACCCGCTGATGGCGGTGCTGGCCCGCTTCCCGGGCTTCGGCCGGAGCCGCTTCTCCGGCCTCGGCCGGGTCGACCGCTCACGCCGCTCGGCCGCGCCCGTCGTCGCCGCCGACCGCGAGCTGGTCGGCGCCGGCAGTGGCACCGGCAGCGGTGCCCGCGCGCCCCAGGACAGGAGCCAGGCATGAGCCGCCCGCAGGACCGCGACCCCCGCGGGGACACCACCCGCGACGACGAGGTGCCGGTCGGCACCGAGGCCGACGAGGCCCGCGGTGCCGGTGCCGACGCCGTCGAGGACGCCGCCGCGGCCGCCGACGACGAGGCGCTCGCCGAGGCCGGGCTGCCCGCCGAGGGCGACGGGCGCACCGTCCGCCCGCCGCACCGCGCGTCGCTGGCGCACCGGCTCTACAACGGCGAGGCCGGCCTCGACGTCGTCGGCCACAGCCGGCTGATCTACAAGGTCACCGCCGTCGTCGTGCTGGTCTGCATCGCCTCGATGCTGTTCCGCGGCTTCAACTTCGGCATCGACTTCGCCGGCGGCAACAGCTTCCGGCTGCCCGGCGGCACCGAGCAGCTCGCCGACGTCCGCGAGGCGGCCACCGACGCCGGCGCCGACGTCGCCTCGGCGCAGGTGGTCGGCGGCAACACGATCCTGCTGCGCACCGGTGGCCTCGACAACGACGGCGAGCGCGCGGTCGTCGACGCGGTCGCCGACGCCGCGGGGATCGCGCCGGACGAGGTCAGCCCCGAGTCGGTGAGCGCCGAGTGGGGCCAGGACATCACCGACCAGGCGCTGCTGGCGCTGGCGGTCTTCCTGGTCGCGGTCATCGCGTTCCTCGCCATCCGGTTCCAGCCGAAGATGGCGGTGGGCGCGATCGTCGCCCTGCTGCACGACCTCGTCGTCACCGCCGGCGTCTACTCGCTGATCGGGTTCGAGGTCACGCCGTCGACGGTCATCGGCCTGCTGACCATCCTCGGGTTCTCCCTCTACGACACCGTCGTCGTCTTCGACAAGGTCGACGAGAACACCCGCGATCTCGAGCGCTCCGCCCGCATGACCTGGGGCGAGGCGGCGAACCTGGCGGTCAACCAGACGCTCATGCGCTCGATCAACACCTCGGTGATCGCGCTGCTGCCGGTCGCCGGCCTGCTGTTCGTCGGCGCGGGGCTGCTCGGCGTCGGGACCCTCAAGGACCTCGCGCTGGTGCTGTTCGTCGGCCTCGCCGCCGGCGCCTACTCGTCGATCTTCCTCGCCACCCCGATCGTCGCCGACCTCAAGGACCGCGAGCCCGGGGTGCAGGCGCTGCGCCGCCGGGTGCTCGCCCGCCGGTCGGCCGCCGCCCGGTCCGGCGGCCGCGCCGCCGCCGGCCCGGTGGCCAGCGCCCGGCGCAACCGCCGGGCCGCGCCGCGGGGCGGGGTGGCGCTCGCCGAGCGCGACGTCGACACGCTCGGTCCCGCGCGGGCCGACGTGGTGGTGGAGTCCCCGGCGTCGGTGGGCCCGGAGGCCCCCCGCCGGCCGCACGGGGCGACCGCGGCCCCGCGCCCGGGTCAGCGCCCGCAGCGGCCCGGCACCAAGAAGCGGCGGTGACCGGTACCGAGCCGCTCGACGAGCTCATCGCCGGGCTGTCCGTCGACGTCCCGGACTTCCCGGCGCCGGGGGTGCTGTTCCGGGACCTGACGCCGGTCTTCGCCGACGGCCCGGCCTTCCGCCGGGTGGTGGAGGGCCTTGCGGCGCCGGCGCTGGAGGACCCGCGGGCGGCCGCGGTGGCGCACGCCGACGACGGTGTCCCGGGCGACCCCGGCTTCGACGTCGTGGTCGGCGTCGAGGCCCGCGGCTTCCTGCTCGCCGCGGCGGTGGCGCTGCGCGCGGGCGTCGGCGTGGTGCCCGTGCGCAAGGCCGGCAAGCTGCCGCGCGAGTGCGTCCGGGCCGACTACGCGCTGGAGTACGGCACCGCCACCGTCGAGATGCACACCGACTCCCTGCGGCGCGGGCAGCGGGTGCTGCTGGTCGACGACGTGCTGGCCACCGGCGGCACGCTCGCGGCGTCGGTCGCGCTGGTCGAGGAGCTCGGCGGCGTCGTCACCGCGGTGTCGGTGGTCGTCGAGCTGACCGCCCTCGGGGGCCGCGAGCGGCTGGTGCCGCACGCCGTGCACGCGCTGTGGACCGCCTAGGGGGGAGGTCCGGCCCTGCGGAGGCCGTTCCGTGACCTCTCCCGGTTAGCATGGGTGAGGTCCTCCCTCGTCTGCCGGCAGGAGTCCCGTGGCCCCCGACGCGCCCGCCACCCGCGTGGCTGGCGCGCGGCCCGACCAGCCCGGCGGCCCGGTACCGCCCGGGCAGGTGGCCCCCGCCGCGCAGGACACCCCGGCCCCGACGGTCCAGGACCCGGAGCAGACCGCCCCCCTGCCGGGCCGGCCGCTGGTCCGCCGCCCCGACGACGTCGGCAGCGAGCCGCCGGAGGAGGGCGGGACCGGGTCCCCGCGACCCCGGCGCGTCCGCGACCGGCTGGCCCGCCGGATCGTCGCCGGGCAGCGCAGCGGCGTCGTCCGCCCGGTCCTCGAGCCGCTGGCCGCCCTGCACCGGCAGAGCCACCCCAAGGCCGACCTCGCGCTGCTGCAGCGCGCCTACGACGTCGCCGAGGCCGCGCACGCCAGCCAGAAGCGCAAGAGCGGCGACCCCTACATCACCCACCCGCTGGCCGTGGCCACCGTCCTGGCCGGCCTGGGCATGGACACCACCACGCTGGTGGCCGCGCTGCTGCACGACACGGTCGAGGACACCGGCAAGACGCTCGAGGCGATCAGCGCCGACTTCGGCCCGGAGGTCGCCCACCTCGTCGACGGCGTCACCAAGATCGACAAGGTGAAGCTCGGCGACGCCGCCCAGGCCGAGACGATCCGCAAGATGATCGTCGCGATGGCCCGCGACCCGCGGGTGCTGGTCATCAAGCTCGCCGACCGGCTGCACAACATGCGCACGCTGCGCTTCCTCCCGCCGGAGAAGCAGGAGAAGAAGGCGCGCGAGACGCTGGAGATCCTCGCCCCGCTGGCCCACCGGCTGGGCATGAACACCATCAAGTGGGAGCTCGAGGACCTCGCGTTCGCCACGCTCTACCCCAAGCGCTACGACGAGATCGTCCGGCTGGTGGCCGAGCGGGCCCCCTCGCGCGACACCTACCTCGCCGAGGTCACCACCGCGGTCACCGAGCAGCTCAAGGCGGCCCGGATCGAGGCGGTCGTCACCGGCCGGCCCAAGCACTACTACTCGATCTACCAGAAGATGATCGTCCGCGGCCGGGACTTCACCGACATCTGGGACCTGGTCGGCATCCGGATCCTGGTCGACACCGTCCGCGACTGCTACGCGGCGCTGGGGATCATGCACGCGCACTGGCAGCCGGTGCCCGGGCGGTTCAAGGACTTCGTCGCGATGCCGAAGTTCAACATGTACCAGTCGCTGCACACGACGGTGATCGGCCCGCACGGCAAGCCCGTCGAGCTGCAGATCCGCACGCACGACATGCACCGCACCGCCGAGTACGGCATCGCCGCGCACTGGAAGTACAAGGAGAAGGCCCGCACCGGCGGGCGGCCGGGCCCGGGCGAGTTCGGCGCCAGCAAGGTCGGCACCCCCGACGACATGCTGTGGCTGCGCCAGCTGCTCGACTGGCAGCGCGAGGCCCAGGAGCCCGGCGAGTTCCTCGAGACCCTGCGCTACGACCTCGGGCCGCAGGAGGTCTTCGTCTTCACGCCCAAGGGCGACGTCGTCAGCCTGCCCGGCGGGGCCACGCCGGTCGACTTCGCCTACGCGGTGCACACCGAGGTCGGCCACCGCTGCATCGGCGCCCGGGTCAACGGGGCGCTGGTCAGCCTGGACAGCAAGCTGTCCAACGGCGACGTCGTGGAGATCTTCACCTCCCGCTCGCCCACGGCCGGCCCGTCGAAGGACTGGCTGGGGTTCGTCGGCTCCTCCCGGGCGCGCACCAAGATCCGGCAGTGGTTCACCAAGGAGCGGCGCGACGACGCCGTCGAGGCCGGCAAGGAGGCGCTGACCCGGGCCATGCGCAAGGCCGGGCTGCCGCTGCAGCGGCTGCTCGGCGGGGACGCGCTGGCCACGCTGGCCAAGGACCTGCGCTACGCCGACGTCACCTCGCTCTACGCCGCGGTGGGGGAGAGCCAGATCTCGGCGGCGTCGGTCGTCGACAAGCTGATGACCGCCCTGGGCGGCGCCGAGGGCGCGGTCGAGGACATCGCCGAGACCGCGATCCCCACCCGCCGGGCGGTGCACCGGCGCACCGGCAGCGGCGACCCGGGCGTCGTCGTGCACGGGATGAGCGACGTCTGGGCCAAGCTCGCCCGGTGCTGCACCCCGGTGCCCGGCGACGACATCCTGGGCTTCGTCACCCGCGGCGGCGGGGTCAGCGTGCACCGCACCGACTGCACCAACGCCGCCGACCTGCGCCGCAAGAGCGAGCGGCTGGTCGAGGTCGAGTGGGCCAGCCACCCCGGGTCGGTGTTCCTCGTGGCGATCCAGGTCGAGGCGCTCGACCGGCACCGGCTGCTCTCCGACGTCACCAAGGCGCTGGCCGACGAGCGGGTGAACATCCTGTCGGCGTCGGTGCAGACCAGCCGCGACCGGGTGGCGGTCAGCCGGTTCACCTTCGAGCTGGCCGACCCCGCGCACCTCGGAGCGGTGCTGCAGGCGGTGCGCAACGTCGACGGCGTCTTCGACGTCGAGCGCGTCACCGCCTGACGCGGGGCGCCCCTCCGCGACGATCAGGTGACCTGATCCCCGGGCGTCCTCCCGCACGGTGGGACGTGCGGGAGGACGCGCCGCGATCAGGTCACCTGATCATCGGGCGGGCCGGCGGGCGAGTCACCGGCGAGTCGCGACCACCGCCCACAGCGGGTCGCCGTCGCCGCCGGGCGGGGTGCGCAGCGACACCTGCGGCTCGGTGAAGCACCCCGCGCGCCGGACCAGCTCGGCCACCAGCGCGCCGTGCTGCTCGTCGGAGGTCAGCAGCCAGCCGCGCACCGCCTTGGTGGGGAAGCAGCGGTTGGAGAACGTGACCGCCAGCGGCCCGCCCGGGCGCAGCACCCGACCCACCTCGGCGAGCACCTCGACCGGCCGGGTCAGGTAGTCGATCGACACGCAGCAGACGGCGGCGTCGACGTCGGCGTCGGGCAGCGGCAGCCGCGGGTCGGCGTTGAGGTCGTGCACGACCCGCTCGGTGGCCTCCTGGTTCGCGGCCAGCTCGGCGGCGTTCATGCCGAGCACGACCAGCTCGGCCGGAGGCGTGCGGAAGTGCGACACCCACGAGGACATGAGGTCGAGCACCCGCACCGGCGCCGGCGCCGACCCGTCGATGCCCAGGTCGGCGTACAGCCCGCCGACGGCGGCGATCGCGGCGTCGTCGATGTGCGTCACCAGCCGCGGCGGATCGTAGAACTCCGCGTCGGGCCGCTCGTCGGCGCGGGCGAAGAAGCCCGGCGGGAAGCCCGCGTAGGGGCCCGGGTCGGGGTCGGTCACGGGACCAGGGTCATCGACTCGACGGTGACCGGCACGGTCGGGGCGCCGCCGCCGGGGGAGGGGTCCAGCGAGCCGTCGTTGCCGTGGGCGGCGACCACGTCGAGCACGGCCAGCCCGGCGTCGTCGATGGTGCCGACGACGGTGTAGTCCGGCGGCAGCCGGCTGTCGCCCCACACGAGGAAGAACTGGCTGCCGTCGAGCCCCTGCCCGCTGTTGGCCATCGCCACCGTGCCGCGCGGGTAGGTCTCGTCGCCGTCGACGTCGGTGGCGAACGCGTAGGTCGGCCCGCCCGCACCGGTGCCGGTGGGGTCGCCGCACTGCAGCACCTTCAGGCTCGCGCTGTCGACCTCGCGGTGGCAGGCGGAGCCGTCGAAGAAGCCCAGCCCGGCCAGGTGCACCAGGCTCGCCGCCGCGCACGGGGCACCGGCCCGGTCGAGGGTGAGGACCAGCCCGCCCAGCGACGTCGTCATCTGCAGCTGCGCGGTGCCCTCGGCCGGCACCTCGGGAGCGGGCGGGTCGACGTCGACGGCGTAGGGGTTGCCCGACCGCGCCGCGACCCACTCGCAGGTCGCCGTCGTCCCGGCCGGGCCGGACCCGCCCCCGCCGCCGGCCGTCCCGCCGGCCGGCGCCGCCGAGCCCGCCACCGTGCCCGAGCAGGCGGTCAGCGCGGCGAGCCCGGTCAGGACGCCGGCGAGCGCCCCGGCCCGGAGCCGGGGCGCCGGGGTGCTCACGCGGGGACGGTCACGGACTCGATGCGGACCTCCTGGGTCGGCGCACCGTCGCCGGGGCCGTTGCTGCCGTCGTTGCCGTTGGCGGCGATGGTGTCGAGCGTGGCCAGGCCGGCCTCGTCGACGGTGCCCAGGACGGTGTAGCTCGGCGGGAGCTGGCTGTCGCCGTAGACCAGGAAGAACTGGCTGCCGTCGAAGCCCTGCCCGCTGTTGGCCATCGCCACCGTGCCGCGCGGGTAGGTCTCGTCGCCGGTCACCTGCGTCGGGAACTGGTAGGCCGGGCCGCCGCGGCCGGTGCCGCTGGGGTCGCCGCACTGCAGCACCTTCAGGCCCTCGGAGTCGGTCTCGCGGTGGCAGACCGTGCCGTCGAAGAAGCCCTGCCGCGCCAGGTAGACCATGCTGGCCACGCCGCACGGGGCGTTGGCGTTGTCGAGGGTCAGCCCGATCGCCCCGGAGTTGGTGGTGATCGTCACCGGGGTGGTGCCGGTGGGCACGACCTCGGTGGGCGGGGTCCCGGAGTCCGCGCGCAGGTCGGGGTTGCTCGCCGTGTCGGCGGGGGTCCAGTCGCAGGTGCCGTCGCTGCCGTCGACGACGCCCGGCGTGGTCGGGGCCGCGCTGGTGCTGGTCGCCGCCTCCTCGGTGCCCGGGTCCTCCCCGCCGCCGAAGCCGGCGACGAGGGAGACCGCGCCGCCCACCAGGACGACGGCGAGCACGGTCACCACGACGAGCAGGTTGCGGCGGCGCTTGCGGGCCAGCTCGGCGCGGCGCTCGAGCTGCCGCTGCAGGCGGCGCTGCGCGGCAACCCGCCGCTGCTTGTTGGTCGGCACGGGTCGGACACTCCTCGGACGGACGGCTGCTGCGCGGGGCCCGGTCGCGGCTCCGGGCCGCGCCGCCGGTGCCCCCGCTGGTCGATCCGCGAGTGTAGGTGGCCTCCCTGGGGACGCCGGTCCGCCGGACCGGGAGGGCGCGCCGCCGCACCCGCGTAACCTGCACGGGTGCTCATCCGCTCGTTCCCGGCCGGCGCCTTCGGCACCAACTGCTACGCCGTCGCCCCGGGGCCGCGCGCGGAGTGCGTCGTGGTCGACCCCGGCATGGACGCCGTCGAGCCGCTGGCCCGGATGCTGGCCGACGACGGCCTCAAGCCCGTCGCGGTGGTGCTCACCCACGGCCACCTCGACCACACCTTCTCCGTGCTGCCGGTGTGCGACGGCTACGACATCCCGGCCTACCTGCACCCCGAGGACTCCGGGATGCTCGCCGACCCCGCCCGCTGGCACGGCCCCGCGCTGGCGCCCCTGCTCACCGGCCTGCGGCTGCCCGACCCCTCCGAGGTCCGCCCGCTCGACGACGGCGCCGTGCTGTCCCTGGCCGGCGTCGACCTGACCGTCCGGCACGCGCCCGGCCACACCCGCGGCTCGGTGGTGTTCTCCCTCGACCTCGGGGAGGCTCCCGGCCTGCTTGCCGGCGACGTGCTGTTCGCCGGGTCGGTGGGCCGGGTCGACCTGCCCGGCGGCTCGTGGCCGGACATGCTGCGCTCGCTGCGCGACGTCGTCCTGCCGCTCGACGACGACACCGTGGTGCTGCCCGGCCACGGCCCGGCGACGACGATCGGCCGGGAGCGGGCGACCAACCCCTACCTGGCCGAGGCCGCCGCCGGGGAAGGCGCCGCGCCGAAGGGCCGCGGCCTGTGAGCGGGCTGACCGCGCCGAAGGGCACCTTCGACGTCCTGCCGCCGGACTCCGCGCGCTTCCTCGCCGTCCGCGACACGCTCACCGCGCCGCTGCGCCGGGCCGGGTACGGCTACGTCGAGACGCCGGTGTTCGAGCACACCGAGGTCTTCTCCCGCGGCGTCGGGGAGTCCACCGACGTCGTCACCAAGGAGATGTACACCTTCGACGACCGCGGCGGCCGCTCGCTCACGCTGCGCCCGGAGCTCACCGCCGGGCTGGTGCGGGCCTTCATCGAGCACCGGCTGCACACCGGGCCGCTGCCGGTGAAGCTGTGGACGGTCGGCTCGGCGTTCCGCTACGAGCGCCCGCAGGCCGGCCGCTACCGGCACTTCACCCAGGTCGACATGGAGGCGCTCGGCGTCGACGACCCCGCGCTCGACGCCGAGGTCGTGGCGCTGGGCGTGCAGGGCTTCCGCGACCTGGGCCTGACCGACTTCGAGCTGCTGCTCACCTCGCTCGGCGACGCGACCGACCGCCCGCCCTACCGGGAGAAGCTGGTCGAGTACCTCGAGGAGCTCGACCTCGACGAGGAGACCCGCCGCCGGGCGGAGATCAACCCGCTGCGGGTGCTCGACGACAAGCGGCCGGACATGCAGGCCCAGCTCGAGGACGCCCCGCTGATGGTCGACCACCTGTCGGACGCCACCCGGGCGCACTACGACGCCGTCCGCCAGCACCTCACCGACCTCGGCGTGGCCTGGACCGAGGCGCCCCGGCTGGTGCGCGGCCTGGACTACTACACGAAGACGACCTTCGAGTTCGTGCACCGCGGGCTGGGCGCGCAGTCGGCGATCGGCGGCGGTGGGCGCTACGACGGGCTCTCGGCGGCGCTGGGCGGGCCCGACGTGAGCGGCATCGGCTACGCCGTCGGCGTCGACCGCACCCTGCTGGCCGTGCAGGCCGAGGGCCTCGACGTCGCCGCGGCGCCCGGCGTGCGGGCCTTCGTCGTCCCGCTGGGCGCCGAGGCCAAGCGGCTGGCGGTGCGGCTGGTCGGGCAGCTGCGGCAGGCCGGGGTACCGGCCGACACCGTCTACGGCGACCGCGGGCTCAAGGGCGCGATGCGCGCCGCCGAGCGCTCGGGTGCCTCGCACGCGGTCGTCGTCGGGGAGCGGGACCTGGCCGACGGCGTCGGCCAGCTGAAGGACCTGCGCACGGGGGAACAGCGCGCCGTCCCCGTGGGTGACCTGTTCGAGGCGCTGCGGACGGCGGTGAGCGCGTGATGGAGACCCGACCCCTCGGACGGACCGGCGCGGAGGTCTCCGTCGTCGGCCTGGGCACCTGGCAGCTCGGCGGCGACTGGGGCGACGTCGACGAGGACACCGCGGCCGGGGTGCTCGACGCCGCCCTCGACGCCGGCGTGACCCTGCTGGACACCGCCGACGTCTACGGCGACGGCCGCAGCGAGGAGCGCATCCGCAAGGCCCTGGCCGCGCGGTCCGAGCGCCCCTTCGTGGCCACCAAGGCCGGCCGCCGCGCCGACCCCTTCGAGGCGGCGCAGTACACCCCGGAGAACCTGCGGGCCTGGATCGACCGGTCGCGGCGCAACCTCGGCGTCGACACCCTCGACCTGGTGCAGCTGCACTGCCCGCCGACGGCCGTCTACTCCGACCGGCGGGTGTACGACGCGCTCGACTCCCTCGTCGAGGACGGCGCGATCGCGGCCTACGGCGTGTCGGTGGAGACCGTCGCCGAGGGGCTCACCGCGCTCGAGCACCCCGGCGTGCAGAGCATCCAGGTGATCCTCAACGTGTTCCGCCGCAAGCCGCTGGAGGAGCTGCTGCCCGCGGCCGCCGCGGCCGGCGTCGGGATCCTGGCCCGGGTGCCGCTGGCCAGCGGGCTGCTCTCGGGCCGCTTCACCGAGTCGACGACGTTCGGCGCCGACGACCACCGGAACTACAACCGCCACGGCGAGGCCTTCGACGTCGGCGAGACCTTCGCCGGGGTGCCCTACGAGGTCGGCGTCGCCGCGGCCCGCCAGTTCGTCGAGATCGCGGGGGACCGGGCGCCGGCGGCGGTCGCGCTGCGGTGGGTCGTCCAGCAGCCCGGCGTCACGTCGGTCATCCCGGGGGCCAGCCGGGTCGGCCAGGTGCGGTCCAACGTCGACGCCGCCGCCCTCCCGCCGCTGACCGACGCCGAGCTCGCCGACCTCGAGCGGCTCTACGACGAGCGCATCCGGCAGCACGTCCACGACCGCTGGTGAGTTGACCACCCCCCGATCCCTGAGAGGCACTCGAGTGCTCCGCACCCACGACGCCGGCACGCTGCGCGCGTCCGACGCCGGTTCCACCGTCACCCTCGCCGGCTGGGTGGCCCGCCGGCGCGACCACGGCGGCGTCGTCTTCGTCGACCTGCGCGACGCCTCGGGCTACGTCCAGGTCGTCGTCCGCGAGGAGGAGGCGCACGCCCTCCGCAACGAGTTCTGCGTGCTGGTCACCGGCGAGGTGCGGCAGCGGCCGGCCGGCAACGAGAACCCCGAGCTGCCGACGGGCGAGATCGAGGTGGCGGCCGCCGGGCTGCGCGTCCTCTCCCCGGCGGCGCCGCTGCCGTTCCCGATCGAGACCGACCAGGCCGCCTCCGACGACGTCCGCTACAAGTACCGCTACCTCGACCTGCGCCGGCAGGGCCCGGCGCGGATCCTGCGGCTGCGCAGCGAGGTCAACCGGATCGCCCGCGGCGTCATGGCCGAGCACGGCTTCGTCGAGGTCGAGACGCCCGACCTCACCCGCTCCACGCCCGAGGGCGCCCGCGACTTCCTCGTCCCGGTGCGGCTGCAGCCGGGCAAGTGGTACGCCCTGCCGCAGTCGCCGCAGCTGTTCAAGCAGCTGCTGATGATCGGCGGGCTCGAGCGGTACTACCAGATCGCCCGCTGCTTCCGGGACGAGGACTTCCGCGCCGACCGGCAGCCGGAGTTCACCCAGCTCGACCTCGAGATGAGCTTCGTCGAGCGCGACGACGTCCTGGCCGTCGTCGAGTCCGTCGTCGGCGCGCTGTGGCGCGAGCTGGCCGGGTACGAGGTGCCCGCGATCCCGCGGATGACCTACCGCGAGGCCATGGACCGCTTCGGGTCGGACAAGCCCGACCTGCGGTTCGGCATCGAGCTCACCGAGCTGACGGAGTTCTTCGCCGACACCCCGTTCCGGGTGTTCCAGGCGCCCTACGTCGGTGCGGTGGTCATGCCCGGCGGCGGCTCGCAGCCCCGCCGCGCCTTCGACGCCTGGCAGGACTGGGCGCGCTCCCGCGGCTACCGCGGCCTGGCCTACGTGACCGTCGCCGAGGACGGCACCCTCGGCGGGCCGGTCGCCAAGAACATCTCCGACGGCGAGCGCGAGGGGCTCGTGGCCGCCGTGGGCGCGAGCCCCGGGGACTGCGTGTTCTTCGCCGCCGGGCCGCGCCGGTCCTCGCAGGAGCTGCTCGGCGCGGCGCGCAACGAGATCGCCAAGCGGCTGGAGCTGGTCGAGCCGGGGTCGTGGTCGTTCCTGTTCGTCGTCGACTTCCCGATGTTCGAGCAGACCGAGGACGGCGACTGGACCTTCATGCACCACCCGTTCACCTCGCCCACCCCGGAGTGGCGGGACCGCTTCGCCGAGGACAAGGGCGCGGCCCTCTCCGACGCCTACGACCTCGTGGTCAACGGCAACGAGCTGGCCAGCGGCTCGGTCCGGATCGCCGACCCCGAGCTGCAGGAGCGGGTGTTCGAGACCCTCGGCATGTCCCGCGAGGAGGCCCGGGAGCGGTTCGGGTTCTTCCTGGAGGCCTTCTCCTACGGCCCGCCGCCGCACGCCGGTGCCGCGCTGGGCTGGGACCGGCTCACCGCGCTGCTCGCCGGCGTCGACTCCATCCGCGAGGTCATCGCCTTCCCGAAGACCGGTGCCGGCTTCGACCCGCTGACCGGCGCCCCGACGCCGATCACCGACGCGCAGCGCAAGGAGGCGGGGATCGACGCCGCCGCCGAGGAGCCGGCGCTGCCCGGCCAGCCCGGCGCCCCGGGGCCGAGCGACCCCACCCGCTGAGGTCCCCGGCCGGGCCGGTTCAGCCGGCCCGGTCGGCCACCTCGGGCGGCCAGACGACGGCGAAGCGCTCGAAGACCACCTCCAGGTCGTCGTCCCACTCCCGGCCGAGAGCGGCGAGCGTGCGGGTGAAGTAGCGCAGGTGCCCGGCCAGCCAGTCCTCGCGCGTGCGCTCGCCCTCGCCCTCGTCCCAGGCGAAGGCGTCGTCGACGCTGTCGAGCCGGCCCACGCGCAGCTCGGTCGAGCGCAGCACCGCGCGCGGGCGGCCCTCGCCGTCGCAGGCGATCCAGTGCCCGCCGATGCGGGGGAGCGGCTCGCCCTCGCGGGCGAAGTCCTCGACCAGCCCGGCGGTGGCCCGCTTGGTGCCGGCGAGCACGAGCGCGATGAGCTCGTCGGCCAGCGCCCGGCCGTCGCCGAAGCGCTCGACGGGCGGCTCGTCCTCGGGCGGGCTGCCCGCCGGGCGGGTGGCGGCGTACTCCCGCCACATCGCGGCGGCCTCGTCGCGGCGCAGCGCCCCCGGCGCGTCGTCGGTGGTCATGTGGGCTCCTCCTCGGCTCGGTAGCGTCGCGGGCATGCCGCTGCGTGCCCGCACCCTGCTCGGTCCCGGTCCCTCCAACCCCTACCCGGAGGCGACCGTCGCCCTCGGGCAGCCGCTGCTGGGGCACCTCGACCCGGTGTTCCTCGGCATTCTCGACGAGACCTCCGAGCGGCTGCGCACGGTGTTCGGCACCGCCAACCGGCGCACGCTGCCGCTGTCGGCCACCGGGTCGGCGGGCATGGAGGCGTCGTTCGTCAACACGGTGGGCCCGGGCGACGTCGTCGTCGTGGCGGTCAACGGCCTGTTCGGCCAGCGGATGGTCGACGTCGCCTCGCGCTGCGGCGCCGAGGTGGTGCCGGTCGAGCACGAGTGGGGACAGCCGGTCGACGCCGAGCGGGTGCTCGCCGCGCACCCCGCCCCGAAGCTGATCGCCGCGGTGCACGCCGAGACCTCGACCGGCGTGCGCTCGGACCTGGAGCCGCTGGCCGCCGGCAAGGGCGACGCGCTGCTGCTGGCCGACTGCGTCACCTCCCTCGGCGGCATCCCGGTGCGGCTGGACGAGTGGGGCGTGGACCTGGCCTACTCCGGTACGCAGAAGTGCCTGGGCGTCGCCCCGGGCCTCGCGCCGTTCACCATCTCCGACCGGGCGTGGGAGCGGCGGATCGAGAAGCCGCAGAGCTGGTACCTCGACCTCGGCATGCTCGGCGGCTACGCCGGTGAGGCCGCGGGCTCCGGTGGCCGCACCTACCACCACACCGCGCCCACCGGGATGGTGGTCTCGCTGCACGCCGGGCTCGGCCGCGTCCTCGACGAGGGACTCGAGGCGGTGCACGCGCGGCACGCCGAGGCCGGGCGGCTGCTGCACGAGGGCCTGCAGGAGATGGGCCTGGAGCTGTTCGCCGCCGAGGGGCACCGGCTGCCGGAGCTGACCACCGTGCGGGTGCCCGACGGCGTCGACGCGGCGGCGGTGCGCAAGGAGCTGCTGGAGCGCTACGACCTGGAGATCGGCGGCGGGGTCGGCGCCTACGCGGCCACGGTCTGGCGGATCGGGCTCATGGGGCCCAACGCCGCCCCCGACCGGGTCACGCTGGTGCTGGCGGCGCTGGGCGAGGTGCTGGGCCGCTGAGTCGCCGGGCCGAGTGCGCAGTCGCGGTCGCCGTCGCCGGCGCGTCCGCGCGTGTCGTCGACCACGACTGCGCACTCGGCCAGCGGTCACCACCGGGCGCCCCGGCTCCGCAGGGCTCCGGCCACCCGCGACAGCACCCGGTCCTGGCGGCCGAGGTCGTCCTCGCCGAAGCGCAGGACCAGCCAGCCGAGCGCGGCCACGAGGGAGTACCGGTCGAGGTCCCGCAGGAACTGGCGGCGCTCAGCGTGGTGGCGTCCCTCGTACTCCAGCGCGATCCGCCACTCCCCGTACCCGAGGTCGGCGTGGGCCACGGTGCGTCCCCGGTGGTCGAGGACGGGGAGCTGCGGCACGGGCGCGGGCAGCTCGCCGGCGACGATCCAGTAGCGGATCAGGCTCTCCGGCCGGGAGGCGGCCAGCGGCGTCAGCAGGGGAGCGCACTCCCGGGCCCGGACCACCCCACGGACGCCGTCGGCCCGGGCCAGCCGCTCGGCGAGCGTCACGGCGTCGAGGTGCCCCGCCCGGTACAGGGCGTCCCCGACGGCGACCAGCTCCGGGGCGGGGAGCCGGGCGGCCAGGTCCAGCCAGGTCTGCGGGCCGCTGGTGACCGGGAGCCCCGCGGCCCTGACCTCGTCCCGGGCGGTCAGGTCGCGCACGTGGACGCGGACGCGCTGCCGGCGGGCCCGGTACACGCCCGGCGGCACCGCGAACTCCAGCGGCCACGACGCCCGCAGCGGTGCCCCGAGCAGGACGGCCGCGGTGCGGTGGGAGGCGAGCGTGCCCTCGGGGAGGACGGCAAGCGCGGCACGGGTGGCGCTCGCCGTCGTCAGCGCGACCGACCGCGAGACGTAGGCGCCGCGGGTGACCCGGACGCCGTCGCTCGCGCGCTCCGCGCGGGTCAGCTCGGCCAGGTCGGCCACCGCGGCGGTGTACACGGGTGGGAGCAGGTGCCGGGTCACGCGCCGACGCTCGCCTCGCCGGCGTCCGCCGGGTAGGGGCGGCGGGCACCGGTGGACGGGCGCCGCGCCTGTGGATCCCGGCGAGTGTGCAGTCGCAGTCGCGCGTATCGGCGCGTCCGCGCGTGTCGTCGACCGCAGGTGCGCACTCGGCCCGGACACGACGACGGCGGGGCCCGGTCCGGGCGGACCGGGCCCCGCCGCCGATCGGGTCAGGAGTCGATGTTGGCCATGACGTGCTTGACGCGGGTGTAGTCCTCCAGGCCGTAGAGCGAGAGGTCCTTGCCGTACCCGGAGTGCTTGAACCCGCCGTGCGGCATCTCGGCGACCAGCGGGATGTGGGTGTTGATCCACACGCAGCCGAAGTCCAGCCGCTTGCTCATCCGCATCGCGCGGCCGAAGTCCTTCGTCCACACGCTGGAGGCCAGGCCCAGCTCCACGCCGTTGGCCCAGCGCACCGCCTCGTCCTCGTCGCTGAACCGCTGCACGGTGATCACCGGGCCGAAGACCTCGCGCTGCACCATCTCGTCGTCCTGCCGCAGGCCGGCCACGACCGTCGGCTCGACGAAGAAGCCGCGGTCGCCCTGCCGGTGCCCGCCGGCGGTGATCTGGGCGTGGTCGGGCGCGCGGTCGAGGAAGCCGGTGACGTGCGCCAGCTGGTTGGCGTTGTTCACCGGCGGCACGAGGGCGTCCTCGTCCTCGGCGCCCTTGGCGTAGGTGGTGGCGGTGGTGCGGGCCTGCTCGGTCAGCGCCGCGACGAAGTCGTCGTGGATGCCGGGGCCGGCGAGCACGCGGGAGGCGGCGGTGCAGTCCTGCCCGGCGTTGAAGTACCCGGCGACGGCGATCGCCTCGGCCGCCGCCTCGAGGTCGGCGTCGTCGAAGACGACGACCGGCGCCTTGCCGCCCAGCTCGAGGTGCACCCGCTTGACGTCGCGGGCCGCGGCGCCGGCGACCTCCATGCCGGCGCGCACCGACCCGGTGATCGCCACCAGCTGCGGGGTGCGGTGCTCCACCAGCGCCCGGCCGGTGTCGCGGTCGCCGCAGACGACGTTGAGCACGCCCGGCGGCAGGATCTCCGCCGCCAGCTCGGCCAGCCGCAGGGTGGTGACCGGCGTGGTGTCGCTGGGCTTGAGGACGACGGTGTTGCCGGCCGCCAGCGCCGGGGCGATCTTCCAGACCGCCATCATCATCGGGTAGTTCCAGGGCGTCACCTGCCCGACGACGCCGATCGGCTCGCGGCGGACGAAGCTGGTGTGCCCCTTCATGTACTCCGCGGCGGCCTTGCCCTCCAGCGTGCGGGCCGCGCCGGCGAAGAAGCGGATCTGGTCGACCATCGGGGGGATCTCCTCCGAGGCGGTCAGCCCGATCGGCTTGCCGGTGTTGCGGCTCTCCAGCGCCACCAGCTCCTCGGCGTGCTCCTCCACCGCGTCGGCCAGCTTGAGCAGCGCCTGCTGCCGCTCCGACGGGGTGGTGTCGCGCCAGGTCTCGAAGGCGTCGGCGGCCACCCGGTAGGCGCGGTCGACGTCCTCGGCGCCCGACACCGGGGCCGAGGCGAACACCTCGCCGGTCGAGGGGTCGACCAGGTCCATCCGGCGCCCGTCGGCGGTGTCGACGTGCTCACCGCCGACGACGTTGCGCAGCTCGAGCTTCTCGCTCACTCCAGGTCCCTCTCGTCCGACGTCTGTGCTGATCCGGTCGTCATGGTGCTACCGGACCGCTGATCGGTCCAGTGCCGGGGGTCGATCCCTGCGGATTCCCCGTCTCCGCCTCCACCTCGGCGAGCAGCTCGGACCCGGTGACGACCCGGGAGGCGAAGTGCCGGTGCATCCAGGCCAGGTGGTCGTGGCGGCTGCGCATGATCCGCAGCGTGTCCCAGTTGGGGAACACCTGCTGCAGCACGTGCTCCTGCATCAGCCGCGGGTCGACCTCGTAGACGTGCTCGAAGGTCGTCTGCGCCACCTCGCTGGCGCGCACCGGCGCCGGCGGGGTGTGCTGCTCGGCGAAGCGGTAGGGCGCGGCCGCGCCCGGGCCGGCGGGCTGCTCATCGGTTCTCATCGGTGGTGTCCCTCCCGTACGCCCGGTCGAGCAGGTACTTGCCCGGGTTCATGACGTTGTTGGGGTCCAGCGCCCGCTTGACCTCGAGCATCACGTCGAACCCGCGGCCGAGCTCCTCGGGCAGCAGGTCGACCTCGCCCTCCCGGCAGGAGCCGTGGCAGGCGCTCATCGACCCGCCGTGCGCGATCGCGACCGCGGCGATGTCGCGCTTGGCCTGCACCCACGCCGCCCAGGCGGCGTCGTCGAGGCGCTGCTCCCAGATGCCGACGTCGATCTCGGTGAGGTAGTCGACCCCGGTGGCGCCGGAGGTGTAGGCGAACATGCCCCAGTCGTCGAAGACGTCGGTCTTCCGCCGCAGGTCGGCCATGATCTCGTGCCAGGCCCGGCTGACCGCGGGGACGGCGGAGAAGTTCACCGCGGCGTCCTCGCAGTGCCACGACATCGGGATGACCTGGCCGTCCTTGGTGCGGCCGTGCAGGGGGGTGGCGTACCGGTCGTGGCGGGCGGCCCAGTCGCCTTCGGAGATCTCGTCGCCGAGGTAGCGGGCGCCGTGCTCCTTGGCGATGCGGAACAGCCGCTTGCCGCCGGCGCGCACCTCGTCCTCGTAGCCGTACATGACCGCGCAGACCAGCGCCCGGACGTCGGCCGGCTGCGGGATGTAGGCCTCGTCGTCGCGCCGCAGGTAGGCGACCTTGTGCTCGTCGAAGAGCACCGCGCCGGCGAAGGTGGCCACCCCGGCGCGGGCGAGCGCGCCGGTGCAGGCGTGCGCGGCGTCGTAGTCGTCGAACGCCCAGAACGGCGAGAGCTCGGCCTCGGGCTTGGGGAAGAGCTTGAGCGTCGCCTTCGTGGCGATGCCGAGGGTGCCCTGGTGGCCCATGAACAGGTGCTTGAGCTGGTAGCCGCTGGAGCTCTTGCTGATCTTGCGGCCGATGCCGTCGCCGACGTGCAGCACCTCGCCGGTGGGCAGCACGTGGTCGAAGCTGAGCACCAGGTCGCGGGTGTGGCCGTAGCGGGAGCCGATCAGCGACCAGCCGCTGGTGCCGATCCGGCCGCCGACCAGCGAGCACGGGTAGGACGCCGGGTCGTCGGGGTAGAACAGCCCGTGCTGGGCCAGCCGCTCGTTGAGCTTGAGCATGTTGATGCCGGTGCCGACGGTGACGGTCCGGTTGACCAGGTCCAGCTCGTGGACCTGGTTCATCTTCTTGACGTCGACGACGATGCCGCGCCGGTGCGGGACCGCGCCGTCGGTCAGCCCGGTGCCGCCGTCGCGGGGGACGACGGGGATCTTGAGCTCGTTGGCGATCCGCACCACCGCGGCGACCTGCTCGGTGGAGGTGGGCATGACCACGACGTCGGGGACCCGCTCGGACCAGCGGTGCACCGGGAACGGTGCCGGCACCCGGGCGCGGTTCCAGCGGTCGGTCTTGGCCAGCAGGACCTGGTCGTCGGCCAGCACCGGCCGCAGGGCGGCGACGAGCTGGTTGAGCCGGTCGTCGCTCAGCGGCTCGGTGGTGAAGGGGGCCGGTTCGGTGATCGTCATGGTCAGTGCCCCCCGCACCCGCAGCCGCCGACGTTGCCGCACCCGCCGCCCGAGCCGGCGCAGGTGCCCGTGGCCCGCCGGGCCCGCCCGGGGACGCCGGTGCGCTCCTGGGCCAGCCGGCGGTCGCCGACGTCGCCGCGGGAGCCGCCGACGGTGATGCCGAGGGACTGGGCGAACAGCTCGTGCAGGTCGACGACGTCGATGTCCTGCGCGTCCCCGGCCTCCGACAGCGGGCGCTCCGACCACGGGCACGCGCTGACCAGGGTGTCGACGTCGAGCTCGGCGGCCCGCTCCAGGCGCAGCGCGCTGATCTTCGCGGTGAGCTCGGGCTTCTCGATCGGCAGGCCACCGCCGCCGCCGGAGCAGTAGGACCACTGGGTGACCCGGTCGACGTCCTCGAACCGCAGCCCCGGGATGGCGCGCAGCAGCTCGCGCGGCTCCGCCCAGATGCCCTTGCGCTTGTTGAGCCGGCACGGGTCGTGGTAGGTGATCGCCCGGTCCACCGGCACCGACGGCGTCAGTCGGCCCTCGCGCAGCAGCTGGGCGAACACCTCGATCACCAGCACGACCTCGATGTCGAACTCCTCGCCGAAGTAGCGCGGGTAGTCCTCGGTGAAGCTGATGTAGTCGTGCGGGTCGAGCACCAGCAGCCGCTTGGTGCCGGTGGCCCGCCAGTTGTCCAGGTTGTGCCGGGCGAAGCGCTTGGCCTGCTCGGCGTAGCCCATCTCCGCGGCCGGGCCGCCGCAGCACCACTGCTCGCCCATGAGGCCGAACTCGTAGCCGGCCAGCTGCAGCACCTGCGCCACCGCGCGGGGCACTGAAGTCCGGTAGAAGGCGGCCTCGCAGTCGACGAACAGGACCGTCTCGCCGCCGATGGGGATGTCGAGGCCCTCGGCCCAGTCGCGCACCCGCTCCTGGCTGACCGGGGTCTCGCCGAGCACCGGCTCGTGGGTGCGCAGGTCGGTGCGCTCGTTCCAGATCTGCCAGCTCGGCTGGTGCACGCCGCTCTCGACGGCCAGCGAGCGCACCGCCTTGACGACGTCGACGGTGCGGGTGCGGAAGCGGTAGAAGTCGCCGGTGAACAGCGTGTTCGGGCACCGCAGCTCGCACGCGCCGCACTGGGTGCAGTTGACGTAGTCGGCGGCGACGTCCTCGATGTCGAGCTCGCCGCGCTCCATGGCGACGACGTTGGCGTGGAACGCGGTGGGGGTCCAGGACTCGTTGCGCTCGACCTGGGTGACCGGGCAGACCTCGCGGCAGAACTTGTGGCCGGAGGAGTAGCAGTTGTACGAGGCGTTGCGCCACTGCTCGACGAAGGCCGCCGTCCTCGGGTCCTGGCGCGGCGGGGGGACCGGCCCGGCCAGCGTCTCGGGGTAGTCCGCCAGCTCCGGCGGGTTGGACGGGGCGCCCGGGGTGAACGGCTCGGAGAGGGCGTCGACACGGGGGCTCGTCCCCGTCG
This sequence comes from Geodermatophilus sp. SYSU D00766, assembly GCF_054049915.1. Lineage (NCBI taxonomy): Bacteria > Bacillati > Actinomycetota > Actinomycetes > Geodermatophilales > Geodermatophilaceae > Geodermatophilus > Geodermatophilus sp. SYSU D00766. The sequence goes on from NZ_JBJGYI010000021.1 coordinate 50,990, forward strand.
CCCGGTCGGGCTCGACCTGTGTCACTGCGTGCTCCTCGTCACAGGGTGGCTGGGGTGTGCGCCACGCTAGCCACCAAAACCTATGGATTCAACGGTTAAGACTGCAGATCCCCGGTGTCACACTGGGGCGACCACCTGTGACAGGAGGCGAGCGTGCAACTGCTCAGCGGGGACGCCCGTCGCGCGGTCTTCGCCCCCCTCGACGACGGCGCCCTGCGCAGCGAGGCGGTCGTGCGCCGGGTGGGCAGCGCCATCGCCCTGGGTCTGCTCGGCGACGGCGAGCAGCTCCCGGCCGAGACCGAGCTGGCCACCATGCTCAACGTCTCGACGATGACGCTGCGCGAGGCGCTGGCCGAGCTGCGCGGGCTCGGGCTGGTCGCCACCCGCCGCGGCCGCGGCGGCGGCAGCTTCGTGCAGGCCCGCGACGACGTCCTCGGCGAGCTCGCCGACGCCCGGCTGGCCGAGCTGGCCACCACGGACCTGCGCGAGCTCGGCGACGCGCACGGCGCGGTGGCCTCGGCCGCGGCCCGGCTCGCCGCGACCCGGGCGTCCCGGGTCGAGATCGCCCGGCTGCGCGACATCGTCGACCGGCTGGCGCGGGCCGACACGGTGACCGGGCAGCGCCGGGCCGAGGGCCGCTACTACGTCGAGCTGGCCGCCTGCGCCCAGTCGGTGCGCCTGACCATGCAGGAGATGGACCTGCACCTGGAGCTCGGGCAGCTGCCCTGGCCGCCGGCCCACGCGCCCGCGCTGCTCGACCGCATCGTCGCCGGCCACCGCGCGGTGCTCGACGCGATCGAGGCCCGCGACCCGGCCACGGCGCGCACGCTCACCGAGGAGCACGTGGAGACCCGCACGCGGTGGTCGATCGAGCTGCGGCTGCGCGGGGGCGAAGGGGCCGCCGACCGCCGGGAGGTCTCGTGAGCGACGGCCGCCGGGCCGTGCCGGAGACCGTGGCCGGGATCGTCGGCGAGGTCGTCGAGGGGGTCTTCGCCACGGTCGCCGAGGTGCACGCCGCGGCGCTGCGGCCGGCCGCGCGCGAGGGGCTGCGGTCCGGGCGGCCGGTCCTCGACGACGACGTCCGCGAGCTGCTGCACCGGCCCGGCCAGCTCGCCGTCGGGCTCGGGCTGGTCGTCGCGCCGCGCCCCGACCGCGGCCTGCCGCTGCACCTGGAGTGGTGGCAGCTCGACCCCGACGGCGGCCGGCTGCGCACGCTCGAGCCCGACCTGCGGCCGACCAGCCTCGGCTACTACGACTACACGGCGGCCGAGTGGTTCGACGTCCCCCGCCGGACCGGGCGGCGGCACGTCGTCGGCCCCTACGTCGACGTCCACGGCACCGGGCGGTACCTGCTGACGCTGACCGAGCCGGTCGTCGTCGACGGCGAGTTCGTCGGGGTGGCCGGGGCCGACGTCGCGGTGGGCCGGTTCGAGGCGCACCTGCTGGGCCGGCTCGCCCCGGGGGCGCCGTTCCTGCTCCTCAACGACGAGGACCGCGTCGTCCTGTCCACCTCGCCGCGGTGGCTGGTCGGCGCGCTGGTCCCCCCGGCCGGGATCGCCGCCGGCCCGGCCACCGCCGTCCCCGGCGTCCCGTGGCGGCTCGTGCCGGTCGAGGACCGCAGCCTGCTCACCGCCTGAGCACGAGCCTCCGGAGGGAGGCGGGACGACTCTTGTCCTGTGACCTCTGGCTCTATAGGTTTCGGCGGTCCCTGTGGCCTGGGGCACACCGGCTCGGCGCCGGCGCGCCCCCCACCCTCGCGAGGAGACCGCCCGGTGACCGCACCAGGAGGACCCGTCGGCCGGACCGACGACGACGCCCAGCTCGCCGCCCTCGGGTACTCCCGGGAGTTCGACCGGAGCATGGGCCTGTGGGCCAACATGGCCCTCGGCTTCACCTACCTGTCGCCGCTGGTCGGCGTGTACTCGCTGTTCGCCTACAGCCTGTCCATCGGGGGGCCGCCGGCGATCTGGTGGATCGTCATCGTCGGGTTCGGCCAGCTGCTGGTCGCGCTGGTCTTCGGCGAGGTCGTCTCGCAGTACCCGCTCGCCGGCGGCATCTACCCGTGGACCCGGCGGCTGTGGAACCGGCGCTACGCCTGGATCGTCTCGTGGGTCTACATCTGGGCGATCATCGTGACCGTCACCGCGGTCGCCGAGTTCGGCGGCGGGTTCGTCGCCGCGCTGCTCGGCGTCGACGCCACCCCCGGCGTCGTCCTCGCCACCGCGGTGGGGCTGCTCGTCCTCGCCTTCTGCGTCAACTACAGCGGCACCCGCACCCTCGCCCGCATCGCCCGCATCGGGCTGGCCGCCGAGCTCGTCGGCGTCGTCGCCCTGGGGCTGTTCCTGCTGCTGTTCCGCCGCGAGCAGCCCTTCGGGATCTTCTTCGACACCCTCGGCGCCGGCGGCGGCGAGGGGTACCTCGGCACCTTCCTCGCCGCGGCGCTGTCCGGGCTGTTCCTCTTCTACGGGTTCGAGGCCTGCGGCGACGTCGCCGAGGAGGTCGCCGACCCGGCCCGCCGGATCCCGCGGGCGATGATCCTCACCATCCTCGTCGGCGGGGTCTCGGGCTTCCTGTCCTACGCCGGCTACGTGCTGGCCGCCCCTGACGCCCAGCTGCAGGCGATCATGGCCGGGGAGGACGTCGACCCGATCCCCACCATCCTGGAGAGCTCGCTGGGGACCGTCGGCTCAAAGGTCTTCCTCGTCGTCACCGTGGTCGCCTTCGTCTCGTGCGTGCTGTCGCTGCAGGCCGCCGGCAGCCGGCTGCTCTACGCCTTCGCCCGCGACCGCATGCTCCCGGCCAGCGGCTGGCTCTCGCACGTCTCCAGCCGGCACTCCGTCCCGACCAACGCGCTGCTGGTCGTCTGCGTCGTCCCGGTGCTCATCTGCCTGTTCGTCTTCTGGCGGCCGGACTCCCTGGCCCGCGTCACCGCGTTCGCCGTCCTCGGCATCTACGTCGCCTTCCAGGCCGTGGTGCTCGCCGCGCTGCGGCAGCGGCTGCGCGGCTGGCGCCCGGCGGGGGTGTGGAACCTCGGCCCGGCCGGGCTGGTGGTCAACGTCCTCGCCCTGGCCTACGGGGTCTTCGCCATCGTCCTGCTGATCAGGCCCGCGCCGGGCACCGAGACCTTCCTCGACCGCTGGATCGTCGCGATCGGCCTGGCGATCGTCGCCGGCACCGGGCTGCTGTACCTGTTCGGCGCCCGGCCGGACCGGCACTCTGCACACGTCCCCGAGGGCGACGCCCGCGAGGTGGCCGCACAGCTCCAGCAGATCCGGCGGGACGCCGGTGTCCCGGTGAGTGAGGAGATCCGATGAAGTTCAGCTACGCGATGCTGCCCGACTACCCGCTCGAGGAGTCGCTGCGGGCGATCGAGCTCGCCGACGAACTCGGCTTCCACGCCGTCTACGCCGCCGACGAGACCTGGCACAAGGACCTGTGGCTGCTGTTCGCGGCCGCGGCCGCGCGGACCTCGCGCGTCCGGATGGGCCCGAGCGTCTCGGCGGTCACCCTGCGCGAGCCGACGCTCATCGCCCAGGCCGCCGCGACGCTCGACGAGCTCACCGGCGGGCGGGCGGAGGTCGTCCTCTCCAGCGGCAACTTCGGCCTGCTCGCGCAGTACAGGACGGACTGGAAGACGACGAAGCCGCTCTCGCGGGTCGTCGAGGGCGTCAAGGTCATGCGCACCTTCCTCGACGACGGCGCCATCACCTTCGACGGGGAGTTCTTCTCCTACGACGGGCTGTTCACCTTCGCCCGCCCGGTGCAGCAGCACCTGCCGGTGAAGATGGGCGCGATGCGCGGGCCCAAGTCGTTCCAGGCCGCCGCCGAGCACTCCGACGGCTGCCACCACGCGCTGAGCTACACCCGCGAGGCCTACGAGTACGCCGCCGAGAACCTGCGCGCCGGCGCCGAGCGGGCGGGCAAGGACTGGACGACGCTGGACTTCGGCGCGTGGGTGGTCGTCTCGGTCGGCCGCGACTCCGCCGCGGCCAAGGACGCCGCCCGCAGCATGGTGGGCATCTACGCCTCCTCGATGCCCGCCGAGCAGCTCGAGCGCAACGGCGTGGACCCCGACAGCCTGAAGCCGATCATCGACGCGATCGCCGGCGGGGACCTCGCCAAGGGCATCGAGCTCACCAGCCCGGAGATCGCCGACAAGCTGTCGTTCTCCGGCACGCCCGAGGAGGTCACGGCCAAGATCAAGGAGATCGAGCCGACGGGGGTCAACCACCTCATCGCCGCCATCACCGACGCCTCGCTGGTCAAGGCGTTCACCGGCCGCGAGCTGGCCGGGGTGGCCACCGTCGACGAGCAGCTGCGGCTCATCCACGACGAGGTCATGCCCGCCTTCGCCTGAGCGGCGTGGGCCCGGTCTCCTCAGGGAGGCCGGGCCCCCGGAGCGGCTACCCGCCCTCGCGCAGCCCCCAGGGGGAGCCGTAGTCGGTCAGCAGGTCGAGGAAGGGCACCGCGTCGAACGCCTCCGGGCCGAGCACCCCGCTGCCCCGCCACCGGCCCGTGGCCAGCAGCTCGAGGGCGACCACGGGGTTGACGGCGGTCTGCCAGACCACCGCCTGGGACCCGTACTCGGCCATCGACCAGGCGTTGTCCACCACGTGGTACAGGTAGACCTGCCGCGGGCGCCCGTCGGTGCCCGTGCCCGACACCCAGAGGCCCGCGCAGGTCCGCCCGGTCATCAGCTCACCGAGCGTGGCGGGGTCGGGCAGCGCCGCGGCGACCAGGTCGCGCGGGGCGACCTCGACGTCGCCGACGCGGACCGGCGTCGTGGAGTCCAGGCCGGTGGTGTGCAGCGCCTTGAGGACGCCGATGAACTCGCTGCCGAGGCCGTACTTGAAGGTGACCCGGCGGGCGTCGACCCAGCGCGGCATGAGGAGCACCTCCTCGTGCTCCACGTTGACGCACTCCACCGGGCCGATGCCCTCGGGGAAGTCGAAGACCTCCGGCTCGCTGAAGGGCTCGGTGGTGTACCAGCCCCGGTCCCGCTCCCACACGACCGGCGGGTTGAGGCACTCCTCGATGGTGGTCCAGATGCTGAACGACGGCGCGAACGCGTGGCCCCGCACGGTCAGGTCCGCCCCGTCGCGCACCCCGAGCTCGTCGATCTCGGTGAACAGGTGGTCGGCGGCGTAGCGGGCGAACACGTCGGACAGCCCGGGCTCCACGCCCATGCCCACGAGGGCCAGCCGCCCGGCCGCCTCCCACTCGGCGGCGAGGGCGAACTGCTCGTCGCCGAGCTTGACCCCGGTCTGCTCGTACGGCCGCTCGGGGTGCGGGCGCGACAGCGACATCGCCATGTCGAGGTAGTCGACGCCGGCCGCGAGCGACGCGCGGAACAGCGGCATGACGAACCGCGGGTCGGTCGCGTTGAGCAGCACGTCGCAGCGGTGCTCGGCGAGCAGGGCCCGGACGGCGTCCTCGTCGGCGGCGTCCACCCGGGCGGCGACGAGGCGGGGGTCCCCGGTCGCGGCCACCGCCTTCTCGGCGCGGGCCGGGTCGAAGTCGGCGACGACGAGGCGTTCCACGAAGTCGCGACGCGCCGCGATGGCCGTCACCGCGCTGCCGACACCGCCGGCGCCGACCAGCAGGATGCGCATGTCCACCTCCACGGGAGGCGGCCACCCTAGCGACGAGTTCCGCAGCGAGGACAGGTCTGCGAACGCCGAACCCTTGTCCAACGGGCCATCTGCTGCCATAACCGTCGCATGAAGCCGGATCCAGCCGAGCCCGCGGTCCGCCCGGGGGACGAGGCGACCCTCCGCCCGGGCGCCATCGGGTTCCTCGACGTCCTCGTGATCGGCCTGGCCTCCACCTCGCCGGCCTACTCGCTGGCGGCCATCATCGGCGCACTGGTGGCCCTCACCGGGGTGCACGCCCCCGGCGTGCTGCTGGCCTCCTTCGTGCCGATGCTGCTCATCGCCTCGGCCTTCGCCGCGCTCAACCGGGTCGACCCCGACTGCGGGACGACGTTCTCCTGGGTCACCCGGGCCATGGGGCCGTGGGCCGGGTGGATCGGCGGCTGGGCCATCACGATGACCGGCGTCCTGATCATCGGGTCGCTGGCCAACGTCGGCGTCGTCTTCACGCTCCGGACGCTGAACCTCGACTCGCTGGCCGAGAACACCGCCGTCGTCCTCGTGCTCACCGTCGCGCTGATCCTGCTGATGACCTGGATCTGCGTGCTCGGCACCGAGCTGTCGGCCCGGCTGCAGAACGCGCTGATCCTCGCCCAGACCGCCGCGCTGCTGGTGTTCGCCGCGGTCGCGATCTACCGCGGGGTGAGCGGCGACAGCCCGCTGGGCGGGCTGGACCCCAGCTGGAGCTGGCTGAACCCCTTCGGCGCGGGCGGCGCGGCGCTCTCCGGCGGGCTGCTGCTCGGCGTGTTCGCCTACTGGGGCTGGGAGTCGGCGGTGAACCTCACCGAGGAGACCCGCGACTCCACCTCCACGCCCGGCCGCGCCGCGATCGTGTCCACCCTCGTCCTGCTGGTCACCTACGTCGCCGTCGCGATCGCGGTGCTCGCCTTCGCCGGCACCGACTACCTCGCCGACAACGCCGACGAGGAGGAGGCGATCTTCGCCCTGCTGTCCACCGAGGTCATGGGCGGCTGGGACTGGGTGGTCCTGCTGGCGGTGGCCACCGCGGCGATCGCGTCGACCCAGACGACGATCCTCCCGGCGTCGCGCACCGGTCTGTCCATGGCGCGGCGGCACGCGCTGCCCCGCCGGTTCGGGCACATCTCGCCGCGCCACCGCACCCCCGACGTCTCCACCTGGTGGGTCGGCGTCATCGCCAGCGTCTGGTTCGTCGTGGTGAGCCTGGTCAGCGAGAACGCGCTGTTCGACTCGATCACCGCGCTGTCGCTGCTGATCGCCTTCTACTACGCGCTCACCGGCATCGCCTGCGCCGTCTACCACCGCCGGCAGCTGACCCGCAGCGTGTCGGCGTTCCTGCTCATCGGGCTCGGCCCGCTGGTGGGGGCGGGGCTGCTCGTCTGGCTGCTGGTGCTGTCGATCCGCGATCTCGCCGACCCGGCGAACTCCTACACCGGCCAGGCGTGGCTGGGCGTGGGGCCGCCGCTGGTGATCGGCGTCGGGATCTTCCTCGTCGGTCTGGTGCTGATGTTCGTCTGGCGGACCCGGGACGGCCGGTACTGGCAGGAGCGGCCCGGGATCGCCGGGGAGCGCATCGACGTCGACGAGGACCTGCGGTGAGCATCGTGCTGGGCTACGACGAGTCGCCGGGGTCGCGGCCGGCGCTGGCCACGGCGATCTCGCTGGCCGCCCGCTTCGAGGAGCCGCTGGTCCTCGTGTACGGCGTCGAGCCGCCCGGGGGGATGGGGGAGGAGTTCCAGGCCCACCAGCGCGCGCTCACCGAGATCGGCCGCACCGCGGTGGCGCACGCCGTCGAGGAGGCGCGGGCGGCCGGCGTCGCGACGGTGGTCGAGGTGCTGTCCCAGAAGCCGGCCCAGGCGCTGGTGGAGGCCGCGCACCGGCACGACGGCCGGTTCATCGTCGTCGGCACCCGCGGGGAGAGCCCGCTGCGCGGCGCCTTCCTCGGGTCGGTGTCGCACAAGCTGCTGCACCTGTCCGACCGCCCGGTGCTCTGCGTGCCCGTGAGGGGAGACGCGGCATAGGAAGCTCTCCGCACGTCCTGGGCCCCGGGACGTGCGGAGAGCTTCCATTGCCTCGGCGATCAGAGCTTGGCCCAGGCCTCGGTGAGCACGCTGCGGAGGACCTGCTCCATCTCGTCGAACTCGGCCTGGCCGCAGATCAGCGGCGGCGCGAGCTGGACCACCGGGTCGCCGCGGTCGTCGGCGCGGCAGTACAGGCCCGCCTCGAACAGCGCGCCGGAGAGGAACCCGCGCAGCAGCCGCTCGGACTCCGCGGCGTCGAAGGTCTCCTTCGTCGCCTTGTCCTTGACCAGCTCGATGCCGTAGAAGTACCCGTCGCCGCGGACGTCGCCGACGATCGGCAGGTCCAGCAGCTTCTCGAGCGTGGCGCGGAAGGCACCCTCGGAGGCGAGCACCCGCTGCCCGAGCTGCTCCTCCTCCATCAGGTCGAGGTTGGCCAGGGCCACCGCGCAGCTGACCGGGTGCCCGCCGAAGGTGTAGCCGTGCGGGAGCGACGCGGTGTCGCGGAGGAAGGGCTCGACGACGCGGCCGGAGGCGATCATCGCGCCGATCGGGGAGTAGCCCGAGGTCATGCCCTTGGCGCAGGTGATCATGTCCGGCACGAAGCCGGCCTTCTCGCAGGCGAAGGTGGTGCCCAGCCGGCCGAAGGCGCAGATCACCTCGTCGCTGACCAGCAGCACGTCGTGCCGGTCGCAGATCTCGCGGACCCGCGCGAAGTAGCCCGGCGGCGGCGGGAAGCACCCGCCGGCGTTCTGCACCGGCTCGAGGAACACCGCCGCCACGGTGTCGGGGCCCTCGAGGAGGATCGCCTGCTCGATCTGGTCGGCCGCCCACCGCCCGAACGCCTCGGGGTCGTCGCCGAACAGCGGCGCCCGGTAGATGTTGGTGTTGGGCACCCGGATGCTGCCGGGGACCAGCGGCTCGAAGGGCGTCTTGAGCGCGGGGATGCCGGTGATGGACAGCGCCCCGTGCGTGGTCCCGTGGTAGGCGACCGCCCGGCTGACCACCTTGGTCTTCTGCGGCCGGCCGGTCAGCTTGAAGTACTGCTTGGCCACCTTCCACGCCGTCTCCACGGCCTCGCTGCCGCCGGTGGTGAAGAAGACCCGGTCCAGGTCGCCGGGGGCGGCGGCGGCCAGCCGCCGGGAGAGCTCGATCGCCGTCGGGTGGGCGTAGGACCACAGCGGGAAGAACGCCAGCTGCTCGGCCTGCCGCGCGGCGGCCTCGGCCAGCACCCGGCGCCCGTGGCCGGCCTGGACGACGAACAGCCCGGACAGCCCGTCGAGGTAGCTGCGGCCGCGGTCGTCGAAGATCCGAGCGCCCTCGCCGCGGACGATCACCGGCGGTGGGGTGTCGCGGTAGGCGCCCATGCGGGAGAAGTGCAGCCACAGGTGGGCGGTCTCGTCCGCGGCGGTGGGCCGTCCGGACGGGGTGAAGTCCTGCTCCGTGGTGGTCATGGCAACGGATCCCGTCGTCGGAGGACGTCCTGGGTGCCCGGATCGTAGCGGCGCACCCTGCCCGGCGGCACCGTCCCGGTGTGCCAGGACGGCGCCCTCGCGCCGCGGCGGTGGACGGATCGGCCGTCCCGGGACGGGGGAGTCGTCGGGCACGCTCGCAGCACCCGCTCCGTCCCCGAGGAGGACCCATGACCACCCCGTACTGGATCGCCGGGCGCCCCGCCCACGGCAGCGAGGTGCTCGAGGTCCGCTCGCCGCACGACGGGTCCCTGGCCGGCCGGACCACCACCGCCACCCCCGACGACGTCGAGACCGCGGTCGCCGAGGCCGCGCGGGTGCGCCGCGAGTTCGCCGCCACCCCCGCGCACGTGCGGGCCGCCGCCCTCGACACCGTCTCCCGCCGCCTCGCCGAGCGCGCCGAGGAGGTCGCCGCGCTGATCACCGCCGAGTCGGGCAAGCCGCTGAAGTGGGCGCGCCTGGAGGTCGCGCGGGCGGTGTCGACCTTCCGCTGGGGCGCCGAGGAGGCCCGCCGCTGGTCGGGCACGCTGCAGCGGCTGGACACCGACCCGGCCGCCACCGGCCGCATGGCCCTGGTGCGACGCGTGCCCCGCGGCCCGGTGCTCGGCATCGCGCCGTTCAACTTCCCGCTCAACCTGGTCGCCCACAAGGTCGCCCCGGCCATCGCCGTCGGCGCGCCGATCGTGCTCAAGCCCGCCCCGGCCACCCCGCTGACCGCGCTGCTGCTCGGGGAGCTGCTCGCCGAGACCGAGCTGCCCTCGGGCTCCTGGTCGGTGCTGCCGGTGCCCAACGAGGTCGCCGCCGACCTGGTGCGCGACCCGCGCCTGCCGGTCGTGTCCTTCACCGGCTCGGTGCCCGTGGGCTGGGCGATCCGCGAGTCCGCGCCGCGCAAGCACGTCACCCTCGAGCTGGGCGGCAACGCGGCCGCCGTCGTCGGCCCGGACCAGGACGACGAGAAGTCGCTGTCGTGGGCGGCGTCGCGGATCGCGACCTTCGCCATGTACCAGGGCGGGCAGTCCTGCATCTCCGTGCAGCGGGTGTTCGCCCACCGCGCGGTCGCCGAGGCGCTGACCACGCGGGTCGTGGAGGCGGTGCAGCGGCTGGCCACCGGCGACCCCACCGACCCGGCCACCGACGTCGGCCCGCTCATCGACGAGGCCGCCGCCCGCCGGGTGGAGAGCTGGGTCGACGAGGCCGTCGCCGCGGGCGCCCGGGTGCTCACCGGCGGCGCGCGCGAGGGCGCCACGTACGCGCCGACCGTGCTCAGCGACGTCCCGGCGACGGCGAAGCTGGCCTGCGAGGAGGTCTTCGGCCCGGTCGTCGTGATCGACGCCGTCGACTCCCTCGACGAGGCGTTCGACCGCGTGAACGACAGCCGCTTCGGGCTGCAGGCCGGCGTCTTCACCCGCGACCTGCAGGTCGCCTTCCGCGCCGCGCAGGTGCTCGACGTCGGCGGCGTCGTCGTCGGCGACGTGCCGAGCTTCCGCGCCGACCAGATGCCCTACGGCGGGGTGAAGGACTCCGGCACCGGGCGCGAGGGCGTGCACGCGGCCATGGAGGACCTCACCGAGGAGCGCGTGCTGGTGCTCACCGGCATCGACGTCTGACCCCCCGGACGCCCCGAGGCCCCGGTCCCCCTCGCGGGGGCCAGGGCCTCGTCGTGTCGCCTCCTCAGGCGGCGGCCGCGACCAGCCGGTGCAGCTCGCCGACCACCACGGTCAGCACCGGCACCACCGGGTCGGGTGCGGCCAGCGCGGCGTCGCGGACGGCGGCGAACCGGGCGACGGCGGCGGCGTGCCGCGCGGCGAAGACGGTGGCGTCGCCGCCCGCCGTCGTCACCGCCGCGCGGGTCAGCGTGACCCGGCAGGCGTCGAGCTGGTCGCGCAGGGCGCTCTTGGCCGACAGCACCCAGGAGGAGTCCGCGGGCTCGTCGACCACCCGGTCGCGCACCGCCGGCAGGCCGAGGAGCTCGCCCAGCCGCACGTGCGCGTCGGCCACCGCGGTCACGGGCCGGCCGGTGTCCCCGGCGAGCTCCACCAGCTCGAGGACGTCGCCGGCGCAGCGCAGCGCGGCCAGCCCCTCGGCCAGCTCGGTGGGTGCGCCGGCCGCGAGCAGGTCGTCCCGCAGCGCGCGGGCCCGCTCGGCCTCCGACCCGGGCCGGGCGAGCCAGCCCGCCGGGTCGAGCGCGGCGACCAGCCGGGTCAGCCGGGGGACGGCGGCCGACAGCTCCGCCGGTTCCGGCCGGCGCCGCAGCAGCCGGTCGGCGGCGTGCTCGGTGGCCCGCTGCAGCTCCGGCAGGGCCAGCCGCTCGACGGCCAGCGGCACGTCGGCGTCGACCAGCGCCCAGAGCCGGTCCAGGCCGAGGACGGCCTCGGCCGCGGCGAAGGCGCGCGCGGCCACCGCGGTCCCGACGCCGTGGCGCTCCTCCAGCCGCAGCAGGAAGCCCGGGCCGACCCGGTTGACCAGGACGTTGGCCAGCTGCGTGGCGGTGATCTCGCGGGCCAGCGGGTGCGCGGCGACGCGGTCGGGCCAGCGCTCGCGGACCGCACGCGGGAAGTAGGCGTGCAGCACCCCGGCCAGGGCCGGGTCGTCGGGCAGGTCGCCGGCCAGCAGCTCCTCGCGGACGAGGTTCTTGGAGTAGGCCAGCAGCACCGCGGCCTCCGGGCGGGTCAGCCCGCACCCGGCCTGCCGCAGCCGCTCGACCTCCGCCTCCGAGGGCAGCCGCTCCAGTTCCCGGTCGAGCCCCGCCTGCTCCTCCAGGTCGCGGATCAGCCGCGCGTGCCGGTCGAGGAGGAACGGCGCCTGGTCGGCGCAGACCGACAGGGCGCGGGCCTGCAGCGCGTTGTCGGCCAGCACGGCGTCGGCCACCTCGCCGGTGAGCTCCCGCAGCAGCGCGTCGCGCTCGGCGACGGTCAGCTCGCCGTCGCGGACGGCGCCGCGCAGCAGGATCTTGAGGTTGACCTCGCGGTCGGAGGTGTCCACGCCGGCGGAGTTGTCGATGAAGTCGGCGTTGACCCGGATGCCGGCCCGCGCGGCCTCGACCCGCGCCCGCTGGGTGAGCCCGAGGTTGCCGCCCTCGCTCACGACCCGGCAGCGCAGCTCCCCGGCGGTTACCCGCACCGCGTCGTTGGCGCGGTCGCCCACCTCGGCGTCGGTCTCGCCGTCGGCGCGCACGTACGTGCCGATCCCGCCGTTCCACAGCAGGTCCACCGGCGCCCGCAGCACCGCCCGCACCAGCTCGGCCGGGGGCAGCTCGGTCGCCGTCGTCCCGAGCCGCGCGCGGACCTGCGGGCTCAGCGGCACCGACTTGGCGTCGCGCCGGAACACGCCGCCGCCGGGGGAGAGGACGGCGGGGTCGTAGTCGGCCCAGGACGACCCGGGCAGCGCGGCCAGTCGCCGGCGCTCGGTGAACGAGGTCGCCGCGTCCGGATCGGGGTCGAGGAACACGTGCCGGTGGTCGAACGCGGCCACCAGCCGCAGCCGCTCCGACAGCAGCATCCCGTTGCCGAACACGTCGCCGGACATGTCGCCGACGCCGACGACGGTCACCGGGTCGGTGTCGGGGTCGGTGCCCAGCTCGCGCAGGTGCCGGCGGACCGACACCCACGCGCCGCGGGCGGTGATGCCCATGGCCTTGTGGTCGTAGCCGGTCGACCCGCCCGAGGCGAACGCGTCACCGAGCCAGAAGCCGCGACGCACCGCGATCTCGTTGGCCAGGTCGGAGAAGGCCGCCGTCCCCTTGTCGGCGGCCAGCACCAGGTAGGGGTCGGGCCCGTCGTGGACCACCGTCCGGGCGGGGTGGACCACGCCGTCCTCGGTCCGGTCGTCGGTGACGTCGAGCAGCCCCTCGACGAAGCAGCGGTAGGCCGCGGCCACCTCCCGGCCGACGGCGGCGCGGTCGAGGCCGCGCAGGTCGCGGCGGACGACGAAGGCGCCCTTGGCCCCGGCCGGCACGATGACGGCGTTCTTGACCAGCTGGGCCTTGAGCAGGCCGAGCACCTCGGTGCGGAAGTCCTCGGGGCGCTCGGACCACCGGACGCCGCCGCGGGCCACGGCGGCGCCGCGCAGGTGCAGGCCCTCCATGGTCGGGGAGCACACGAAGGTCTCCACCCACGGCCGCGGCGCCGGCAAGGAGCCCAGCCGCGACGAGTCGATCTTCAGCGCCAGCTGCGGCCGCGGCCGGCCGTCGGCGTCGCGCTGGAAGGCGTTGGTGCGCAGCACCGCGGCGAGGACGTCGCGCAGGCCGCGCAGGATGCGGTCCTGGTCGAGGCTGGTGGTCGCCGCCAGCAGCGCGTCGAGGTCGGCGGCCGCCCGCTGCTCGGCGGCGGGGTCGCGGGAGTCGGGGTCGTGCCGGGCGGTGAAGTGCCGCAGCAGCGCCCGGGCGACCTCCGGGGCGGCGAGCACGGTCTCCTCGACGTACCCGCGCGAGAGCCCCGTGCCGGTCTGGGCCAGGTAGCGGCAGGCGGCCCGCAGGACCGCGACGTCGCGCACCGGCACGCCGGCGAGGACGGTCAGCCGCGACAGCCCGTCGAGCTCGGTCTCCCCGGCCCAGGCCGCCGCCAGCGCCTGCTCCAGCGCCGGCAGCGCGGTGTCGGGGGAGGCGGACTCCGGCAGCACCAGCTCCAGCCGGGAGGGCGCGACGCCGTCGGCGCCGGGCAGCGCGACGGCGTCGGCGACCCGGACGCCGAGCCGCTCGAAGACGGGGACGACGTCGGCCAGCAGCGGGCGCTGCCCCGGCCACCCGGCCACGGCGACGACCCTGCCGCCGGACCCGGTGCCCGGGTCCGGCTGCAGGGTGACGCGCCGCGCCGGCCGCAGGGCGGTCGGCGCCGCCATCAGCCGGCGTGCGCGGCGAAGGCCGCGTCGAGGACGTCGAGGCCCTCGCCGAGCAGGTCCTGGCCGATGACCAGGGGCGGCAGGAAGCGCAGCACGTTGCCGAAGGTGCCGGCGGTCAGGACGACGACACCCTCGACGTGGCAGGCGCGGGCGACCCGGCCGGTCAGCTCGGGGTCGGGCTCGGTGGTGCCCGGCTTCACGATCTCGACGGCGATCATGGCGCCCCGGCCGCGGACGTCGCCGATGGCCGGCGTGCGCTCCTGCAGCGCGCGCAGGCGGGGGAGCATGGTGTCCCCGATGGCGCGCGCGGCGCCGGTCAGGTCCTGCGCGCGCATGGTCTCCATGGAGGCCAGCGCGGCGGCGCAGGCCACCGGGTTGCCGCCGTAGGTCCCCCCGAGCCCGCCGGTGTGCACGGCGTCCATGATCTCGGCGCGGCCGGTCACCGCGGCCAGCGGCAGGCCGCCGGCCATGCCCTTGGCGAGGGTCACCAGGTCGGGGACGACGCCCTCGTGCTCGGAGGCGAACCAGTCGCCGGTGCGGCAGAAGCCGGTCTGCACCTCGTCGGCGACGAACACCGCACCCGAGGCGCGGCACCAGTCGGCCAGCGCCGGCAGGAAGCCGGGGGCCGGGACGACGAAGCCGCCCTCGCCCTGGATCGGCTCGATGAGCACCGCGGCGACGTTGGCCGCGCCCACCTGCGCCTCGATCTGGGCGATGGCGCGGGCGGCGGCCTCGGCGCCGGTCAGGCCGGGCTCGTCGCGGAACGGGTAGGACATCGGCACCCGGTAGACCTCGGGCGCGAACGGGCCGAAGCGGTGCTTGTACGGCATGTTCTTCGCCGTCAGCGCCATCGTGAGGTTGGTGCGGCCGTGGTAGGCGTGGTCGAAGACGACGACGGCCTGCCGGCCGGTGGCGTGCCGGGCGATCTTGACGGCGTTCTCGACGGCCTCGGAGCCGGTGTTGAACAGCGCCGAGCGCTTCTCGTGGTCGCCGGGGGTGACGCGGGCGAGCTCCTCGCAGACGGCGACGTAGCCCTCGTAGGGCGTGACCATGAAGCAGGTGTGGGTGAAGGCGGCCACCTGCTCCTGCACCGCCGCCACCACCCGCGGGGCGGCGTTGCCGACGTTGACCACGGCGATGCCCGAGCCGAGGTCGATGAGCGAGTTGCCGTCGACGTCGACGACCACGCCGCCGCCGGCGCGCTCGACGAAGACCGGCAGGGTGGTGCCGACGCCGGCCGAGACGGTGGCCGACCGGCGGGCCATGAGCTCCGCCGACCGGGGGCCGGGGACCGGGGTGACCAGCCGCCGCTCCTGGGGAAGCGTGGTGGTGGGCTCGAGCAGGTCGGTCACGGGTGCTCCTCGACGTCGCGGGCGGGCCGGTGCCTCCGGCGGGGGAGGCTCCCTGCTCGAGTGTGGGACGCCCGCCACACCGGCGGTACCGTCCAGACCGGCGCGTGGGCCACGCGCGGATGTCCACTTCGTCGCCGGGAGCTGCCGTGCCGGTCACCGTCGCCGACCTGGTCGCCGACCCGGCGCTCGGCCTGGTGCTGCACACCCCGGGCGGCGGGGTCGACCGGCCGGTGTCCTGGGTCCACGTCAGCGAGCTGGCCGACCCGACGCCGTTCCTCGAGGGCGGGGAGCTGCTGCTGACCACCGGCCTGGCGCTGCGCGGCGAGCCGGTGGAGGCGTACGTGTCGCGGTTGGCCGCGGCCGGCGTCGTCGGGCTGGGCCTGGGCACCGGGCTCGGGGTCGACGCCGTCCCGGCCGACCTGGTCGCCGCCGCCGAGCGCGCCGGGCTGGCGCTACTGGAGGTGCCGCACCGGACGCCGTTCATCGCGCTGTCCCGCAGCGTGTCGGCCGCGCTGGCCGCCGACGAGTACGCCGCGGTGGCCCGGGCGGCGACCGCGCAGCAGGAGCTCACCCGCGCGGCGCTGGCCCCCGGCTCCCCGGCACCGCTGCTGCAGCGCCTCGCCCGGCAGGTGGGCGGCTGGGTGCTGCTGCTCGACACCGCCGGGACCGTGCTCGAGGCGGTGCCGGCGGCGGCCGCCGGCCGCGCGGAGGCGCTGCGGCCGGAGGTGGACCGGCTGCGGTCGGTGCGCGCGCCGGCGAGCGCGGCGCTGACCGGGCCGGGGGAGACGGTGCTGCTGCAGTCGCTGGGCAACGAGCGGCGCACCCGCGGTTTCCTCGCCGTCGGCCGGCCCGGCCCCGTCCACGCCGCCGACCGGCACGTGGTCAACGCCGCCGTCGGCCTGCTCACCCTGCGGCTGGAGCAGTCCCGCGGCCTCGACAGCGCCATGGCGGCGCTGCGCGCGGCGCTGCTGCGGATGCTGCTGGCCGGCGAGGAGGCCGCCGTCGGCGAGGCGGTCGCGGCGCTGGGGGAGCGGCTGCCGGCCGAGCCGCTGCGGGTGCACGTGGTCCTCGGCGAGGTCGGTCAGCGGGCGGCCGCCGTCGACGTCGCCGCCGACGCCGCGGCCGCGACCGGCTCGCCGTCGTTCTCCGCCGAGCTCGACGGCGACGCCCTGGTGCTGCTGGTCGCCTCCGACGGGCCGCTGCCGGAGCGGCTGGCGCGGCTGCCCGAGCGGGTGCCGCAGACGGCGGTCGGCGTGTCCGGTCCGGTGCCGTGGAGCCGGCTGGCCGACGGCGTGCGCCAGGCCCGGCAGGCGGCCGAGCACAGCCGGGCGCGCGGGGGCGGGGTGGCCACGTTCGCCGAGCTCGCCGGCCGCGGGCTGCCCGCCCTGCTCGACCCGGCGGCCACCCGCGCCTTCGCCGACGCGCTGCTCGCGCCGCTGGTCGCGGCCGACCGCGCCGGCGCCGGTGACCTGGTCGACTCGCTGCGGGCGTGGCTGGCCCACCACGGGCAGTGGGAGCCGGCCGCGGCGGCCCTCGGCGTCCACCGGCACACGCTGCGCAAGCGGATGGCGCGGGCCGGGGACCTGCTCGGCCGCGACCTCGACGAGCCCGGCACCCGCGCCGAGCTGTGGCTGGCCCTGCACCCGCCCGCGTGAGCGCGCTCCTCCTGACCCGGACGGGTGGCGCGCCGGTGGGGGACGCCCCTCCCCGTCGCTAGGCTGCAGGCACAGCAGCGGCCGGGAGGGGGCGGTGGCGATCCGGGAGCGTGAGTTCGTCCTGGACGACGTCTCCAGGGCGATCATCGAGCAGCTCCAGCAGGACGGCCGGCGACCCTACGCCCGGGTCGCGCACGCCGTCGGGCTGTCCGAGGCCGCCGTCCGCCAGCGCGTGCAGCGGCTGCTCGACGCCGGGGTCATGCAGGTGGTGGCCGTGACCGACCCGCTGCAGGTGGGGTTCTCCCGCCAGGCGATGGTGACGGTGCGGACCGGCGGTGACCCCCGCGAGGTCGGCGACGCGATCGCCGCGCTGACCGAGGTCATCTACGTGGTTGTCACCGCCGGTCCCGCCGACCTGCTCGTCGAGGTGGTGGCCGAGGACGACGACCAGCTGCTCGGCACGGTGGCCCGCATCCGGGCGATCGAGGGCGTGACGTCGACCGAGACCCACCTCTACCTGGGCCTGCGCAAGCAGACCTACGCCTGGGGCACCCGCCGTCCCGACCTGCCGCCGACGGCCGCCGGGATCTGAGCCGGCACCTGCCTCGGCCGGGCGCGCAGCGGGACGTCGGTACCCACCGCCCAGCGCACCAGCCCCAGCGCGACCCCGAGGCCGGCCAGCAGCAGCAGCGCCGGCGGCGCCCACGCAGCCGGGTCCACCGCCGTGGCGGCGGACCCGCCGTGGTGACCCGGACCGGCCAGGAGCAGGTGGGCCGGCATCAGCGCCGCCGCCGTGACGTGTCCCGCCCACGTCGCCGCGCCCGGGCGGCGCCACAGGTGCACCGCGCACGCCAGGCAGGCCAGCGCGAGGGCCAGCGACAGCGCCCCGTGCCGGCCGGGCCCGAGCAGCGGCAGGTGCAGCAGCGCGGCCGCCGTCGCCACCCCCGCCGCGGTGGCGGCCAGCAGCTGCGGACCCCCGGCGCGGGGCGCAGCTGCCGGCCACTCAGCAGCGGGGTCCTCCCTCAGTGGCAGTGCCGCGCGGTGGACGGCGGCACGTCCAGGGCCGGGTTGCGGTCGAAGAAGCCGGCCGGCTTGAGCTCGAAGGACACCACGTCGACCGGCATGACCGGCCAGTCCTCGGGCCGCGGCACGTGGTGGATGCCGAACACGTGCCACAGCACGACGTCGGTGTCCTCCAGCGGGCGGTCGGCCTCCTGCCAGACCGGCAGCCCGGCGTCCCGGCGGCTCTGGTTGCAGAACTCGCCGGCCGGCCAGCGCTCCTCCTCGTCGAAGCGGCTGACCCACACCGGGTGGTCGATGACCTGGGCCCGCTGCCGGAACGGCGCGCTGGGGTCGGCCAGGGCCGGCAGCGGCGAGTTGGCGTACAGCTTGTAGCCCGGGGCGGTCCCGAGCCGGTTGGGCCGGGTGCGGTTGACCACCTTGACCGACCGCTGGCTGGCGAAGTCGACGTCGACGCGGCCCTCGGCCTCCGAGCGCACCGGCCGGCTGCGGGTGACCACCGCCAGGCCGTAGGGGTTGTCGTCGGAGACCGGCAGCGCCTCGCTCTCGGTGACGACGACGGTGTTGTCCGGCCCGTCGACCTCCATGTCGAGCCGGGCGACGATGAAGTGCTGGTGGATCGGTGCGTAGGTGCGCTCGTCGACGACGGTGCCGTACGCCGGCGGGGTGCCCTCGTAGGCGCTGGTCACCATGATCCCGGTGGCGCGGACCTCGCACTGCACCGTGCCGTCCTGGTAGAAGCGCCAGTAGGTCAGGTACTCGTAGTTGGCCACCGTCGCGTGGAACGAGACGACCATCCGCCGCGAGCGCCGCACCTCCGACCCCGCCTGCTCGTCGACGTGCTTCCACAGCACGCCGTCGTCCTCCTCGTGCAGGCAGATGGCGTTCTCGATGGTGTAGGGCTCGCCGCGGCTGTCGCTGAGGACGGCGTCGACGTAGGTGATCTCGCCGAGGCAGTCGCAGCCGAGCTTCAGCGACGTGGTCATGTAACCCAGGCCCCACTCGCCGATGTCGAAGGCGGTGCGCCGGTGGTGGTCGGGGCTGGGGTCGCGGTAGGGCACGACCATCTCGGCGAAGGACATCCGGTGCGCGATCGGGCGGCCGTCGTAGGCGACCCGGTGGATCACCAGGCCCTCGCGGTGGTTGAAGCCCAGCCGCATCGACCACTTCTGCCAGCGCAGCTCGGAGCCGTCGAGCGCGAAGGAGACGCCCTCGGGCTGGGTGATCTCCAGCGGCCGGACGTCGGTGCGCTGCTGCAGGCCGGGCACCAGCGCGGGCAGGTACTCGCCCATGACGGCGGGCTGCGCCGGCGGCGGGGTGTCCTCGATCTGCAGCAGCTCCATCGTGTTGAGGTCGACGACGAAGTGCAGCCCCATCACCGGGTTGGCGTAGGGGTTGGCGTCCGGGGCCGAGCGCCGCCACACGTCGGTCCAGCCGACCCGGCGGTCCTGCAGCCCCTGCGGGATGAGCGAGTGGCCGTAGGCCCAGGTGTCGATGAGCACCAGGTCGAGGTCGGTGATGCCGCGCTTGGCCAGCGCCGCCACGACGTCGGGGTGCTGGATGAGCACCTCGTGCGCCTCGTGCCACTCGTCGAGGGTCATGTTGGCCTGCTGGCCGGGCACCGCCTCCCACGAGACGACGGCGTCGTCGGTGAGCGAGACGACGGCCTTGTACGGCGTCCCCTCATCGCGGCTCCACACGGTGACACGGGCCTCGCGCCGGACCGGGTCGCCGGGGGTGAACGCGCGGACGACGTCCTTGGCCGGCTCCCTGAGCTCGATCGAGGCGAACCGCCAGCGCTCGTCGACCCCCTTGTCGCGGCGGAGGACGGCCGCGGCCGCGCGGAACTCGTCGGTGGTCAGCGGGTCGAGCGGGTGAGCGGTCATGCCTGGGTCTCCGGGGTCGGGTCGGGGCGGTCGGCGAGGAGGGGGAGGGCGGGGTCCCAGCGGGTGCCGTCGCGGGCGTCGCGGCGGCGGCGGGCGATGGCCGAGAGGGCCTCGAGCACCACCCGGTTGGCGAGGGCGGCGGTGACGTCGGCGTGGTCGTAGGGCGGGCTGACCTCGACGACGTCGACCCCGACCACCGGCAGCTCGAGGCAGAGCCGGCGGACGGCGTCGAGCAGTTGCCGCGCGGTCAGCCCGCCGGGCTCGGGGGTGCCGGTGCCCGGCGCGTGCCCGGGGTCGCAGACGTCGATGTCGACGGAGAGGAAGACGCCGTCGCACTCGTCGGTGGCGATGGCGGAGGCCTCGGTGAGGCACGCGTCCAGCCCGCGGTGCCCGATCTCGGTCATCTCGTAGGAGCGCATCCGCCGCTGCGCCATCCAGTCGAGGGTCTCCGGCGGCGGCCAGTAACCGCGCAGCCCGACCTGCAGGAACCGGTCGCCGCGCAGCGCGCCGGACTCGATCAGCCGGCGCATGGGCTGGCCGTGGCCCCACAGCGAGCCGAACTCGATGTCGCCGGTGTCGGCGTGCGCGTCGAAGTGGATCATCGAGACCCGGCCGTGGCCGAGGACGTTGGCGACGCCCTTGGCGTCGGCGAAGGCGATCGAGTGGTCCCCGCCGAGCACGACCGGGATCGCGCCGGCGCGGGCGACCCTCTCGACGGCGGCCTCCAGCGCCGGCAGGGCCGTCTCGATGTCGCCGGAGTACATCTCGACGTCGCCGGCGTCGAGCACCCGCAGGTCGCGCAGGCCGTCGGTGCGCAGCGCCAGGCTGGGCCGGGAGCCGTCGTGCGGCAGGTAGTCGGTCATCCGGATGGCCTGCGGGCCGAAGCGGGTGCCGGGCCGGTGCGACGTCCCCCCGTCGAAGGGCGCCCCGAGGACGACGACGTCGGCGCCGTCGTACGTGGCGGGGTCGTCGAGATCACACCGCTCGACGCCGAGGTAGGTGATGTCGGGCCCGTACTGGGCGCCATAGCGCGTCATCGCGTCGAGTCCGATCCTTCGTGCGGCCGGTGTGCCCGCAGGGTACGGGTCCATCCTGACGACGGGATCCGCGCTGTCAAGGGCCCCGGACGACGGAATCCGGAATCTGGCGCTCGCCCGGCCGCTCGTTGCCGCGGTCGGGCGGGGGGTCGCGGCCGTCGGGCCGGATCGCCGCGGAAAGCGTGCGTCCGGCGTTCGTAGGCGCGCGAAACGGTGGCCGGGCG
Source organism: Geodermatophilus sp. SYSU D00766 (assembly GCF_054049915.1). Classification (NCBI taxonomy): domain Bacteria; kingdom Bacillati; phylum Actinomycetota; class Actinomycetes; order Geodermatophilales; family Geodermatophilaceae; genus Geodermatophilus; species Geodermatophilus sp. SYSU D00766. The sequence continues at coordinate 72,120 of NZ_JBJGYI010000021.1, forward strand.
CGCCTCCGACGCGGGGATCCGCGGGACGGGAGGCGCCGGACTGTCGACGCACCGCCCCGCCGGTGTACGGGGCGGAGTCTTCCGCTCCCGCGACGGCCGCCTGATCGTCTCCGCTGTGACCCGCCGCACACGCCGGGTCTGCCTGTGCGCCGGCTCGGCGCGACGAGGAGGACGTGCATGACTCTGGACCAGCGGTCGGCGACCGGGCCGGCGGACCTGAGGGCCAAGGGCCTGTCGAAGAACTCGGTCGGCCTGCTCGCCAGCGTCGTCCTCGGCATCTCCAGCATCGCGCCGGTCTACGCGCTCACCGCGACGCTGGGCCCGACGGTGACCGAGGTCGGCCTGCAGATGCCGGCCGTCTTCCTCGTCGGCTTCATCCCCATGCTGCTGGTGGCCTACGGCTACCGGGAGCTCAACCGGGTCGCGCCGGACTGCGGCACCTCGTTCACCTGGGCCACCAAGGCGTTCAACCCCTACGTCGGCTGGCTGGCCGGCTGGGGGGCGCTGCTGGCGACGGTCATCGTGCTGTCCAACCTCGCCGGGGTCGCCGTCTCCTTCTTCTACCTGCTGCTCGGTGAGATCACCGGCTCCGAGAGCGTCGGCGCGCTCGGTGACAACCGGCTGGTCAACGTGGTGACCTGCGTGGTGTTCGTGGCGCTGGCCACCTGGATCACCTACCGCGGGGTCGAGGCGACCAAGCGGCTGCAGTACACGCTGGTCGGCTTCCAGATGGCCGTGCTGCTGCTGTTCGTGGTGCTGGCGCTGGTCAAGTCCGGCTCGGCGCCGGGCGGCATCCCGTTCGAGTTCTCCTGGCTGGACCCGACCGCGGTCTCCTCGTTCAGCGCCTTCACCGCGGGGCTGTCGCTGTCGCTGTTCATCTACTGGGGCTGGGACACCTGCCTGACGGTCAACGAGGAGACGACCGGCTCGGCGCGCACGCCCGGGCGGGCGGCGCTGCTGACCATCGTGGTCATCGTGCTCACGTACCTGACCGCGGCCATCGCGGTGCAGATGTACGCCGGCATCGGCACCGAGGGCACGGGGCTCGGCAACCCCGACACCGGTGACAACGTCTTCGCCGCCCTCGCCGGTCCGGTGCTCGGCCCGGGGCTGGCGTTCCTGCTCTTCCTCGCGGTGGTGGCGAGCTCGGCGTCGTCGCTGCAGACCACGTTCCTCCCGCCGACGCGCACCCTGCTGGCGATGGCCACCTACGGCGCGCTGCCCAAGGGCCTGGCCGAGGTGCACCCGCGCTACCGGGGCCCGTCGACGGCCACGCTGGTCGCCGGCGTCGCGACCGCGCTGTTCTACGTGGGGATGACCCTCATCAGCGAGAACGTGCTCATCGACACGATCTACGCGCTCGGGCTGATGATCTGCTTCTACTACGGGCTGACCGCCTACGCCTGCGTCTGGTACTTCCGCCACGAGCTGCGCCGCAGCGTGAAGGACCTGTGGATCAAGGGCATCGTGCCCCTGCTCGGGGCCCTGATGCTGACGGCGGTGTTCGTCCAGACCGCGATCGACACCCTCGACCCCGCCTACGGCAGCGGCTCGTCGGTGTTCGGGCTGGGCAGCGTGTTCGTCATCGGCATCGGCCTGCTCGTGCTCGGCGCGGTGCTGATGCTCGTGTGGCGCTCGCGGCACCCGGAGTTCTTCCGCGGCCAGACGCTGCAGCAGGACACCCCGTCGCTCGTCTTCGACGACTGAGCAGCTGCCCTCTCGTCGACCATCGGCTCGTTGCCGCCGACACGCACCGACACGCCGGTGCGGGCGGCAACGAGCCGATGGTCGTCGTGGGCGGGACGACTTCCCACAGGGCGACCCTGCGTCCACAGGTGGGCCCGGGCCAGGTGTCGCCCGCTGCGGTGACAGCACCGTCGTCGCGTGGACGACGTCGAGCTGCCGCTCACCTACACCTGGAGCGAGGCGCGGAGAGCCGGTGCGCGCCGGCGGCAGGTGGCCGCGGACGGGCGGCGGCTGACCCGCGGCCTGTACCTGTCGGCCGCGGCGGAGGACGGTCTCCTTGCCCGCTGCCGCGCCTGGACGCGCCTGCTGCCGCCCGATGCGGCGTTCGGGGTGGGCACCGCCGCCGTCCTGCTCGGCGCGCAGGCTGACCCTCCACCTGAGGTCGAGGTCGTGCTGCGGCCGCGTCCGGTCCTGCCCCAGCGGCGGGGACTGGCGGTGCACGTGCGGGACCTCCGGGCCGAGGACGTCACCGAGGTCGCGGGACTGCGGGTCTCCTCCGGCGCGCAGACATTCCTCGACCTGGCGCAGCGCCTCCCGCCGGCGGAACTGGTGGCCGTCGGCGACGCGCTCCTGCGGTCCGGTCACCTGGACGCCGCCGCTCTCGACCGCCGGCTGGCTCGGGCCGGGCGGGTGCGGGGCGTGGTGCGGGCGCGGGAGTGCGCGGCGCTGCTGTCACCCGGCGCGATGTCGCGGCCGGAGTCCCTGCTGCGGTTCTGGCTGCTGACCAGCGACCTGCCCGGCCCGCAGGTGCAGGTGCCCGTGCTGGACCGCCGGGGCCGCGTCGTGGCGCACGCCGACCTGGGTTACGCCGAGCACCGGGTGGCGATCGAGTACGAGGGCCGGCAGCACGCCGAGGCGGCGCAGTTCGGCCGCGACGTCGACCGGTACTCGCTCATGGCGGCGGGCGGGTGGCTGGTGCTGCGCTTCGCGGGCCGGCACCTGACCGGTCCCGCCGTCGTCGTCGAGCGCACGCGGCGGGCGCTGCTGACCCGGGGATGGCGGCCGGGGGGTTGATCACCGGGTCGTTGCCGCCGGCACGCGCGGACACGCCGGGGCGAGCGGCAACGAGCCGATGATCAACGCGCACGCAGCAGGGCGCTCAGCCGTCCAGGCGGGCCAGCTGCTCGGGGGTGAGCCGCAGGTCGGCGGCGGCCGCGGAGTCGCGGATCGACGACGCCCGCGACGCCCCCGGGATGGGCACCACGACGTCGGCCTGCGCGAGGTGCCAGGCCAGCGTCACCCGGTACACCGACACGCCCAGCTCCTCGGCGACCTCGGCGAACTGCGGCGCCGCCGACCCCAGCGACCCCGCCGACGACACGCCGCCGAACGGGCTCCACGGGATGAACGCCAGCCCGTGCCCGGCGCAGTGCGCGATCTCGCCGGCCGAGTGCCGCCACCCCGGCGAGAACTGGTTCTGCACCGCCACCAGCGCCGGGCCCACGATCGAGCGGGCGACGTCGATCTGGGCGACGTCGGCGTTGGAGATGCCCACCATCTGCACGAGGCCGTCGTCGGCGAGCTGGCGCAGCCCGCCCATCGACTCCTCCCACGGCGTCGCGGGGTCGGGCCGGTGGAACTGGTAGAGCCCGATCGCCTCGACGCCGAGCCGCCGCAGCGACGCCTCGCACGCCCGCCGCAGGTAGCCCGGGGACCCGTCGAGCTCCCAGTCGGTGCCGCGGCGGGTGTGCCCGCCCTTGGTGGCCACGAGCACGTCGTCCGCGCCCGGGCCGTAGGAGGCCAGGGCCTCGGCCACGAGGGACTCGTTGTGCCCGAACTCGGACTCGTCGAGGGCGTAGGCGTCGGCGGTGTCGACCAGCGTCACGCCCGCGTCGAGCGCGGCGTGCACGGTGGCGACGGCGTCCTCGCGGGCGGGGCGGTCGGTCCGGGTGGACAGGGGCATCGCCCCGAGCCCGACGGCGCTGACGGTGCGGTCTCCGATGTGTCGCTGCTGCACGGGGCTGTCGTGCCCCGCGGGTAGCGTCGCTACCCGTGACGTCGCTGTTCGACGAGCCGGCGGAGGAGAGCGGCGCCCCCGACCCCGGTGCGCCGCTGGCGGTGCGCATGCGGCCGCGCTCGCTCGACGAGGTCGTCGGCCAGTCGCACCTGCTCGGCCCGCGCGCGCCGCTGCGGCGGCTGGTGGAGGCCGACGAGCCCATGTCGCTGGTCCTCTACGGCCCGCCGGGCACCGGCAAGACCACCCTGGCGCACGTCATCTCCCTGGCCACCAAGCGCCAGTTCGTGCAGCTGTCGGCCCTCGACGCCGGCGTCAAGGAGGTCCGCGCGGTCATCTCCGGCGCCAAGCGGGAGCTCACCTACGCCGGCCGGCGCACCGTGCTGTTCATCGACGAGGTGCACCGCTTCTCCAAGACCCAGCAGGACTCCCTGCTCTCGGCGGTCGAGGACCGCATCGTCAGCCTGATCGCGGCCACCACGGAGAACCCCTTCTTCTCGGTCGTCAGCCCGCTCCTGTCCCGCAGCCTCGTGCTCGCCCTGCAGCCGCTGTCCGACGACGACGTCCGCGCGCTGCTGCACCGCGCCCTCACCAGCGAGCGCGGGCTGGGCGGCGCGGTGACGCTGAGCGCCGAGGCCGAGGAGCACCTGGTCCGTGTCGCCGGCGGCGACGGGCGCAAGGCGCTCACCGCGCTGGAGTCCGGCGCCGGCGCCGCGCGGTCGGCGGGCGCGAGCGAGATCGACCTCGCCACGCTGGAGACCGCCGTCGCGCAGGCCGCCGTCCGCTACGACCGGCAGGGCGACGCGCACTACGACGTCGCCAGCGCGCTGATCAAGTCCATCCGCGGCAGCGACGTCGACGCCGCGCTGCACTACCTGGCGCGCATGGTCGTGGCGGGGGAGGACCCGCGCTTCATCGCCCGCCGGCTGGTCATCGCCGCCAGCGAGGACATCGGCATGGCCGACCCGACGGCGCTGCAGACCGCCGTCGCCGCGGCCGAGGCGGTCGCCTTCATCGGCATGCCCGAGGGCCACTTCCCGCTCGCGCACGCCGTCGTCCACCTGGCCACCGCGCCGAAGTCCAACGCGGTCACCGTGGCCATCGGCGAGTCGGTCGCCGACGTGCGGGCGGGGCTGGCCGGGCCGGTGCCCCCCGGGCTGCGCGACGCGCACTACGCCGGCGCGAAGCAGCTCGGCCACGGGAAGACCTACGTCTACCCGCACGACGCGCCCGAGGGCATCGTGCCGCAGCAGTACCCGCCCGACGCGCTGGTCGGGCGCGACTACTACCGGCCCACCAGCCGCGGCGCGGAGAGCGCCATCGGCGCGCGGCTGGCCAAGCTCCGGGCCATCCTCCGGCGCACCCGCTGACCGCCGGGGGCCGCGACTACTGTGGCCACGCCGGGCGTTGCCGACCACGCCGGCCGCCGACGCGAGAAGAGGAGACGCCGCGTGTCCGCAGGAGAGTGGGCCGGACTGATCGCCGCCCTGGCGCTGGTGCTGCTGGTGGCGTTGCTCGCCGTCCCGCTGCTCAAGCTCGGGCGCACGCTGGACGAGACGACGCTGACCATCCGCCAGGTGCGCGAGCAGAGCCAGCCGATCCTCGGCCAGGCCCAGACCACCATCGCCCAGGTCAACAGCAACCTCGAGCGGGTCGACGACATCACCGGCAACGCGGCCAACGTGTCGAGCAACGTCGCCGCGCTGACCAGCGTCGTCGCCGCCACCGTCGGCAGCCCGCTGATCAAGGTCGCCGCGTTCAGCTACGGCGTGCGCAGCGCCACCCGCAAGCGCCGGGAGGGCCAGGCGATCGCCGAGGCCGCCGCCCGCGACAAGGCCGACCGCCGCGCGCGGCGCGCCGCCCGGCGGGCCGCCTGATGCGCCGGCTGTTCTGGCTCGCGATGGGCGTCACGATCGGCGCCCTCGTCGTCCGCAAGCTCTCCCGCGCGGCGGAGAAGCTCACGCCCCAGGGCGTGGCCGGGGCCCTGGCCGAGAGCCTGCGCGAGCTCGCCGAGGCCATCGGCGACTTCGGCGCCGACGTGCGCGCCGCGGCCGCCGCGCGCGAGGAGGAGCTGCGCGCCGGCACCGGCCTCGACGCGCCGCTGCCCGACCGCGACCAGGCCCAGCTGCCCACGCTGCCGGCGCGGCGCGGCGCACACGCGGCCGACCGCTGAGCAGCTCCCACCCCGCGGGGGACGTCCCCGCCGCCACACCCCTGTCGCCAGAGACCGAGTAGGCCATGCAGACCGCCGAGATCCGCCGCCGCTTCCTGCACCACTTCGAGCAGCGCGGCCACACCGTCGTCCCCAGCGCCTCGCTGGTGTCGCCCGACCCCTCGCTGCTGTTCACCGTCGCCGGCATGGTGCCGTTCATCCCGTACCTGACCGGCCGGGAGCCCGCGCCGTTCCCGCGGGCCACCAGCGTGCAGAAGTGCGTGCGCACCCTCGACATCGAGGAGGTGGGCAAGACCACCCGCCACGGCACGTTCTTCCAGATGAACGGCAACTTCTCCTTCGGCGACTACTTCAAGGAGGGCGCCGTCCAGCACGCCTGGGACCTGGTCACCGGGCGGGTCGAGGACGGCGGGCTCGGCTTCGACCCCGACCGCATCTGGGTCACCGTCTACCTCGACGACGACGAGGCCGCCGACGCCTGGCACCGCATCGCCGGGCTGCCGCTCGAGCGCATCCAGCGGCTGGGCAAGAAGGACAACTACTGGCACACCGGCGCCGACGGCCCCGGTGGCCCGTGCTCGGAGATCTACTTCGACCGCGGTCCGGAGTACGGCCCGGACGGCGGCCCGCTGGTCGACACCGCCGGCGACCGGTTCCTGGAGATCTGGAACCTCGTCTTCATGCAGTACGAGCTCACCGACGTCCGGAGCAAGGAGGACTTCCGGGTCCTCGGCGAGCTGCCGAAGAAGAACATCGACACCGGCATGGGCCTGGAGCGGGTGGCCTACCTGCTGCAGGGCGTCGACAACATGTACGAGATCGACGAGGTCGCGCCGGTGCTGCGCCGCGCCGCCGACCTCGCCGGGGTCACCTACGGCAAGGACCACGACGCCGACGTGCGGCTGCGGGTGGTCGCCGACCACGTCCGCAGCGGGCTGATGCTCATCGGCGACGGGGTCACGCCGGGCAACGAGGGCCGCGGCTACATCCTGCGCCGGCTGCTGCGCCGCGCCGTGCGCTCGATGCGGCTGCTCGGCGTCGACGCCGCCACCTTGCCCGAGCTGCTGCCGGTCTCCCGCGACGCGATGGGCGCGAGCTACCCGGAGGTCGTCGCCGACTTCGACCGGATCAGCGCCGTCGCCTACGCCGAGGAGGAGGCGTTCCGGCGCACCCTCACCTCCGGCACCGCGCTGTTCGACACCGCCGTGGCGCAGGCCAAGGCCGCCGGCACGCCGTCGCTGTCGGGGGAGCAGGCGTTCTCGCTGCACGACACCTACGGCTTCCCGATCGACGTCACCCTCGAGATGGCCGCCGAGCAGGGCGTGACCGTCGACGAGGCGGGCTTCCGCGCGCTCATGCAGCAGCAGCGCGACCGGGCCCGCGCCGACGCCCGCGCCAAGCGCACCGGCTCGGTCGACGTCCTCGCCTACCGCCGGCTGCTCGCCGAGCACGGCCCCACCGACTGGCGGGCCTACGACACCCTGCGCACCGACTCGCGCGTCCTCGGCGTGGTCGGCGACCTGGGCGAGGACGACGCGCCGGCCGCGCCGGCCGGGCCGGGGGAGGTCACCCGCGTCGTCCTGGACCGCACGCCCTTCTACGCCGAGTCCGGCGGCCAGGTGGCCGACGCCGGCACGCTGAGCTGGGACGGCGGCCGCGCCGAGGTGCTCGACGTGCAGCGCCCGGTCAAGGGCCTGGTCGTGCACCAGGTGCGGGTGCTCGAGGGCGAGCTCGCCGAGGGCGCCGAGCTGACCGCCGAGGTCGACCGCGAGTGGCGGCTGTCGGCCTGCCAGGCGCACTCGGGCACGCACGTGGTGCACGCCGCGCTGCGCCAGGTGCTCGGCCCGCAGGCGCTGCAGTCCGGGTCCTACAACCGCCCCGGCTACCTGCGGCTGGACTTCGCCTGGCAGGGGGCGCTCACCCTGCAGCAGCGGCACGACATCGAGGACGTCGCCAACGCCGCCGTGCGCGCCGACCACCGGGTGCGCGCCGAGTACATGACGCTGCCCGAGGCCCAGGCCATCGGCGCGCTGGCGCTGTTCGGCGAGACCTACGGCGAGCAGGTGCGCGTCGTGGAGATCGGCGGGCCGTGGTCGCGCGAGCTCTGCGGTGGCACGCACGTCACCGGCAGCGCGCAGATCGGCACGCTGGCGCTGACCGGCGAGTCCTCGGTCGGGTCGGGCGCGCGCCGCGTCGAGGCCGTCGTCGGCCTCGAGGGCTTCCGCTACCTCGCCCGCGAGCGCGACCTCGTCCGCCAGCTCGGCGAGCTGCTCAAGGCGCCCACCGACGGCCTCACCGACCGGGTCGGCGGCATCCTGGCGCGGCTGCGCGACGCCGAGCGGGAGATCGCCGAGCTGCGCGCCCAGCAGAACCGGGCCGCGGCCGGGCAGCTGGCCGCCGACGCGCGCGACGTCGGCGGGGTCGCCGTCGTCACCGCCGCGCCGGCCGGGCTCTCCGGCGGCGACCTGCGCACGCTGGCCCTCGACGTCCGCGCGCGCCTCGGGGAGCGCCCGGGTGTCGTCTTGCTCGCCTCGGAGGCCGGGGGCAAGGTGGCTCTCGTCGCCGCGCTCACCCCGGCCGCGCAGGAGCGCGGCCTGTCGGCCAACGACGTGCTGCGCGCCGCGGCGGCCCCGGTCGGAGGCCGGGGTGGCGGGAAGGCCGACGTCGCCCAGGGGGGCGGCACGGACCCGGGCGGCATCCCCGCCGCCCTCCAGGCCGGCGAACAGGCGGTCGAGACCGCCGCAGGGAGGTGACCGGAGTGCCCGAGCAGCGCCCCGACGAGACCGGCGACGTGGGGGAGCGGCGCGTCCAGGGCCGCCCGGCGGTGCCGCCGTCGCGGCCCCGGCAGGCGCCGCCCCGGCAGCAGCCGCCGCAGCCGGTGCACCACCGCACCGAGCAGATCGACCTGCGCGCCGGGTTCCCGCCGGTCCGCAACGAGACCACCGAGATCGACCTGTCGCAGGGGCTGCCGCTGCCCCCGCGCCGTCCCCGGCAGGGCCGCCGGCTCGGAATCGACGTCGGCACGGTGCGGGTCGGCGTCGCGCTGTCGGACCCCACCGGCACGCTGGCCAGCCCGCTGGAGACCGTCGAGCGCCGCCGGGACGGGGGCGACCTGGACCGGATCGCCGCGCTGGTCGCCGAACACGAGGTGACAGAGGTGATCGTGGGGGAGCCGAGGCACCTGTCGGGTGCGTCGGGCGCCTCCGCGCGGGAAGCGCGTGCCTACTCTCGGTCACTCGCCGGGCGCATCGGCAGCGTGCCCGTGCACCTCGTCGACGAGAGGCTCTCCACCGTGACCGCAGCCAGTTCCCTGCGGGCGAACGGGCTCGACAGCCGCGCCCAGCGCCCCGTGATCGACCAGGCCGCCGCCGTGGTCATCCTCCAGGCCTATCTCGACTCCCAGCGGGAGCGCTCGTGACGGGTCCGGTCCCGCCGTACGGGGGGCGGGGCCGGCACGCGGGACCCGACGTCCTCCCCTCGGGCACCTGGCAGGGCAACCGGCCGGTCGACCTGCCCCGGACCGCGCAGCTGCCGGTGGGCCCGGTCCCGACCGGACCCGGCGCCGCCGGCTCCCGGTGGGCCGGGCCGGTGCTCAGCGGCCGGCACTCCGACCCCGGCGACGACGACCGCGACGACGACCGCACCGGGCCGCTGCCCGGCGGTGCGCCCGAGCCGCCCGCGACCGGCCTGCCGCCGCGCCCCAAGAGCGCCTGGTCGCGGATGGCCGACCGGGACGGTGCCGACGGGGGCGTCACCGACCCCGACGCCACCGTGGCCGCCTACCGCACCGACCCCGACCCGCACGAGGACGACGAGGCCACCGGCGGCCTGGAGGTCCTCGGCGCCGGCGGCCGCGACCCCGGTCGCCGGGGACGCCGCGGCCGGCGCGCCGCCGCGGAGGACGAGCACCACGACGACGTCCACACCGATCTGCACCACCACGACGACGACCACACCGACGAGCACCCCGTCCTCGGCTCGGGCCGCGCGACCCGCTCGGGGAGGCGCCGCCGCAGCCCGCTGGCCAACCTGCTCGCGCTGCTGGTCCTCGCCGGCCTCGTGGCCGGCATCGTCTTCGGCGGCCGCGCCCTCATCGGGCTGGTCAACCCCGAGGCCGAGGACTACACCGGCGCCGGCACCGGGACCGTGCAGGTCCGCGTCGGGGAGGGCGACACCCTCAGCGACATCGCCCGCACGCTCGTCGACGCCGGCGTCATCGCCTCCGGCGAGCCGTTCGTCGACGCCGCCGAGGGCCAGCCCGCGGCCACCGGCATCCAGCCCGGCGTCTACAGCATGCGCGAGCAGATGAGCGGCGCGGCCGCCCTCGACCTGCTGCTCGACCCCGCCACCCGCCAGGTCTCGCGGGTCACCGTGCCCGAGGGCTTCACCGTCGAGGCCACCCTGCAGCGCATCGCCGAGACCACCGGCCTGCCCATCGAGGACCTGCGCGCCGCCGCGGCCGACCCCGCCGCGCTGGGCCTTCCGGCCTACGCCAACGGCCAGCTCGAGGGCTTCCTGTTCCCGGCCACCTACGACGTCGAGCCCGACGCCACCGCCGCCGACGTGCTGGGGTCGATGGTCTCGCGGTTCACCGAGATGGCCGCGGACCTGCAGCTCGAGCAGCGGGCCGCCGCGGCCGGCCGCTCGGTGTACGACGTCGTCGTCGTCGCCTCGATGGTGCAGTCGGAGACCCTCCTCGACGAGGAGCGCCCGAACGTGGCGCAGGTGGTCTACAACCGGCTCACCGAGGGGATGCCGCTCGGCATCGACGCCACCCTCGCCTACGGCCTGCAGAAGAACGGCAACGAGCTCACCGTCACCGACCTGCAGACCGACAGCCCGTACAACACCCGCACGCGGGCGGGGCTGCCGCCGACGCCGATCAGCGCGCCCGGGGAGGCCTCGCTGGAGGCGGCGCTCGCGCCGACCACCGGCGACCTCCTGTACTACGTCCTGGAGTCCCAGGACGGCCGGCACTTCTTCACCGCCAGCTACGACGAGTTCGTGGCCGCCCGGCAGCGCTGCGCCGACGCCGGCCTCGGGTGCGGTGGCTGACGCGCCGGTGCCCGGAGCGGGTCCCGCCGGCCGGGCGGCCGTCCTCGGCCGCCCGGTCGGGCACTCCCTCTCGCCGCTGCTGCACCGCGCGGCCTACGCCGCGCTCGGCCTGACCGGCTGGACCTACGACGCGCTCGACCTCGGCCCCGAGGACCTGCCGGTCCTGCTGGCCGGGCTCGGGCCCGAGTGGCGCGGGTTCTCGGTGACCATGCCCTGCAAGCAGGCCGCCGTCGCGGTCGCCGACGACGTCGAGCCGCTGCCGCGCCTGCTCGGGGCGGCCAACACGCTGGTGCACACCGACACCGGCTGGCGGGCGGAGAACACCGACGTCCACGGCGTCGGGATGGCGCTGCAGGTCGGCGGCGTGGAGCGGGTCGCGCACGCCGCGATCGTCGGCGCCGGGGGGACGGCGGCCGCCGCGGCCGTGGCGCTCGCCGAGCTCGGCGCGGAGTCCGTCGACCTCCTCGTCCGCGAGCCGTCCCGGGCCGCCGACGTCGAACGGGTGCTGGGCGCGCTCGGCGTCGAGGCCGTCGTCCGGCGGATCGCGGACGGCCCGGTCGAGGCGCCGGTCGTCGTCAGCACCGTCCCGGTCGGCGCGCACCCCGACCTCGCCGGCCTGCAGTGGCGCGGCGGGCAGACCCTGCTCGACGTCCTCTACGCGCCCTGGCCCACCCCGCTGGCCGCGCGGGCGGAGGCGGCGGGCGCCACCGTGCTCGGCGGCCTGGAGGTGCTGTTCTGGCAGGCCACCGTCCAGGTGGAGCTGATGACCGGGCAGCCCGCACCGCTGGGCGCCATGCGCGCCGCCCTGGACGCCCGCTGACCGGGTGGACGACGTGCTCCCGCGCGAGCTCTTGCTCGCGCTCGCGCTGCTGACCGCCGCCGTCGCCGGCCCGCTGCTGGCCCGCACCGCCGTCCGGCTGGCCGCCCGCGACCCCGCCGCCCGCGCCACGCCGGCCCGCGCGCTCGTCTCGGCCGCCGTCCTCGCCGTCCTGCTCTGCGGCGCGGTGCTGCTCACCGGCGCCCGGCCGGCCACCGTCGGGCTCGCCTGGGCCGCCGGCGCCGCCGTCGTCCTCGCGCAGGTCGACCTCGCGGTGCACCGGCTGCCCGACCGGGTCACCTACCCGGCCGCCGGGGTCGCCGTCGCGGCCCTGCTCGCCGACGCCGCGCTGCTGGGCACCTGGCCGGCGCTGGTCCGCGCGCTGCTGGCCGCCGCCGCGGCCGGGGGCATCGCGCTGCTCGCCGCGCTGGCCGGCCCGGCGGGCCTCGGGCTCGGCGACGTCAAGCTGCTCGCGCTGCTGGGCCTGCTGCTCGGCTGGGCCGGGTGGGGCGTGCTGCTGGCGGGGGTGTTCCTCGGCCTGCTCGCCGGCGCCGCGGTCTCACTGCTGCTGGTGGCCACCGGGCGCGCGGGCTGGCGCACCGCGCTGCCGTTCGGCCCCCCGCTGCTGCTCGGCGCGGTGCTCGCCCTGCTGCTGGAGGGCCCGGTCGGCTGAGCGGGGCCGCGCGTGCGCCACGATCAGGGTCCCTGATCCCCGGGCGTCCTCCCGCACGGTGGGACGTGCGGGAGGACGCC
>NZ_JBJGYI010000022.1:0-77338 GCF_054049915.1 Geodermatophilus sp. SYSU D00766
ACCGGTCCGCGCCGCACCGGGGCTCGTCTACGTTGGCGGCCGGACGCGGCGGTCGGCGAACCCGCGGGACGGGGGGCGGGTGTGGGCAGGCGTGTCCGGTCGCACCTGCCGCCCGCCGGCGTGCTGGCCTCGCTGGCCGTCCTCGACGTGGTCGCCGGGCGCGAGGAGGTGCTCATCGGCCTGGTCGCGGTGGCGCCGCTCGTGGCCGCCGCCCTCACCGGGCGTCGCGCCACCGTCGTCTACGGCGTGCTGACCCTGCTCACCGCGGCCCTGCTGGGGGTCTACGACGAGCAGTACACGGGGCCCGCCCTCCCGGTCCAGGTCGTCCGGCTGGTGGCGATCGCCGTCGTGGCCGTGGTGGCCCTCGGGATCTGCCAGGTGCGGCTGCGGCGCGAGGCCGAACTGGCCCGGGTCAGCGCCGAGGCGGCGTCGGCACGGGCGTCCCTGGAGCTCGCGGAGAACCTGCAGCGTCACCTGCTCGGACCCCCGCCGGTGGTCCCGTCCCTGGAGTCCGCGGTGCGCTACCTGCCGGCCGTGCGCGAGACCCGGGTCGGCGGGGACTGGTACGACGCCCTCCCCGCGGCCGACGGTGGCACGGTGCTGGTGATCGGCGACGTCGCCGGCCACGACCCCCGGGCGGCGGCCGCCATGGCCGAGGTCCGCGGGATGCTGCGCGCGGTGGCCGTGGACGCCTCGTCCCCGGCCGGGGTCCTCGAGGCGCTGGACCGCGTGATGGCCCACCCGGCGGCGCCCGCGCTGGCCACCGTCGTCGTCGCCGTGGTCACCCCCACCGGCGAGGGCGCCGGGCTGCGGTGGTCCAACGCCGGCCACCCGCCGCCGGTGCTCGTCGGCGCGGACGGTGCGGTGCGGCTGCTCGCCCGCACCCCCGAGCCGCTGCTGGGCGTGGCGCCGGACACCGCCCGGACCGACGCCGAGCTCCTCCTGCGCCCGGGCGACACGCTGCTGCTGTACACCGACGGACTCGTCGAGCGACGGCACGGCACCCTGGACGAGGGCACCGCCTGGCTGGTCGAGGAGCTCGGCCGGCGCGCGCACGACCCCCTCGAGGAGCTCTGCGACCGCCTCCTGGCCACCGTGGCCCGCGTCGCCCGCCACGACGACGTCGCGCTGCTCGCCGTGCGGGTCCCCGGCTAGAGGACGGTCAGGTACCCCGGCGGGACGGCGTCGACCAGCCAGACGCCGTTGGCCGAGCGGGTGAACACGGCGCCGGCCGCGGCCAGCGCGGCGGCGTCGACCCGCAGGACGGCGGCCCGGCCGCGGCGCTCCCCCACCGCCCGGGCGGTGGCCTCGTCGGCGCTCAGGTGCACCGCGTGCCGCCGGCCCGGGCGCAGCCCCTCGGCGAGGACCGCGGGCAGGGAGCGCACCGGCGTGCCGTGGAAGAGGACGGCCGGCGGCTGCTCGGCGGCGTACCCCAGCGCGACCGGCACGCTGTGCCCCTGGCTCGCCCGGATCCGCGTGCCGGTGCCGTCGACGGCGAAGCGGCGCTTGTCGTTCGCCGCCACGACCCGGTCGAGGTCCTCGCGGGTCAGCGGCAGCCCGTGCGCGGCCAGGGCGGCGAGGAGCGCGTCGACGTCGACCCAGCCGGCGTCGTCGAGGGTGAGTCCCACGCTGTCGGGCCGGTGCCGCAGCACGTACGACAACCGCTTGCTGACCCGGACGACGTCGTCGGGCCCGGTGCCCCTGCCCACGCGGGCAGCCTGCGGGTCGGCCCCGCGCACCGCCACCGGGTTAGCGTCGGCACCCGACCGGAGCGGAGGCACGGGTGATCGACAAGCGGGTCGCGACGGTGGCCGACGCCGTCGAGGGCATCGAGGACGGCGCCACCGTGCTCGTCGGCGGCTTCGGCGCGTCGGGGGTGCCGGTGCAGCTGGTGCACGCGCTCCTCGACCGGGGCACCACCGACCTGACCGTGGTCACCAACAACGCCGGCTCCGGCGAGACCGACGTCGCCGCGCTGCTCCGCGAGCGGCGGGTGCGGAAGATCGTCTGCTCCTACCCGCGGTCGGCCGGGTCGGTCTGGTTCGAGGAGCGCTGGCGGGCCGGGGAGGTGGAGCTGGAACTGGTGCCGCAGGGGACGCTCAGCGAGCGGATGCGCGCCGCGGCCGCCGGGCTCGGGGGCTTCTTCACCCCGACCGGCGCCGACACCCGGCTCGCCGAGGGCAAGGAGGTGCGGGTGATCGACGGCCGCCGGCACGTGTTCGAGGAGCCGCTGCGCGGCGACGTCGCGCTGGTGAAGGCGGCGCGGGCCGACCGCTGGGGCAACCTGGTCTACCGCACCGCGGCGCGCAACTTCGGCCCGACCATGGTCGCGGCCGCCACGCTGTCCGTCGTCGAGGTCGACGAGTTCGTGGCGCTGGGCGCGCTCGACCCGGAGACGATCGTGACGCCGGGGATCTTCGTCGACCGCGTCGTCCGGGTGGGCCCGGCGTGAGGCCCGACCTGCGCCTGCCCGTGCGCGCCGTCGCCCGCCGGGTCGCCCGCGACGTCCCCGACGGCGCCTACGTCAACCTCGGCATCGGCCTGCCCACGCTGGTCGCCGACTGCCTGGGCAGCGACCAGGAGGTCGTCTTCCACTCGGAGAACGGAATCCTCGGCATGGGCCCGGCTCCGGTGCCCGGCGAGGAGGACCCCGAGCTGGTCAACGCCGGCAAGCAGCCGGTGACGCTGCTGCCGGGCGGGGCGTTCTTCCACCACACCGACGCCTTCCTCATGATGCGCGGCGGCCACCTCGACCTCACCGTCCTGGGCGCCTTCCAGGTGTCGGAGACCGGGGACCTGGCCAACTGGGCCACCGACGACGTCGCCCACCCGCCGGCGGTCGGCGGCGCGATGGACCTCGCCGTCGGCGCCCGGCGGGTGCTGGTGATGACGACGCACACCACCAAGCACGGCGAGCCCAAGCTCCTGCCGCGCTGCACCTACCCGCTGACCGCCGCCGGCGTGGTCGACCGCGTCTACACCGACCTCGCCGTCCTCGACGTCACCGGCGAGGGGTTCCTCGTGCGCGAGATGGTCGCCGGGCTCACCCGCGACGACCTGCAGGGCGCCACCGCGGCCCGGCTGTCCTTCGCCGACGACGTCGCCGTGCTCGTCCCCGGGTGAGCTCGAGTCGCACTCCGGCGGACGAGATCGGCGGTCTCGTGGCGATCGGGCGGTGATGGCCACGAGACCGCCGATCTCGCGGCAGCAGCCGGGGCTCAGGCCGCCGTCGCGGGGCGCGCCTCCTGCGCGAGGGCGGTCAGCGCCTGCTCGAAGCACTCCCGCGGCGGCTGCACCAGCCCCGCGCCGACCTGGCCGGTGCCGGCCACCCGCCCGGCCATGCCGGTGTTGATCTGCGGCAGCCAGCCGGTGCGGGCCACGGCGAGGACGTCGATGCCGGTCGGGGCGCCGCGGAAGCCCAGGATCGGGATCGCCATGGCCGGGTTCTCGGCGAGGGTGAGCTGGTACATCCGCTCGGTGGTGGCCAGCGCGTCGGGGACGGTGCCGCCGACGAACCGCACGATCGCCGGCGCCGCGGCCATCGAGAACCCGCCGACGCCGTAGGTCTCCATGATCGCGGAGTCGCCGATGTCGGGGTTGGCGTCCTCGGGGCCGTAGTCGCCGAGGAACAGGCCCACCGGGGTCTGCGCCGGGCCGGTGAACCAGCGGTCGCCGGTGCCCGCCGTCTGCACGCCGAACTCCGTGCCGTTGCGGGCCATCACCGTGACCATCGTCGACCCCGGGACGTCGCGGGCGGCGTCCATGGCCAGCTTCGCCGCCGGCATGCCGAGGTTGAGGAAGAAGTGCTCGTTGCCGCCGATGAAGCGCAGCGCCGCGGCGACGTCGTCGGACGGCGCGTCGAGCGCCACCAGGGCCGGCGACAGCTCGCGCAGGGTCATCAGCGAGCCGGCGCGGTTGCGGTTGTGCCCCTCGTCGCCCATCTGCAGCATCTGCGCGAGCACGGCCTTGACGTCGAGCGGCTCGGCCATCGACCGCACCGCCCGCGCCAGCAGCGGGCCGAGGACGTCGCGCATCCAGGCCAGCCGGGTGAGCACCTCCTCGCCGAAGGCGCCCATCCGCAGCACCTTGCCCAGGCCCTCGTTGAGGTTGCAGTAGGCGCGGCCGCCGTTGACCGGGTCCTCCAGGCACCAGGCCCACATCGACGGCGACGTCACGCCGGCCATCGGGCCCACCGCGGAGTGGTGGTGGCAGGGGTCGAGGGTCACCCCGCCGGAGGCCAGCAGCGCCTCGGCCTCCTCCACCGTGGCCGCCCAGCCCTCGAACAGGCAGGCGCCGAGGAGCGCCCCGCGCATCGGGCCCGACGCCGCCTCCCAGGTCAGCGGGGGACCGGAGTGCAGCAGCACGCGACCCTCGAGGCCGAGCACCTCGCCGGCGGGCCGCACGTCGGTCAGCACCGCCCCGGCCGCCAGCACCCGCTCGACCCCCGTCCGGTTGGCCGCGGCGCGGCGGGGGTCCAGCGCCAGCGCGGCGAGGTCGGCGGGGTCGCCGATCGCCGGCGGCCGCCAGTCGACGTCGGTCACCGCCGTCCCCTGCGCGCGCAGCGCGCCGGAGAAGACGTCGACACCGGCGGCCACCACCGCCGGCGGGCCGTCGAGCAGGCCACCCAGGCTCATCGCGCGTCTCCCAGCAGGTCGAGGGCGTGCCGCGTGGCCGCGGCGTTGGAGGCGAAGACGGCGGCACCGGCCGCGGCGAGGGCGTCGGCCTGCCGGCTCCAGCCCTGCGGGTCGGCCTCGGTGCCGACCAGCGCGACGACCACCGGCAGCTGCGCCCGCTCCCGGGCGGCGGCGAGGGCCGGGGCGAGGCTCGCCGCCGGGTCGGCGTCGGCGCCGTACCCGAGGACGACGTCGAGCAGCAGCACCGCCGGCTCACCGGAGGCGGCCAGCCGCGCGATCGCCTCCAGCCGCAGCGTGGGGTCGATCATCGGGTGCGCCCGGCCGACGGTGAGCGCGTCGTCGCCGAAGTCGACGACCACGTGACCGGCGGCCGACAGGTCCGTCCCGAGGTCGAGCTCCGGCCGCAGCGGGGTGTTGGAGCGGACGTCGCCGAGCACGGGCGCGGCCAGCAGCATCGCCTCGTCGGCGAGCGTGCCGCCGGAGTAGAAGCCCTTGAGGACCGCGCCGGGGAGCGCGGCGTCGTCCGGCCCCGGGCGCGACGGCCACCGCGGGACCTCCCGGCCCATGTCGGCCAGCAGCGCCTCGACGGCGGCGGTGAGGTCGGGCGTCCGCGGGCTCAGCGCCGCCGACCGCACCGGCGTGGCCAGCCCGTCGGCGGCCCGCGCCACGGCCTCGGCCACCGACGGGGCCGGGGGCTTGGAGACGACGAGCACCCGCTCGGTGGCGGGGTCGGCGTCGAGCGCGGCGAGGGCGTCGAGGGTGGCCAGTCCGCCGACCGCCTCGGACAGGTCGCGCCCGCCGACGCCGATGACGTGCGAGACGCCGACGCCGGCCGCGTCGAGCAGGCAGGACACCTGCTGCGCGCCGGTGCCCGAGGCGGCGACCACGCCGACCGGGCCGGGGCGGACGACGTTGGCGAAGCCGAGGGCGACGCCGGAGACGATCGCGGTGCCGCAGTCGGGCCCCATGACCAGGACGCCGGCCTCGTGCGCGGCGCGCTTGAGCGCGACCTCCTGCTCCACCGGGACGCCGTCGGAGAAGACCAGCACGCTGCGGCCCGCGGCGATCGCGTCGGCGGCCTCGAGCGCCGCGTACTGCCCGGGGACGCTGACGATCGCCAGGGCGGCGGCGTCGGGGGCGAGGTCGTCGAGACCGGCGCCGATCGTGCGGGCCGGCTGCGCGTCGGCCGTCGCCCGGGAGCGCTCGCGCTCGGACAGGGCGGCGTCGACGGCGGTCACCGCGGCGGCCAGGGCGTCGTCGTCGACCGCGCGGACGGCGATGAGCAGCTGGTCGGGCGAGGCCGCGCCCTCGGGCGCGAGCCCCATCCCCTCGGCGAGCTCGACGTTGAGCGGCGTGGCCATGGCCACCAGGACGGCGGTGACGCCGTCGCGCGCGCCGACGTCACGGCTGACCTGCATCAACCGGACCGAGTCGGCGTAGACGCCGCTGCGCAGGGAGACGTGCGAGACGCCCTCTCCGGGGCCTGGTGCGCTCACCTCGCCGACCGTACCGGGCGATCCCTCACCGGTGAGATACCCGCAGTGCAACGATCTTGTTGCACACCGGAGTTTTAGCGCTGAGGTACTTCCGCGCCTGTGAGACGCGTGACACTGTGACGGCCTCCCGGGGGTGGTGCACCTCCCGGCTGCGTCGGTTGGGCACGTCGAGGAGGTCCCCATGGCGTTCGGGTGGAAGCTGTACGGCGACGGGAAGACGCCGCCGCTGGGCGAGGCCGTCGCCCCCGACGAGCGGCTGTCGTGGCCGCGCACCGTCGGCATCGGCGCGCAGCACGTGGTCGCGATGTTCGGGGCGACGTTCGTCTTCCCGATCGTCATGGGGCTCGACCCCAACCTGGCGATCATGATGAGCGGGATCGCGACGATCATCTTCCTGCTCATCGTCAACAACAAGGTGCCGAGCTACCTGGGCACCAGCGCCTCGTTCGTCGGCGGCGTCGTCGCCGTCCGGGCGCAGGGCGGTGACTCCGGGGACGTCGTCGGCGCGATCCTGGTCTCCGGCGTCGTGCTGGCCCTCATCGGCGTGCTCATCCACTTCGCCGGCGTCCGCTTCCTGCACGCGATCCTGCCGCCGGCGGTGACCGGCGCGGTCGTGCTCCTCATCGGCTTCAACCTGGCCCCGGTGGTGGCCGGCATCTACTGGCCCCAGGACCAGTGGGTGGCGCTGGCCACGATGACCTTCGTCATCGTCGCCTCGCTGCTGCTGCGCGGCTTCTGGGCCCGCATCTCCATCCTGCTCGGCCTGGTCTTCGGCTACCTGCTGTCGATCCTGCTCGACGCGACCGCCGGCCAGATCACCTCGCCCGACGGCACCGGCGCGGTGGTCACCCGCGACCGGATCGACTTCGACACCGTCGGCCAGGCCGACTGGATCGGCCTCCCCGACCTCACCGCGCCCAGCTTCTCGCTGAACTTCAGCCTGCTGGTGCTGCCCGCCGTCATCGCGCTGGTCGCGGAGAACGCCGGCCACGTCAAGGCGGTCGCGGAGATGACCAAGCGCGACCTCGACCCCTACATGGGCCGGGCGATCGTCGCCGACGGCGTCGCCACCGTCGTGGCCAGCTCGGTGGGCGGCTCGCCCACCACCACCTACGCCGAGAACATCGGCGTCATGGCCGCCACCCGCGTCTACTCGACGGCGGCCTACTACGTGGCCGCGATCGTGGCGATCCTGCTGGGCCTGTGCCCGAAGTTCGGCGCGCTCATCAACATCATCCCGGGCGGCGTCCTCGGCGGGATCACCGTGGTGCTGTACGGGATGATCGGCCTGCTCGGCGCGAAGATCTGGAAGGAGAACCGCGTCGACTTCGCCAACCCGATCAACCTGGTGCCGCTGGCCGCGGGCATCATCATCGCCATCGGCAACGTGACCATGCAGATCACCGACAACTTCTCCCTCGGCGGCATCGCGCTGGGCACGATCGTGGCGGTCCTCGGCTGGCACGTCGCCCGCGCGCTGGCGCCGGCGGAGATGCGCGCCGCCCTCGTGGCCGAGCGCGAGTACCTCGGCGGCACCGGCCCCGCGCTGGGTCACACCGGCGCGCACGACCGCTCCCACACCGGGCGGCACGGGTACGACCCCGAGTACAGCCCCGACCCGTCGTCGGTCGACGAGGTCGGCCGGCCCGGCATCGACACCCGTAAGGGGACGCTCGACAGGTGAAACCGGCTCCCTTCCGCTACGCCGACCCCCGGTCCCTCGAGGAGGCACTCGACGTCCTCGCCGCCGAACCCGGCGCCAAGGTGCTCGCCGGCGGGCAGTCCCTGCTCCCGCTCCTGGCGATGCGGCTCGCGGCGCCGGCCACGCTGGTGGACATCAACCGGGTGCCCGGCCTCGACGCCGTCGAGGCCACCGGGGACGGCGTGCGGGTGGGAGCCCTGGTCCGGCACAACGGTCTCCTCCGCGACAGCCCCGACGCGACCGCCGCCGCCCGGGTCCAGCCGCTGCTGGCCCGGGCGACGGCGAACGTGGCCCACCCCGCCATCCGCAACCGCGGGACGACGGTCGGCTCGATCGCGCACGCCGACCCCTCGGGGGAGATGACCGCCGTGCTGGCGCTCACCGGCGGCTCGGTCACCGTGGCCACGCCGGGGGGCCGCTCGACCGTGGGCTGGCAGGACCTCTTCGTCGGCCCGCTGGAGACCTCGATCGCCGGCCCGGCGGTCGTCGTCGACGCGTTCTTCCCCGCGCTCCCCGACCGCTCCGGGACCGCCTTCGCCGAGATCTCCCGGCGCAGGGGCGACTACGCCGTCTGCGGCGCCGGCGTCGTCGTCACCCTCGACGAGGACCGCCGGGTCGCCGCCGTCCGGGCGTCCTACCTCTCGGTGGGGCTGGTGCCCGAGGTGCACGACCTCACCGAGGCCGTGGCCGGCAAGCCGGTCGACGGCGCCGACTGGGCCGCCGCCGGGGCGCTGGCCTGCACGCTGGTCGACCCCGACGGCGACATCCACGCCAGCGCCGACTACCGGCGGCTGCTCGTCGGCGTGCTGACCGAGCGGACACTGGCGGAGGCAGCAGCCGAGGCACGGGAGAGGACCGCCGCATGACCACGTCCGTCGACAGCGAGCGGACCGTCAACGTCACCGTCAACGGCGTCCTGCGCGAGGCCACCGTGCCCGTGCGCCGGGTGCTGTCGGACCTGCTGCGGGAGGACCTGCGGCTGACCGGAACCCACGTCGGCTGCGCGCACGGCGTGTGCGGGTCGTGCACGGTGCTCGTCGACGGCGCGCCGGTGCGCTCCTGCCTGGTGCTCGCCGTGCAGGTCGACGGCGCGGAGGTGACCACCGTCGAGGGGCTGGCCCGCGAGGACGAGCAGGGCGGGCAGGTGCTCCACCCGGTGCAGGAGGCCTTCCGCGAGTGCCACGCCCTGCAGTGCGGGTTCTGCACGCCGGGGTTCCTGGTCACCATCGCCGCCGGGCTCGAGGCCCGCGACACCGCGGCGGAGATCACCGAGGAGGAGGTCGACGAGCTCGTCGGCGGCAACCTCTGCCGGTGCACCGGCTACGCCAACATCAAGAAGGCCGTCCGGCACGCCGCCGCGACGATGAGGGACGCGCAGTGACCACCAAGCTGTTCGGCGAGCCGGTGCGGCGGCGCGAGGACGCCCGCCTGATCACCGGCAGGGGCCGCTACCTCGACGACCTCGGCGCCGGCGCGCTGGCCGCCGCCTTCGTGCGCAGCCCGCACGCGCACGCCCGCGTCACCGACGTCGACGTCGAGGCGGCGCTGGACGTCGAGGGCCTGGTCGCCATCTACACCTACGAGGACCTCACCGGCCCGATGGCCGAGCCGATGCCGGTGCTCATCCCGCACCCGCAGCTGCACGCGCCGCGCACCGGGTACGCCCTGGCCAACGGCGTCGTGCACCACGTCGGCGAGCCCGTCGTCATGGTCGTGGCCACCGACCGCTACGTCGCCGAGGACGCCGCCGACCGGATCGTGGTCACCTACGAGGAGCTGCCGGTCGTCGTCGGGGTCGACGCCGCCCGGGAGGCCCGCGCGGCCGTCCACGACGACGTCCCGGACAACGTCGCCGCCCGGCACCACCAGGAGACCGGCGACGTCGAGCCGGCGCTGGCCGTCGCACCGCACACGCTGTCGTTCACCCAGTACATCGAGCGCAGCGCCTGCATGCCGCTGGAGGGCAAGGGCGTGCACGCCCGCTGGGACGCCGACGACGGCAGCCTGCGCGTGCACTCCAGCACCCAGGCCTCGACGTCGGTCCGCGCCGCGATCGCGGCCAAGCTCGAGCTGTCGCTGGACCGCGTCGAGGTGATCGCGCCCGACGTCGGCGGCGGCTTCGGCGTCAAGATCGTGCACCCGTGGCCCGAGGAGCTGCTGGTGCCGATGGCGGCCATCCGGCTCGGCCGCGAGGTGAAGTGGGCCGAGGACCGGCGCGAGCACTTCATCTCCAGCGCGCACGAGCGCCAGCAGCGGCAGGAGATCACCGTCGGCTTCGACGACGACGGCCGGATCACCGCGCTCGACGTGCACGTCTGGCACGACAACGGCGCCTACACGCCCTACGGGATCATCGTGCCGATCATCACGGCCACCCAGCTGGTCGGGCCGTACGCGATCCCCGTCTACCGGGTCGTCGTCGAGAGCGTCTACACCAACACCGTCATCGTCACGCCCTACCGCGGGGCCGGGCGGCCGCAGGGCTGCTACGCGATGGAACGGACGGTGGACCGCATCGCCGACGCCCTCGGCCTCGACCGCGCCGAGGTGCGCCGCCGCAACCTCATCACCCCCGACCAGTTCCCCTACGACCACCGCCTGACCTTCCAGGACGGCCGGCCGGTCATCTACGACTCCGGGGACTACCCCGGCCTGCTCGACAAGCTCGTCGCGCTGGTCGGCTGGGACGAGGCCGCGGCGCTGCGGGCCGACGCGCAGGCCCGCGGCAGGCTGCTCGGGATCGGCATGGCGCTCTACGTCGAGGGCACCGGGCCCGGGCCCTACGAGGGCGGGCACGTGCAGGTGCTCGGCAGCGGCAAGGTGCTGGTCTCCACCGGCCTGACCTCGCAGGGCCAGGGGCACGAGACGGTCTTCGCCCAGATCGTCGCCTCCGAGCTCGGCGTGCCCATCGACGACGTCGAGGTGCACACCGGCGACACCCGCCGCTTCGGCTACGCCGTCGGCACCTTCGCCTCCCGCGCCGCGGTGATGAGCGGCAACGCCGTCGCGCTGGCCGCCCGCGGGGTCCGCGAGAAGGCCCTCCGGATCGCCGCCGACGTCCTGGAGGCCGACCCCGGCGACCTCGAGATCGACGAGGGCCAGGTGCAGGTCAAGGGCACGCCGGGGGCCTCGATCCCGCTGCGCACCGTGGCGGTGCTGTCCAACCCGCTGCGCTACGCCTTCGACGAGGCCGCCAAGCAGGCGACGCAGTTCGTCACCCACGACGACAGCAAGCCGCCGGTCGCCCCCGGGGACGCCCCCGGCCTCGAGCACCGCGACTACTACTCCCCCATCCGCTCCACGTTCGCCTCGGGCGCGCACGCGGCCGTCGTGGAGATCGACCCGCGGACGTGGGAGATCGACGTCGTCCGCTACGCCGTCGTGCACGACTGCGGCAACGTGGTCAACCCGATGATCGTCGAGGGCCAGGTGCAGGGCGGCGTCGCCCAGGGGGTGGGCGGGGCGCTGTACGAGCGGATGGCCTACGACGGCGACGGGCAGCTGCAGAACGCGTCGTTCATGGACTTCCTCATGCCCTACGCCTCCGAGGTGCCCGACATCGCGATCGACCACCAGGAGACGCCCTCGCCGCTGAACCCGCTCGGGATCAAGGGCGCCGGCGAGGCCGGCGTCATCCCCGGGACGGCGGCGATCGCCTCGGCGATCGAGGACGCGGTGGGCCGGCGGATCACCTCGATGCCGATCTCCCCCACCGAGCTGTACGACCTGATGAGAGACGAGACGGCGGAGCGCACGGCTGCCTCCCGGCAGACGTCGCCCCAGACGGGAGTGCCTGCGTGAACCTCGACGGCTCGGCGGTGCTGCACGGCTCGCCCGAGGAGGTCTGGACGGTCATCACCGACCCCGCCGTCCTGGCGCGGACCATCCCCGGCTGCGAGTCGCTGGAGCGGACCGGCGAGGACGAGTACCGGATGGACGTCTCGGTGGGGGTCGGCGCGATCCGCGGGACCTACGCCGGGGAGGTGCGGCTGAGCGACCAGCAGCGGCCCTCGTCCTACGTGATGCACGCGTCCGGCGCCGGCGCGCCGGGCAACGTGCGCGCGACGGTGCGGATCGACCTCGAGCCCACCGACGAGGGGACGACGCTCACCTACTCGGCCGACGCCGTCGTGGGCGGGCCGGTGGCCGGGGTCGGGCAGCGGATGATGACCGGCGTCGCGAAGCGGATGGCCGGCCAGTTCTTCGCCGCGATCGACCGGGAGCTGACCTCCGGTGCACCGGTGGGGACCGCACCGGCGGCGGCCCGCGCCACCTCGACGGCGGTCAGCGCGACCGACGCTGCGCCCGCGGTCCCGGCGGGGACGCCGGCCGCGCCCGAGCCGCAGGTGTTCCGCGGGACGAAGGCCCCCGCGCCCGCGCCGTCGTCGGACGTGCGGACCCTCGCGGCCGGCGCGCTCGGTGGCGCCGGGCTCACGCTGCTCGGCGTCCTCGTCGGCTGGCTGCTGGGCCGCCGCCGCTGACCACCCCGTGACGAACCCGTGACGAACCCGTGACGAGGCCCCCCGACCACGGTCGGGGGGCCTCGCTGCGTCCCCGGGTGCGCGGACGCGCCGAGGGCGGCCCCGGCGGGTGCCGGGACCGCCCTCGGGCGGGTGGTGTCAGCCGCCGCAGATGTCAGCCGGGAAGCTGGCGTCGCAGCGGTTGGCCCGGAACTCCAGACCCGGACCGGGGTCGACGATGAACGGGTTGGTCGGGGACGCCTGCCCGACGAAGATGTCCATCTGACCGGGCTGGAACGTCGGCGGGACGAACCCGCGGTTGTCACCGAACCAGTTCGCGACGACCTTGACGTCGGTCACCAGACCGGGGATGTCGTCGTCCGGGTTCGGGTCGGAACCCGGCGGCTGCGCGAAGCTGAGCAGGACCAGCCCACCGGGCGGGAAGGTCAGCGGGGGCGGCGGCGGCGCTCCCGGCGCCGGCGGCGGCGGGATGAACTGGGCCGGCGGGATCGTCGGGTTGTGGTCCTTGATGACGTTGGCCGTCAGCCGCACGTTCGCGGCGTTCACCACGGCCATGCCGACACCGGAGATGCGCTGGTCACCGGCGCGTCCCTGCAGGCACCACCGGTTGTTGGCCTGCGACACGTTGCCGTTGATCTTCCAGTCGCCGGCCTCGACGTTGTCCGGGGCGCCGGGGGTCTCCGTCGTGGCGTCGTCGAAGGTGAGGATCCCGATGCAGTTGCCGCTGACGTGGTTGCCGTCGACCCGGCCGCCGCTGGCCTCCCGCAGGAAGACACCGAGGTTGTAGTTGCGGACCCGGTTGCCGGCGACCAGCGCCCGCGAGTCCGCGGAGTCGCCGATCGAGATGCCCGCGGTGCCGGAGTTCGGCGCCTCGCCCGGGCCGGCCCGGTCGATGCCCTCCTCGACGTTCCCGACGATGTGGATGTTGTGCGAGTTGCCCGCGAAGATGCCGTACCGGTCGTGGCCGAGGCCCTTGGTGCCGGTGACGGTGAACCCGTCCGCGCCCCAGGCGGAGATGCCGTTGGCCGGGTGGTTCTGCGTCTGCAGGTCCTTCACCACCACGCGGGAGTCCGGGTCCAGGAAGAACAGCCCGGAGAGGTTGTCGCGCAGCGTGGCGTCGTCGTCCTCGCCGTCGGCCTCGTTCTGCGCCTCCCAGCACGCCTGGCCCGGCTCGAGGTCGTAGCTGTCGTCCGGCGCCTGGATGATCGTCTGGTCGCGCCCGGCGCCCCGGATGGTCAGGCCCTTGCCGTCGATGCAGACGGCCTCGGTGTAGGTGCCCGGGGCGATCCGGATGGTGTCGCCCGAGCGCGCCTGGTCGACGGCGGCCTGGATGGACTCGCCCTCCCGGACGTCCCACATCCGCCCGCCGCCACCGTGCGCCGAGGCGACCCCGGGGAGGGCGCCGAGCACCATCGCGCCGGCGCCGGCCACCGCGAGCGTGCGCACCGCCCGGCCGCGGAACCTCGTTCCGGTCGTGTTCGTCGTTCGTTCCATCAGTGGCCTTCCTGGCGTCTGAGGAAGTCCCGGAGCGGCCGAGAGCGCCGGCTCGGAACCTGTGAAGTGCCTGGCAACGCGGCACACACTCCCTGGGGACCCGGCGCCGTCCAACGGGTCAGGGGTATGAACCTGTGCGCGCCTCAGGTAGTAGGTCCGCCTGGGGAGGGGTGTCGTGCGACCGCCGGATCGGCGCCGGTTCCGCCACGGGGTGCACCGGTGGGTCCTAGGTCCCGCGACCCGGGTCGGAAGTGCAGCGGACACTCGTGGCGGCTCGACACCGCGGCACCGCCCCGGGCAGTCTCCGGCCATGCACACCGCCACGGGGACCGCCGGGCCGCGGCCTGCGCCGGGCTCGACGACCGCCCGGGCGCCGGGCACCCGCCCGCACGACGACGACCCGGTCGTCACCACCGACCGGCTGACGAAGCGCTACGGCTCGCGGACCGTCGTCGACGCGCTGTCGCTACGGGTGCGCCGCGGGGAGGTGTTCGGGTTCCTCGGCCCCAACGGGGCGGGCAAGACGACGACGCTGCGCATGCTGCTCGGTCTGGTGCGCCCGACCAGCGGGTCGGCGACCGTGCTGGGGCGCCCGGCCGGCGCGTCGGTCGCGCAGGTCGGGGCGCTGGTCGAGGGGCCGGGGCTCTACCCCTACCTCTCCGGCCGGGACAACCTGCGCGTGCTGGCCCGCTACGCCGGCGTGGGGGCCGACCGGGTGGCCGCGGTGCTCGACACGGTCGCCCTCACCGACCGCGCCGGCGACTGCTTCGGCACCTACTCGCTCGGCATGAAGCAGCGGCTGGGGATCGCCGCCGCGCTGCTCAAGGACCCCGCGCTCGTCGTGCTCGACGAGCCCACCAACGGCCTGGACCCCGCGGGCATCACCGAGGTCCGCACGCTGCTGCGCCGGCTGGTCGCCGAGGGCCGCACGGTGGTGCTCTCCAGCCACCTGCTCGGCGAGGTCGAGCAGATCTGCGACCGGGTCGCGGTGGTGGCCTCGGGGCGGTTGCTGGTCGAGAGCAGCGTCGAGGAGCTGCGCGGGCTGGGCCGGCTGGTCGTCGACGCCCGGCCGCTGGACACCGCCGTCGCCGTCGCCGGGCGGCTGCTGGGGCCCGACCGGGTCTCGGTGGTCGACGGCGCGCTGCACCTGCAGGCCGCGCCGGAGGAGACCGCGGCGGTCAACCGCGCGCTGGTCACCGCCGGCGTCGACGTCACCGGGCTGCGCCAGGAGGCGCGCACGCTGGAGGAGGTCTTCCTGCAGCTCACCGACGTCGACGGGGCGAGGCCACCGGAGCCCGCACCGCGCCCGCGGCGGCTGCGCCGGGGGACCCGGTGAGCGCCGCCGCCGCACCGCTGGCGCTGCCGGCTCGGCGGACCTCGGGGTCGCTGCCGGCCATCGTCAGCGCCGAGCTGCTCAAGCTCGCCCGCCGGCCGGCCACCTGGGTGCTGCTGGGGCTGTGGCCGGCGCTGCAGCTGGTGTTCAGCCTGGTCATCCCCTACGTCAGCTACTCGCGCGGGTCCTCCTACGAGGGCAGTCCGCCGGAGGCCCTGCTGGCCAGCACGCTGCCCGACCGGCTGGTCGGCAACGCGCTGTCGGGGCTGCCGCTGTTCGGCGGCGCGCTGCTGCTGACCCTCGGGGCGCTGCTCGCCGGCAGCGAGTACGGCTGGGGGACGCTCAAGACGCTGCTCGCCCAGGGGCCGCGGCGGACCACCGTGCTCGCCGGGCAGCTGCTCGCCCTGGTCACCGTGCTCGCCGGCACGGTCGCGGTCAGCCTGGCGCTCACCGCCGGGGTCAGCGCGCTGATCGCCGGCGCGGAGTCGGCACCGGCCGACTGGCCCGGTGCGGCCGAGATCGCCCGCGGCTTCGGCGGCGGCCTGCTGGTGGCCACCACCTGGGGCGCGCTCGGCGTGCTGCTCGGGACGGCGCTGCGCGGCACCGCGCTGGCGATCGGCCTGGGGCTGGTGTGGGTGCTCGCCGTCGAGAGCCTGGTCGTGAACGTCGCCGCACCGCTGCTGGGGTTCTTCGAGACCGCGCAGCAGGCGCTGCCGGGGGTGAACGCCGGGTCGCTGGTGGCGGCGCTGGCCGGGTCGGCCACCCCGGTCCGCACACCCGGTGTGGTGGCGGTGGTCGACGGCGGCCAGGCGGCGTGGGTGCTGGGCGCCTTCCTCGCCGCGGCGGTCGCGCTGACCGCGCTGCTGCTCACCCGCCGCGACCTCTCGTGACGGACGGGAACCGACCCCCCGGGCAGGGGGGTCCTCCCTCAGAAGGCCGGTGAGCGGTCCCGGTTGACCAGGATGGCCAGCTGGGTGCGGCTGCGGACCCCGAGCCGCCGCATCGAGGCGGTGAGGTGGCTCTTGACCGTGGCCAGGCTCAGGAACAGCCGGCGCGCGATCTCCTCGTTGCTCAGCCCCTGCGCCACCAGCTCGGCGACGTCGCGCTGCCGGTCGGTGAGCCGGTCGAGGACGCGCTCGGGGACCTGGGCCGGCGCCGCGGGGTCGGCGAGGTAGCGGACGAGCTCGCTGGTGGCCGAGGAGTCGATGGCCGGCTCGTGGCGGGAGAGGGCTCGCACGGCCTCGACCAGCCGGGCGGCGCAGGAGCGCCGGGGCAGGTAGCCGCGGACGCCGGCCCGCAGCACCTCGACCAGCTCGGCGCCGGGGTCCTCCCGGCGCTCGGCGAGCACCAGGACCGACGTCCCGCGGTGGCAGAGGTCGCGCAGCAGCGGCAGCGTTGCGCCCTCGACCAGGCCCTGCCGGGCGACGACGACCTGCACCGGCACGTCCGCGGCGGCGCTGAGCGCCCCGGGCAGGTGCTCGGTCTCGGCGACGACGGCCATGTCCGGCTCGGCCTCGAGGACCACGCGCAGGCCCAGGCGGAAGACCTCCTGGTCCTCGCACAGCAGGATGCGCACGAGGCTCGACGGCGGCCGGGCGAGCAGGGGGCGGACGGGCCGCGGCGCCGGACGGGCACGCGGGGGACCCACGTGCCCGGGCGCGGTCGTGCCCGGGCCGTGCGGACGGTGCAGCCGCGGCGCCACCCTGCTCGGGACGTCGTCGGAGTTCATCCTGTTCCCCCTGTCCGGTCGGTGACGGGGTGGAGGCCGGTTTCTCCAGCCGCGAGCGGAACCCGTCCGTCTCACGAACGGGGGCGAACCGTAGCGCGCAATCAGTCTGTGCAGGCTGGAACTGTGCACGGGAGCCACAGCCCGCGTCCAGGCTCCTGCCAGGAAGTTCGGTGACACTCCGTGCCCGTCGGTCGGCCAGTACGGAGAGTGACTCTTCCCACACGGAGATCACCCGTTGGCGGGACCAACCTGGCGACCGTCACCCGGCCGGGTCGCGCGGTTGACGTGGATGGCGAGCTGCGTGCGGTCGCGCAGGCCCAGCCTCCGCAGCGCCACGGTGATGTGGCCCTTGACGGTGGCCCGGCTCACCTGCAGCCGGGCGGCGATCTCCGCGTTGGTCAGCCCCTCGGCCACCAGTTCGGACACCGCCTGCTGACGCGCGGTGAGCGGGTTGCGGTCCGCGGACTCCCCGCCCGGCCGCCCGCCGTCGAGGTGGTGCAGCAGCTCACCGGTGACGGTGGCGTCGAGCAGGGTCTCGCCCCGCAGCACGGCCCGCACGCCGTCGACCAGGCGCTCGGAGCTCACCGTGGTGTGCACGTAACCGCGGGCGCCCGCGCGCAGCGCCTCGACCATGTCGCCGCCGCTGCCGGCCTCGCCCAGCAGCACGACCCGGGTGCCCGTGGCGGTCAGCGCCCGGACGAGCTCGGGGATCCCGGGGCCCTGGGTCCCCAGCCCCACCAGCGTGATCTCCGGCCGCAGCTCGGCGGCCAGCGTCAGGGCGGCGTCGGCGTCACCGGCCTCGGCGACCACGACCAGGTCCGGCGCCCAGCGCAGCACCGCCCGCAGACCCGTCCGCAGGACCTCGTGGTCGTCGCAGATCAGCACCCTGGCCGGCGGGACGCCCCCGTTCTGGGCATCTCTCGGCGGAGGGACTCGTCCCTCCAACTCGCCGCCCATGCGTCTGCTCCGCTCAGGTCCGGCGCCCGGCGCCCCCATACCTGAGACGGACCCTAGAGACGGGACGCGACCGTCCGCCACCGTCCGTGACCCCACGGTGCTCAAACGGGGGACCGGTTCATACCCGAGTCGTGGTCCCCCGATCCCGGAGACGGGGCAGTTCCCCCTGCGGGCGCAGAGCCGGGGGGTGCGGACCCCCCTCCACCCGGTGTCCACCCCCGGTTGACCAGCCCCTCCACCCCCGGGAGCCCTCGCAGGATCCGACCCCTGGCCGGTGTCCCGGGGAGGTCCGACGGCCCTAGCGTCCCCGGTCATCCGTCCCTGGCCCGCCGGCTCCCGGCCGGCCCCGCAGCGACGCTGGAGTGCCCGTGCACCAGACCATGATCATCGCGAGGATGAACCCGGGTGACGCCGACCGCGTCGCCGACGTCTTCGCCCGCTCCGACGCGACGTCGATGCCGCAGGAGATCGGTGTGACCCACCGGTCCCTGTTCACCTTCCACGAGCTCTACGTCCACCTCATCCAGTTCGACCGCCCGCCGGGTGAGGCCATGCGCGTGGCGCAGGCGCTGCCGTCCTTCCGCTCGGTGAGCGAGGAGCTGCGGCCCTACATCACCGCCTACGACCCCGGCTGGCGCTCGCCCCAGGACGCCATGGCCCGCCGCTTCTACGAGTGGTCGGCCGAGCGGTGACCGCGACGACCCCGGCCCGCCGCCCGACGGCGGCGGCCGGCTCGGCCGACTGGGTCAGCTGCCCGAGCTGCGGCTGGCTGCTCTACCGCAAGCGCCTGGAGCGCAACCTGTCGGTCTGCCCCGAGTGCGACCACCACCTGCGGCTGGGCGCGCGCGCCCGCATCCGGCTGCTCGCCGACCCGGGCACCTTCGACGAGCAGACCTGCCCGCCGGGACCGCCGGACCCCCTGTCCTTCAGCGACCTGCGCGACTACCACGACCGGCTGATCGAGGCCGCGGCCCGCTCGGGTGAGTCGGAGGCGGTCGTCGCCGGCACCGCCCGCATCGGCGGCACCGAGGTCGTCCTCGCCGCGATGGACTTCGGCTTCCTCGGCGGCAGCATGGGCATCGAGGTGGGGCGCCGCGTCAGCGCCGCCGCCGACCTCGCCGTCGAGCGCCGGCTCCCCCTGGTCGTCGTCTGCGCCAGTGGCGGCGCGCGCATGCAGGAGGGCGTCTTCTCGCTGTTCCAGATGGCGCGGGTCAGCCAGGCGTTCGCGCAGCTGCGCGAGTCGGGGCTGCTGTCGGTGTGCGTGCTCACCGACCCCACCTACGGCGGGGTGTCGGCCTCCTTCGCCACGCTGGCCGCCGTCCTGGTCGGCGAGCGCGGCGCCCACGTGGGGTTCGCCGGCCCCCGGGTCGTGCAGGAGACCATCCGCGCCGAGCTGCCCAGCGACTTCCAGACGTCGGAGTTCCTCCTGGCGCACGGGCTGGTCGACCGGGTGGAGAGCCGGGCGGAGCTGCGCCCGCTGCTCGCCCGTCTGCTCGACCTGCACGGCCGCCCGGTCCTCCCCCGCTCCGGCACCGCCGCCGCTCGCACCGAGGTCGTCGCCGAGCCGGTGACCGCCGACCCCGGGACCGTCCGCGACGCCGACGCCTGGGACGTCGTCCAGCGGGCCCGGGTCGCCGGCCGGCCGACGACGCTGGACTACCTGCACACCGCCTTCGACGACTTCGTCGAGCTGCACGGGGACCGCGCCTTCGCCGACGACCCCGCGATCGTCGGCGGCGTCGCCTCGCTCGACGGGCGCCCGGTGGTGGTCATCGGCCACGAGAAGGGCCACTCGGTCCGCGAGCGCGTGGCCCGCAACTTCGGCATGCCGCACCCCGAGGGCTACCGCAAGGCGATGCGGCTGATGGCGCACGCCGAGGCCTCGGGCCTGCCGGTGGTCACCCTCGTCGACACCCCCGGCGCCCACCCGGGCCCGGCGGCCGAGGAGCGCGGCCAGTCGCACGCCATCGCCGAGACGATCATGCGCAGCAGCCGGCTGCGGGTCCCGGTGGTCTCCGTGCTGACCGGTGAGGGCGGCAGCGGCGGGGCCCTGGCGCTGTGCACCTCCGACCGGCTGCTGGTCCTGGAGAACGCCTACCTGTCGGTGATCAGCCCGGAGGGCTGCGCGGCGATCCTGTGGCGGACGGCGTCGGCCGCCCCCACCGCCGCCCGCGCCATGCGGCTGGGCGCGCCGCACCTGTGCGCCAGCGGCATCGCCACCTCCGTGGTGACCGAGCCGCCGGGCGGGGCGCACGCCGACCCCCTCGACGCGGCCCGGCGGGTCCGCGCGGCGCTGGTCGCCGACCTCGACGAGCTGTGCCGGCTCGACGTCGCCACGCTGCTGGCGCTGCGCACCCGGCGGCTGTCGCGGATCGGCGGGGACGAGGCCCGACCACTGCGCGTCGTGCCCGTGTCGACGGGAGGGGACGACCGTGCGGCCGGCTGAGCTGCCCCCGCGGCCCGGAGCGGGCGGCGCGGAGGAGCGCGACGACGCGACGCGGTCGCTGCAGGAGGAGATCGTCGACCTCGCCCGCGCGCTGCCCGGGCCGCTGCGCCGGCTGACGGTGCGCAGCGGCGACCGGTCGGTGGAGGTGGAGTGGGCCGCCGACGTCGTCGTCGCCCCGGCCGCCCCCGCACCCGCCGCGGCCCCGGCGTCCGGCGCGCTGCAGGCGGTGGCCGCCACCCCGGCGGCCCCGGAGCCGCCGGCCGCCGCGCCGGAGGTCCCGGAGGGGACCGTCCCCGTCCGGGCGCCGCTGGTGGGCACCTTCTACACCGCCCCCTCCCCCGGCGCCGAGCCGTTCGTGCGGGTCGGCGACGAGGTGGAGGCCGGTCAGACGCTCGGGATCGTCGAGGCGATGAAGCTGATGAACCCGATCGTGGCCGACGCCGCGGGCGTGGTGACCGAGGTCCGGGTGGGCGACGCCGAGTCGGTCGAGTACGACCAGGTGCTGCTCCTGCTCCGGCCACCCGGGGGGCCGCGGTGATCGGCCGGCTGCTCATCGCCAACCGCGGTGAGATCGCCGTCCGCGTCGCCCGGGCCTGCCGGGAGCTCGGCATCGAGGTCGTCGCCGTGCACTCGACGGCCGACCGCGACTCCGCCGTGGTGGAGATGGCCGACGAGGCGGTGCACATCGGGCCGCCGGCGCCGCGGGCGAGCTACCTGCACGTGCCCAACCTCATCGAGGCGGCGCTGCGCACCGGGGCCGACGCCGTCCACCCCGGCTACGGCTTCCTCTCCGAGGACCCCGACTTCGCCGAGATCTGCGACAAGGAGGGGCTGACCTTCGTCGGCCCGCCGCCCGAGGTCATGCAGCAGATGGGCAACAAGGCGACGGCGCGCAAGCTCATGGCCGCCGCCGGGCTGCCGCTGCTGCCCGGTGTGGTCGACCCGGTCCGCACCGCCGAGGAGGGGATGCGGATCGCCGCCGACATCGGCTACCCGGTGATCATCAAGGCGGCGGCCGGCGGCGGCGGGCGCGGGATGACCGTCGTCCGCGGGCCCGAGGACTTCGCCGAGGCGTTCACCACCACCCAGACGGTGGCCCGCGCGGTGTTCCGCGACCCCACCGTCTACGTCGAGCGCTACCTCTCCGGCGCCCGGCACGTGGAGGTGCAGGTCCTCTGCGACTCCCACGGCTCGGGCGTCTCCCTCGGCGAGCGGGACTGCTCGCTGCAGCGGCGGCACCAGAAGCTGCTGGAGGAGGGCCCGGCCGGGCACCTGTCCCCGGCACAACGGGCCGAGCTCGGCGAGATGGCCGTCCGCGGCGCGCTGTCGGTCGGCTACTCCGGCGCCGGCACCGTCGAGTTCCTCGTCGACGACGCCGGGCGCGCGTACTTCATGGAGATGAACGCGCGCATCCAGGTCGAGCACCCGGTGACCGAGCTGCTCACCGGCGTCGACCTGGTCCGCGAGCAGCTGCTGGTCGCCGGCGGCGAGCGGCTGCGGCTGCGGCAGGAGGACGTCGTCGTCCGCGGGGCGGCGATCGAGTGCCGGATCAACGCGGAGGACCCCGCCCGCGGGTTCGCCCCGGCGCCCGGCCGGCTCGACGTGCTGCGCGTGCCCGACGGCCCGTGGACGCGCTTCGACACCGGCTACCGCCAGGGCGACGAGGTCAGCCCGCACTACGACTCGCTGCTGGGCAAGCTCGTCGTCTGGGCCCCCGACCGCGAGCAGGCGTTGCGCCGGATGGACCGGGCGCTGGCCGAGCTGCGCGTCGAGGGACCCGGCGTGCACACCACCACCGCCCTGCACCGCGCCATGCTGCGCGACCCCGACGTGCGCGCCGACCGGCACGACGTCCAGTTCCTCGACCGCCGGCTGCCCGACCTGGTGGCCCGCGCCGAGCTCATCGCCGCGTGCCCGGAGCCGGCCCTGCCGGCCGCCCTGCGCGGCCCGCTGCACCTCGTCCCGGACGGCGACCCCGCCGTCCCGGCATCCCGTCCGCACCCCCGTCCCGAGGAGGACACCGCCATGACCGCCTTCAGCCAGACCGACCTCATGCAGCTGCTCACCGAGAAGGCGGGCCTGCCGCAGGAGTCGCACACCACCGACCCCGACGCCCGCTTCGCCGACGTGGGGCTGGACTCCCTGGCCTTCCTGTCCCTGCAGACCGCCCTGCAGGACCGCTTCGGCACCGAGCTGCCCGACGACAGCGCCGACCGCTACACGTTCGGCGAGATCGTCGAGGCCGTCCGCGCCGCCCAGGCCCAGCCCGCCTAGACCCGAGAGGACACCGACGTGACGAGCACCGACAGCCCCCAGACCGCGACCGTCGGCCACACCGACAACTCGATCCTCATCGACGCCGACATCGACCACGTCTGGACGATGACCAACGACCTGGCGTCCTGGCCGGACCTGTTCACCGAGTACCGCTCGGTGGAGATCCTCGAGTCCACCGACACCTGGTTCCGCTTCCGGCTCACCATGCACCCCGACGAGTCCGGCCGGACCTGGAGCTGGGTGTCCGAGCGCACCCTCGACCCGGCCGCGCGCGAGGTCCGCGCCCGCCGCGTGGAGCCCGGGCCGTTCGAGTTCATGGACATCCACTGGAGCTACACGCCGGAGGGCAGCGGCACCCGGATGCGCTGGGTGCAGGACTTCCGGATGCGGCCGGAGGCCCCCATCGACACCGAGGGCATGACCCGGCGGATCGACGCGAACAGCAAGGTGCAGATGTCGATCATCAAGGACAAGGTGGAGGCCGCGGCACCGGAGCAGGAGCGGTGAGGTGAGCGGCGCGCGGGGTCCCGCGGTCCTCCTCCCCGGCGAGGAGGGCTCCCGGCCCGGGATGGTCGACCCGTGGCTGGCCGACCCGGTGGCGGCAGCCACCGTGACCGAGGTCGACGCCGTCGTCGGCCGCGACGTCGCCGCCTGGTGGCGGGACCCCGCGACCGCACCCGATCCCGTCGCGACCCACCTCGAGGTGGTCGTGACCGGAGTCGCCGGCTTCCGCTCGCTGGCCGCCTCCGGGCTGCGGCCGGTGGTGGTCGCCGGCCACGGCGTCGGCGAGTACGCCGCCCTCGTTGCCGCCGGTGCGCTCCGGCTCGACCAGGTCGTCGAGCTGGTGCACTGGCGCGCGGAGCTGCTGGGCCTGGCCCCGCGGCCCTCCTGCGCGGGCCTGGCCGCGGTCCTCGGGCACGACGCCGAGGCCGTCGCCCGCTCCGCGATCGCGGTCGCCGGGGTGGACGGGCCGCTGTGCCTGGCCGCCGTCGACGGCCCCGAGCGGGCGGTGCTGGCCGGCAACCGCGCCGAGCTGGCCCACGCCGGCGAGCTGGTCCGCGCGGCCGGGCTGGAGCTGGTCCGGCTGCCCGGCCGGGCGCCCTGCGGCGGTCCGCTGGTGCAGAAGGTGGCCACCCACCTGGCCACCGCGCTGAGCGACCTGGACTGGTCGGTGCCCGACGTGCCGGTGGTCCCCAACGCCGACGGCGAGCCGACCCGTGACCCCGACCGGCTGGCCGCGGCGCTGCGCCGCCACCTCACCGCGACCGTGCTCTGGGAGGCCACCTCCCGGGTGCTGGTGGACCTCGGCGCCACCTCGGCGGTCGAGGTCGGCGCCGAGCCGGTGCTCGGTCCGCTCGTCCGCCAGGTCCACCCGGGCCTGCCGGTCTCCCTGGCCTCCGGGCCCGGGGTCCCCGTCCCCATCGACGTCCCGGGTCCCGCGCTCGCGGGCTCCCTGCCCGCCTGACCCGGACCCACCCGAACCGCCCGACTCCCTGAGGAGAGAGATGACGACCATCCAGCACGCCCCGGCCGTCCCGACGCGCTGCGGCCCGACCGTCCACCGCGCCGACACCGCCCCCAACCGCCGTCGCGGCGGGGACATCCGGGTGCTGCTCTCCCCGGCCAGCGTCGGCTCGACCGCGGGCTTCATGGGCACCCTGACCCTCGAGCCCGGCGAGATCGTGACCGAGCACTGGCACCCGTACTCCGAGGAGTTCCTCTACTGCCAGGAGGGCGACGTCCTCGTCACCCTCGACGGCGAGGAGCGGCGGCTGGTCGCCGAGTCCGCCGTGCACATCCCGATCGGGGTGCGCCACCGCATCGTCAACGACACCGCGACGACGGCGACCTTCGTCTTCCTCTGCGGCCCGCTGGCGCCGCGGCCCGACCTGGGTCACGTGGACACCGAGCCCGCCCCGGGCGTGCGGTGACCGCCGGCACGCGCCGCGTCGTCGTCACCGGCATCGGGGTGGTGGCGCCCGGCTCCATGGGCCGCGAGGGCTTCTGGGACATGATCACCGCCGGCCGGACGGCGACCCGGCGGATCACCTTCTTCGACCCGACGCGGTTCCGTTCCCAGGTCGCCGCGGAGGTGGACTTCGACGGCCGCAAGCTGGGCCTGTCCGCCCAGGAGGTCCACCGCAACGACCGCTTCGTGCAGATGGCGATGGTGGCCGCGGACGAGGCGGTCGCCGACAGCGGGCTGCGGTTCGGGGTCGGCGGCGCCACCGACGCCCCCGACCCCGACCGGGTCGGCGTCACCCTCGGCAGCGCCGTCGGCGCGACGATGCGGCTCGAGCAGGAGTACGTGTCGGTCAGCGACGCCGGCCGGCTGTGGGAGGTCGACCCGCGCTACGCCTCCCGGTACCTGATGCACGCCCTGGTGCCCAGCTGCGGCGCCACCGAGCTGGCCGTCCGCTTCGGCGCGCACGGCCCGGCCACGGTGGTCTCCACCGGCTGCACCTCGGGCATCGACTCGATCGGCTACGGCGCCCAGCTGGTGGAGGACGGCGACGCCGACATCGTGCTGGCCGGTGCCAGCGACGCCCCGATCTCGCCGATCTCGATGGCCTGCTTCGACACCATCCGGGCCACCACCGACAGCAACGACGACCCGGAGCACGCCTCCAAGCCCTTCGACGCCCGGCGCAACGGGTTCGTCATGGGCGAGGGCGCGGCCGTGCTGGTGCTCGAGGAGCTCGAGCACGCCCGGGCCCGCGGTGCCGAGGTCTACTGCGAGGTCACCGGGTACGCCAGCCGGTGCAACGCCTTCCACATGACCGGCCTCAAGCCCGACGGCCTGGAGATGGCCGAGGCGATCACCGTCGCGCTCGGCCAGGGCCGGATCGACCCCGACGAGGTCGGCTACGTCAACGCCCACGGCTCGGGGACCAAGCAGAACGACCGGCACGAGACGGCGGCGGTCAAGCGCAGCCTGGGCCCGGCGGCCGGCCGGGTCGCGATGAGCTCGATCAAGTCGATGGTCGGCCACTCACTGGGCGCCATCGGGTCGATCGAGGTCGCCGCGACCGCGCTCGCGGTCAGCCGCGGGGTGCTGCCGCCCACGGCCAACTACGAGGTGCCCGACCCCGAGTGCGACCTCGACTACGTGCCGAAGGTGGCGCGCGAGCAGAAGGTCGACGTCGCCATCTCCGTGGGCAGCGGCTTCGGCGGGTTCCAGTCGGCGATCGTGCTGGCCTCGCCCACCCGGAGGGAGTCGTGAGCAACCTGCTCGTCACCGGGATCGGCGTCGTCGCCCCCACCGGGGTCGGTGTCGAGGAGCACTGGGCCTCGCTGGTGCGCGGGGAGCCCGCGATCCGGCCGGTCGAGGGCTTCGACGCCGCCCGATACGGGATCACCCTCGCCGGGCAGGTGCGCGACTTCGTGCCCGCCGACCACGTGTCGCCGCAGCTGATGGTGCAGACCGACCGGTGGACCTGGATGTCCCTGGCGGCGGCGACGCTCGCCGCCGAGGACGCCGGCTACACCGCGCCGGAGGACGCCTACGCGACGTCGGTGTTCCTGGCCTCGGGCTCGGGCGGCAACGAGTTCAGCCAGCACGAGATCCAGGGGCTGTGGGCCAAGGGGCCCCGCTCGGTGGGCGCCTACCAGTCGATCGCCTGGTTCTACGCGGCCAGCACCGGCCAGGTGTCCATCCGCGACGGGTTCAAGGGGCCCTCGGGCGTCGTCGTCACCGAGGGTGCCGGCGGGCTGGACAGCATCGGCTGGGCCCGCCGGGTGGTCCGGCGCGGCACCCCGGCGGTGCTGGTCGGCGGCACCGAGGCCGGGCTGTGCCCGTACGCGATGCTGTGCCAGGCCACCAGCGGGCGGCTGTCGACCGCGCAGCGGCCCGAGGACGCCTACAAGCCCTTCGACCGGCGGGCCAACGGCCACGTGGTCGGCGAGGGCGGGGCGATCCTGCTGCTGGAGGAGCCCGGGGCGGCCCGCGCGCGCGGCGTCC
This sequence comes from Geodermatophilus sp. SYSU D00766, assembly GCF_054049915.1. NCBI lineage: Bacteria > Bacillati > Actinomycetota > Actinomycetes > Geodermatophilales > Geodermatophilaceae > Geodermatophilus > Geodermatophilus sp. SYSU D00766. The sequence continues at coordinate 26,511 of NZ_JBJGYI010000022.1, forward strand.
GCCGGGTGTGGGGCGAGGTGGCCGGCTACGCGGCCACGCACGACGCCCACCACCACGAGGACCCCGCGCCCGACGCCGTCCAGTACGCGCGGGCGATCCGGGTGTCGCTGGCCGACGCCGGCGTCACCCCCGACGAGGTCGACCTCGTCCTCGCCGACGGCGCCGGTGTGCCCGAGCTCGACCGGCTCGAGCTCGACGCCATCGCCGCGGTGTTCGGGGACCGCGCGACGCCGGTGCCGGTGACGGCGCCGTCGTCGTGGACCGGCCGGCTCATGGCCGGCGGCTCGGCGCTGGCCGTGGCCACCGCCCTGCTGGCGATGCGCGACGGGATCGTGCCGGGGACCGCCCACCTCGACGACCCGGTCGAGGCCCCCGGCGTCGACCTCGTCACCAGCAGCCGGGTGCAGGACCTGTCCACCGTGGTCGTCCTCGCCCGCGGCACCGGTGGCTTCAACAGCAGCCTGGTGCTGCGCCGACCCGAGGGAGCGACGGCATGACGACCCTGGAGGAGCGGCCCGCGACGGCGCACGACGGCGCGGTGCGCACGCTGCTGCGGATGCGGGTCCGCGAGGGCTGCGAGCAGGCCTTCGAGGACGCCTGGCGGGAGGCGGCGTCGCACATCGCCGCGGTGCCGGGCAACCTCCGCCAGGAGCTGATGCGCGACGCGGCCGACCCGCGGACCTTCCTGGTTGTGGCCGACTGGGCCGACAAGGAGGCGGTCGACGGGTTCGGCCGGTCGGCGGCCCGCGAGACGCTCACCGCGGCGCTGCGGGACCTGCGCGAGGACGCCGACCGCAGCACCTTCGAGGTGCTGTACGGCATCACCGGCGGCGAGCAGGCCTCGCACGTGCGCGTCGACATCAGCACCAAGGTGGCGCCGGGTGAGGAGGAGGCCTTCGAGCGCGCGTACGCGATCGTCACCGACCGGCTGCGCGGGACGAAGGGGCTGATCCGGGAGGAGCTGCTCAAGGAGCCCGACTCCGACCTGTACCACATCTTCGCGGAGTGGGAGTCCGACCAGGACTTCCGCAACTGGGTGGAGGACCCCTCCCACCAGGACCAGAGCGGCCCGCTCATCCGCTGGCTGTCGGTGTTCTTCCAGCGCAAGCTCTACGAGATCCGGTACCGGCCGCAGGAGGCCGGCGTCCGGGGTGTCCGGGCGGCGCCGGCGCCGGCGGCACCCGCCCCGGCCGCGCCCGCCCCCGTCGCCCCCGCGCCGCGGGCGGAGGCCGTCCTCCCCACGCCCGCCCCGGTGCAGGAGGCCCCCGCCGCCGCGCCGGTCGCGGCCGGCGAGGACCGGCCCCCCGCGGGGGCGCGCACCCGGCCCGCGGCCGAGGTGCTCGTCGTCGGGGCCGGCCCGGCCGGCATGACCGCCGGCATCGAGCTGGCCCGCCGCGGCATCGCCGTCCGGATCGTGGACAAGCGGCCGGAGGCCTCCACCCAGGCGGACAAGGCCATCGGCATCCACTGCCGGACGATGGAGATCTGGGAGGACCAGGGCATCGTCACCGAGGCGATGGACGCCGGCGCCTGGCTCTACGGCCAGACGGTGTTCGTCAACGGCCAGCGGACCCACCAGGTCGACTGGTCGGGCCTGGAGGAGCTGCCCTACGCCCACCTCGGCCTCCCGCAGTACGAGACCGAGCGGATCCTCGGCGACCGGCTGCGCTCGCTGGGCGTCGAGGTCGAGCGCGGCGTCGAGCTCACCGGCTTCACCCAGGACGACGAGGGCGTCACCGCCACGCTGGTGCACCCCGGCGGTGAGGAGGAGTCGGCGCGGGCGGCCTACCTGGTCGGTGCCGACGGCGCCTCCAGCGCGGTGCGCGCGGGCCTGGGCCTGACCTTCGACGGCGGGCTGTCGATCTTCCCGCAGCTGTTCATGCTCGGCGACGTCGACGTCGACTGGGAGATGCCGCCCGGGCACCTGGTGCGCTGGGTCCGCATCGAGGACGACGGCGACTTCACCGGGATGCTGGTCTGCGTCCCGCTCAAGGGCCGCAACCGCTACCGGGTCGCGACGCTGGCCCCCAAGCGGCTGCAGGACACGATCGGCACCGGCGTCGTCCCGGCGGGCTTCTGGAAGGAGTACGACCCGCCGGGTCTCGAGGACATCCAGGCCGCGATCGACGACCTCGGTCCGGCCGGGACGACGGCGAGCAACCTGCGGTGGGCGTCGATCTTCCGGATCAAGCACGGCATCGTCGACCGGTACCGCGTGGGCCGGGTGTTCGTCGCCGGCGACGCCGCGCACCTGCACCCGCCGGCGGGTGGCCAGGGCATGAACACCGGCATCCAGGACGCGTGGAACCTGTCCTGGAAGCTCGCCCTCGCCGTCCGCGGGGAGGCCTCCCCCGACCTGCTCGACAGCTACGAGGCCGAGCGGCGCCCGGCGGGCCGGGCGATCGTCGACCGGGCCGTGGCCATCGCGTTCACCGACGAGATGGACATGGAGGACGAGAAGGCGCAGTTCCTCCTCGAGATGCAGATGACGATGAACTACGCGGACAGCCCGCTGGTCGGCGAGGAGGCCGGCCGGCGCGGGTTCGACGGCGGGCCGGAGCCGGGGTACCGGGCGCCGGACGTCACGGGGCTGCGCCGGTTCGGCGTGGCGCACGACCTGCGGCTGTTCGACCTGACCCGCGGCACGCACGCGACGCTGCTGATCTCGGTCGACTCCTCGGTCGGCGCGGAGGAGCTGCGGGAGTTCGAGGAGACGGCCGCGGCTCTCAAGGCGGACACCCGCGGGCAGGTGCGCGCCTACCTGGTGGCCGGCCCCGGCGCCGTCGTCCCGCCGCTGGTCGACCTGCCGGTGCTCACCGACCCCGGCGACCGTCTCCGCACGGCGTACGGGATCAGCGGGCGCGGTGCCGCGGCCTACCTGGTGCGGCCCGACGGGCACGTCGGCTTCCGCACCCGGCCGGTCCGGGAGGACGCGCTGCGCGAACACCTGGCGGGGGTCTACGCGGTCTGACCCCGCCGGCAGGAACACCGCACCACCGCACCACCCAGGGGGAACCGTGACCCTCACCGGGCGCACGGCAGCAGCACCGTCCCACCCGACCGACCTCGTCCCCGGCCCGCGCGAGCGGACGCCGGGGGCGAGGTCGGACGCGTTCTGCGACCGGCTCCCGCCGTCACGGGCTCCACCCCGGGCGACCACACGTCCCCGTCGACGCGTCGGGTGGTCGCCTGCCACCTCGGCCTCCGACGGGGTGCTCCGACCCGCCCCTCCTCTCCACCCCGAACGCCGTGTCCGGAGGCACACGATGAACCACGCCCCTCCCCAGCTGGCGTCGACCGACGCCCCGACGACCTCCAGCCCAGCGCCGTCCACGTCCGCGCCGTCCACGTCCGCGCCGTCCACGTCCGCGCCGTCCACGTCCGCGCCGTCGACGGCAGCACCGCCGGCGATGTCCGCGACCATCCCCGCCACCTGGGCCTCGGCCACGTGGCGTCCGTTCCGCAACGTGATCGTGTGCCGCCTCGTCCCGGGCAGTGAGGACCGGGTCGGCTCGGTGTTCGCCCACTACGACGGGATCACCCGGCCGCAGGACCTCGGCGTCGTCGGCCGGGTCATGCTCTCCCACCACGACCTGTACCTGCACGTCCTCGAGCGCAAGGAGGACCCGGCCGTCTCCGGGCAGCGCCGCGGCCTGCCGGCGTTCCAGGCGATCGCCGAGGCCATCGCCCCCTACGTGACGCCCTACCCCAGCTACTGGGAGAACCCGTCGCACTCGGTGGCGAGGCACTTCTACACGTGGGTGCCCGAGGGCGGGGTCACCGGAGAGCGTCAGCTGACCGTCATGGTCCAGCGGATGCGGCCGGGCAGCGAGGAGGACATCGCCCGGGTGTACGCCGAGTCCGACGCCGGTCCGCTGTCGGCGGGGACGGGGATCACCGGCCGCTGGCTGTACTCCATGGAGGACGTCGTCGTGCACCTCCTGGAGCAGGACCCGGTCAGGGCCGCGGCCGTGCGGCGGGACCACGAGTCGCTGCGACCGGCCTTCGCGAAGGTGATGGCCGACCTCGCCCCCTTCGTCAGCCCCTACCGCCCGGAGACGTGGCAGACCCCCCGCGACTCCGTGGCCCGGGTCTTCCACCGCTGGACGGCTCCGGACTGGCAGCCCGGGGACTGACGCCGCCGGTCCGGACACGCTGCGACCGCCGGGACACGTCGTCCCGGCGGTCGCGGCGCGTCCGGTGACGGCGCGTCCGGTGACGGGGTGTCCGGTGTGACGGTGGTCGCACGGGGTGACCGTCCCTGCGCGGAGGGGACGGGACGTCGGCCTGTCGCGCTGCCGTCCGGGTCTCAGATTGTCACGAACGGGTCACGTCCTTAGCGTTTCGGCGTCCGGCCGGTCGTCTCGTCCCCGTCCGGGGGACCCCTGCCGGATGCCGCCGAGTCGCGCCCACGTGGGTGCGAGCCGGGGACCCACCTGCACCACCGGGGTGAGTCCCGCTCCCGGACCCCGGGAGCGGGTAGGGCACTCCCAGCCCGAACCCGTCAGCTGACCTGGTAGGCGGCCAGGGGAGAACGGAGCACAACCGCGCCGGGGCACTGCGCCCCCGCGCCCGCAGGTCCGGGACCGTCGCGCTCCCGCCTGCCACCAGCCTGCACACCCAGCCGTCGCACGCGCCTGCAGCCGGACTCCCCGTCCGGCCGGTGCCGCGCGCCCGGCTGCCGATCCCTGCCCGTCCCAGGCCCCGTGCCGCACCACATCCCGAGCCAGCGCCGTCCGGTGACGGCGCCCTCGACCGTGCCCTCCAGGAGGACGACCCGATGCACGCACACACCCACCTCGAGCCCACCGCTGCCACCGCGACGCGGCGGCGCCGCGCCCTGCACCTGCTGACCGCCACGGGGGCGATGACCCTCGCCCTGGCCTTCGGCGGGCAGGCGATCGCCCAGGCCGACGAGCCGCACTGGGGTGGCCGCGACGCCAGCTCCGACTGGAACGGCGACTGGCGCGGTGACCGGTGGGACCGCGGCGACGCGCCGGCTGCCGAGGCGGCCGCCGCCCCGGCTCCCGCTGAGGCCCCGGCCCCCGCTGAGGCCCCGGCCCCGGCCCCGGCCCCGGCTCCGGCTCCGGCTCCTGCTCCGGCGCCCGCGCCGGCCCCGGCCGCCACGGGCGAGCAGGCGTACAAGGACTACGCCCTCGCCCAGCTCGGCGGGGACAGCACCCAGTTCGGCTGCCTGGAGCAGCTGTGGGAGCGGGAGAGCGGGTGGAACCCGAACGCGCAGAACCCCAGCAGCACCGCGTACGGCATCGCCCAGTTCCTCGACTCGACGTGGGCGGGCACCGGCATCGCGAAGACGTCGGACCCGTACCGGCAGATCGACGCCGGGCTGATCTACATCGAGAACCGGTACGGCAGCCCCTGCGCGGCCTGGGCGCACTCCCAGGCGACCGGCTGGTACTGATCCGCTGACGCCGGGAGCCCCCTCCGGACGTCCGGAGGGGGCTCCCGGGGCCCGCTGCGGGACCTCAGCCGGCGCGCAGCGCCGGGTAGTCGGTGTAGCCCTCGGCGCCCGACGCGTAGAACAGGTGCGACCGGATCTCGTTCTCCGGGTGCTCCCCCGCCCAGCGCTCGACCAGGTCGGGGTTGGCGATGACCGCCCGGCCCACGGCGACGACGTCGGCGTGCGCGGCCTCGATGAGCGCCAGCGCCTCCTCGCGGGTGGTGACCGAGGCGAAGCCGCTGTTGGCCACGAGCGGCATCCCCGAGCGGCGGCGCAGCTCCTGCACCAGGTCGCCGGCGGGATCGCGGTGCAGCACGGAGAGGTAGGCCAGGCCCAGCGGGCGCAGCCGGTCGAGCAGCGAGCCGTAGGTGGCGAGCACGTCGGCGCGGTCGGGCTCGCGGGCGTCCTGGATGCCGTGCTCGGGGGAGACGCGCAGGCCCACGCGCCCGGCGCCGATCGCGTCGGCGACGGCGGTGACCACCTCGGCCACCAGGCGGGCACGGTTCTCCGGCGAGCCGCCGTACTCGTCGTCGCGGACGTTGGACGACGGCGCCAGGAACTCGTGCAGCAGGTAGCCGTTGGCGCCGTGGACCTCCACGCCGTCCAGGCCGGCCTCGACGGCGCGCTCGGCGGCGCGGGCGAAGTCGCGCACGACGTCGCGGACCTCGTCGGTGGTCAGCGCGTGCGGCACCGGGTAGGGGTGCTTGCCGGTGGAGGTGCGGGCCAGCCCGTCGATGGCGATGGCACTGGGGGCCACGACGCGGCGGCCGCCGTTGGTGTCGGGGTGGGTCACCCGGCCGCCGTGCATGACCTGCATGACGACCCGGCCGCCGCGGGCGTGGACCGCCTCGGCGACGCGCCGCCAGCCGGCCACCTGCTCGTCGGTGACGATGCCGGGCTGGCCGACGAAGGCCTGGGACTCGTGGTTGGGGTAGGTGCCCTCGGTGACGATCAGGCCGACCCCGGCGCGCTGGGCGTAGTGCTCGACGACGAGGTCGCCGGGCACGCCGGAGGAGCCCGAGCGCATGCGGGTCAGCGGCGCCATGGCCACGCGGTTGGCGAGCTCGAGGTCGCCGAGGGTCACGGGTGAGAACAGGTCCACACCGGTTCCGACACCCGCACCGCCCGCGCCATTCCGGGGTGCGGGCGGCGTCACAGGCGGCACGATGACCCGGTGACCTCCCTGACCGACGCCGTCGAGGGCTGGGCGCCGGGCCCGCTGACCGGCACCGAGGTGGTCGCGCCCGGGCCGGCGGCCGCCTTCGCCGCGCTGCTGGACCAGCCCGCTCCCCCGCTGCGCGACGGCGACCCGCTGCCGCCGGGCTGGCACCTGTTCACCTTCCTCGACCGCCCGGCCACCGCCGACCTCGGCGAGGACGGCCACCCGCGCTCCGGGCACTTCCTCCCGCCGCTGGCGCACCGGCGCCGGATGATCGCCGGCGGGCGGCTGCAGGTCACCGCGCCGCTGCGGGTCGGGTCGGTGGTCGAGCGGACGTCGTCGCTGGCCCGCTGCGAGGTCAAGGCCGGCCGGAGCGGGGAGATGCTGCTGGTCACCGTGCGCAGCGAGTACCGCGAGGACGGCGCGCTGCTGGTCACCGAGGAGCAGGACGTCGTCTACCGGTCGCAGGAGGCCGGTTCCTCACCGGCGCCGGCGGGGGCGGGCACGCCGGGCCTGCCCGACGGGCCGGGGGTGGCGGTCCTGCCCGACGCGGCGCTGCTCTTCCGGTTCAGCGCGCTGACCTACAACGCCCACCGCATCCACTACGACCAGCCCTACGCGACGCAGGTGGAGGGCCACCCCGGCCTGGTCGTGCACGGGCCGCTGCTGGCGCTGCTACTGCTCGAGGTGCCGCGCCGGCACGCGCCGGACCGGTCCGTCACGTCGTTCGCGCACCGGCTGGTCCGCCCGGCGTACGCGGGGACGCCGGTGCGGGCGACCGGCCGGTTCGACGGCGACCGGGTCGAGCTGTCGGCCGCGGCGACCGGCGCACCGGCGTCGGCCACCGGCACCGCGACGCTGGGGGCGCCGGCGTGACCGCGCTCAGCGCGGAGGAGCGCGACGTCGTCGCCACCGTGCGGACGTTCGTCGACCGCGAGGTGCGGCCGGTGGTGCGCGAGCTCGAGCACGCCGACACCTACCCCGAGGCGCTGATCGAGCGGATGAAGCAGCTCGGCGTCTTCGGCCTGGCGATCCCGGAGCCGTGGGGCGAGGCGCCGGTGTCGATGCCCTGCTACGCGCTGGTCACCGCCGAGCTCGCCCGGGGGTGGATGTCGCTGGCGGGGGCGATGGGCGGGCACACCGTCGTCGCCAAGCTGCTGGTCGCCTTCGGCACCCGCGAACAGCAGGACCGCTGGCTGCCGCGCATGGCGACCGGTGAGGTGCGGGCGACGATGGCGCTGACCGAGCCCGGCGGCGGGTCGGACCTGCAGGCGATGACCACCGTGGCCCGGCGGGACGGCGACGGGGGCGGGAACGGTTGGGTCGTCGACGGCGCGAAGACGTGGATCACCAACTCGCGGCGGTCGCAGCTGATCGCGCTGCTGTGCAAGACCGACCCGGCGGCGCAGCCGCGGCACCGCGGGGTGTCGGTGCTGCTGGTCGAGCACGGGCCCGGGCTGACCGTCTCGCGGGACCTGCCCAAGCTCGGCTACAAGGGCGTGGAGAGCTGCGAGCTCGTCTTCGACGGGTACCGGGCGCCGGGCGACGCCGTCCTGGGCGGGGTGGAGGGCCGCGGGTTCGCGCAGATGATGACCGGCCTGGAGACCGGCCGCATCCAGGTGGCGGCGCGTGCGGTGGGCGTCGCCCAGGCCGCCTTCGACGACGCGCTGCGCTACGCCCAGCAGCGGGAGAGCTTCGGCCGGCCGATCTGGCAGCACCAGTCGGTGGGCAACCTGCTCGCCGACATGGCCACCTCGCTGACCGCCGCCCGCCAGCTCGTGCTGCACGCCGCCGAGCGGTACGAGAGCGGGCAGCGGTGCGACCTGGAGGCCGGCATGGCGAAGCTGTATGCCTCGGAGACGGCGATGCGCATCGCGCTGGACGCCATCCGGGTGCACGGCGGCCACGGCTACTCCACCGAGTTCGACGTGGAGCGCTACTTCCGCGACGCCCCGCTGATGATCGTCGGCGAGGGCACCAACGAGATCCAGCGCGACGTCATCGCCCGCCAGCTGGTGGCCCGCGGCGGCCTCGACTGAACCGGCGCGGATGAGCCGGGCGTGGGCCGGCGCGTTCCCGCGGGAACGTCCCGGCTCGCTGACCAGCGGTTCTGTCGGCGTCTTCCTCTACCGTGTCGAACACGTGTTCGAGGAGGACGTCGATGGACCAGGACCCCGAGCTGTCGCTCGACGAGCTCGCCCAGCGCATCACCGGCACCGCCGTCCGGCTGGCCGCCGCGACGGCGGAGTGGCTCGCGCTCATCGCGGAGTTCGACCGCCGCGAGGGCTGGGGCGGCGCCGGTCTGCGGTCGTGCGCCCACTGGCTGGCCTGGCAGTGCGGCCTGTCCCCCGGCGCGGCCCGCGAGCACGTCCGCGTTGCCCGGGCCCTGGCCGGCCTGCCGCGCACCCGGCAGTCGTTCGCGGCCGGCCGGCTCTCCTACTCCAAGGTGCGGGCACTGACCCGCGTCGCCGAGGCCGACACCGAGGCCGCGCTGCTCGACCTCGCGCACGAGGCCACCGCCGCCCAGGTGGAACGGGTGGTCCGGGCCTGGCGCCGGTCGGACGCTCCAGATGCCGGGACGGTGCGCGAGAAGCGGCGGTTCGAGCACTGGTGGGACGACGACGGGATGCTGCACGTGCGCCTGTGCCTGGACGCCGAGGAGGGTGCGGCCTTCCTGGCCGGCGTCGACTCCCTCGCCGAGCGCGACGCCCGCCGCGAGCGGGCCGCCGCCCGGCGGGAGGGTGATCCCGGGCGCGAGGGCGACCCCGGGCGCGAGGGCGACGGCCCGGCCGGCGGGGTCGACGAGGTGGCCCTCGCCCGCGAGCGGACGGCAGCGCGGCGGTGCGCCGCGGTCGCCCGGCTGGCCGCCGCGGCTCCCGAGGCCGACCGCCGGGCCGGGGACCCGCCCCGCCGCGAGATCGTGGTGCACGTCGACGCGGCGGTGGTCGCCGACGACGCCGCCGCCGGCCGGGCCCACCTGGAGGGCGGGCCGCCGCTGCACGGCAGCCAGGTGCGGCGGATGCTGTGCGAGGCCACGGTCGTGACCATGCTGTCGCGCGGCCGTGAGCCACTCGCCGTGGGTCGGGCCCGACGGCTGGCCACCCGGTCGCAACGACGGGCTCTGTGGCGCCGGGACGGCGGGTGCGCGCGGCCCGAGTGCCCGGAGACGCGCATCGAGCGGCTGCACGCCCACCACCTGCGGCACTGGGTGTTCGGCGGCGCCACCGACCTGGACAACCTGGTGCTGCTCTGCGACGCCGACCACGGCCTGGCGCACGACCTCGACCTGGTCATGACGCGGTGCGCGGGCGAGCTCGTCGCCGTCACCCCCGACGGCCGGCGGGTGTGGGGCCCGGCCGACGCCGCGTTCGCGGCCGGCCTCGGGGAGCCGGGGGCCGGGAGGACACCGGCCGGGGCGCCGGGCCGTGCGACGCCGGTCACCCGGCTGCCCCTCCCCGACGGGACGCCCGGCCTGCCCGACACCCTCGGCGTCGGCGGAGAACGGATGGACCTCGGCTACGTCGTGAGCGTCCTGCTCGGCAACCGCGACCTGGAGCGCCGGATCCGCGCCGAGAGCGCCGGCGAGCCGACCGCCGCGGCCTGAGCCCGGCGGAGCCGGGCCCGGCGGGGCCCGAGCCCGGGACGTTCCCGCGGGAACGCCACCGGACCCTCCCGGCCGCGGTGGGCCGGGAGGGTCCGGGCGAGGCGGACGGTCAGGCGACCGCCCGCCGGGAGGTGACGACCGCACCGGCGACCAGGCTGACGACGACCCACCCGGTCAGCACCAGCACCTGCGTGGTGCCGCCGTGCCCGAGCGCGAGGCCGAGGACGGCGTCGGCCGGGTCGAGCTTCTCGGCGATGCCCGGCTGGGCCAGCCGCAGGACCGGCATGACGCCCAGGACGGTCAGGTAGAGGCCGGTCAGCGCCGCGGGCGAGTTCGCGACGGCGGCACCGACGCCGGCACCGATCACCGCGAAGGCCGCACCGGCCGCGGCCACGACCCCGAGGGCCTGCGGGACGCCGTCCCAGGCCAGGTCCCCGACGGGAGCCACCGCCAGCACGCCGGCCGTCGCCGCGGCCGAGACGGCGGCCAGGACCCCACCGAGGAGGGCCACGGCGACCGCCTTGGCGGCCAGCACGCGCCCGCGCTGGGGGACCACGAGGAACGTCGTCTGCACGGTCCGGTGGGTCCACTCGCCGGCGGTCGACAGCACCCCCACGGCCAGCAGCACGAGCACGGTGACCAGGCCGAGGGCGCCGATCGGCCCGGCGGCCGAGCCGAGGTCGTCGTCGCTGGTCATGGCCATGACGGCGGCGGCGCCGGGGGCGAGGAACGCCGACACCAGAGCCAGCGTCTTCCCCGAGCGGGTGGACAGGGACTTGCGGACCTCGATGCCGACGAGGGTGGCGGCCGACGGGCCCCGGGACCGCACGGCCTGGCGGGTGGGAACAGCGGCGGGGGTGGTCAGGGAGGTGGTCACGACGGTCTCCTCGGGAGGGAGTAGTGGGGCGGTCAGGCGGTGAGCTGGAAGAAGACGTCCTCGATGCCACGGCTGGCCGGGCGCAGGTCGCTGAGCGCCAGCCCGGCCGCGGCGGCGACCGCGCCCACGGCACCCGGCTCGGCGCCGGGCACGGTCAGCCGGCCGTCGGCACCGTGCTGCACGGGAAAGCCGGCGGCCTCCAGCGCGCGGGTCAGCGCGGCCGGGTCGGCGGCGCGGACGGCGGTGCCCTCGTCGCCGAGCAGCTCGGCCACCAGGCCGTCGGCCACGATGCGCCCGGCGCCGATGACCAGCAGCCGGTCGACGGTGTGCTCGACCTCGCCGAGCAGGTGGGACGACAGCAGCACCGTCCCGCCGCGGGCGGCGTGCCCGCGCAGCAGGTCCCGCATCCACCGGATGCCCTCGGGGTCCAGGCCGTTGGCCGGCTCGTCGAAGACCAGCACCGGCGGGTCGGCCAGCAGCGCCCCGGCGATGCCCAGCCGCTGGCGCATGCCCAGCGAGTAGCCGCCGATCCGCCGCCGCGCGGCCCCGGACAGCCCGACGGTCTCCAGCACCTCGTCGACCCGCGCCCCGGGAACCCCGATCGCGGCGGCGAGCAGCTGGAGGTGGACCCGCCCCGTCCGGCCGGGGTGCACGGCCGAGGCGTCGAGCAGCGTCCCGACGACGGCGCCGGGGTTGGGCAGCTCGGCGTAGCGCCGGCCGTCGACCAGCGCGGTGCCCGAGGTCGCCGGCACCAGGCCGGTCATCATCCGCATCGTCGTGCTCTTGCCGGCCCCGTTGGGTCCGAGGAAGCCGGTCACCGTGCCCGGCTCGAGGACGAAGGACACGTCGTCGACGACGGTCCGGGAGCCGTACTGCTTGGTCAGCCCGCTGACCTCGATCATGGGGACCTCCTCGGTCGCCGACCGGCCCGTCCGGTCACGACGACGAGACTGGCCGGGAGCGGGGGTGCGCCGCGTCGGCCGCGGGGCTCGACCCGCAGCGCCGGGAGTCGCGCGCCGTGTCGTCCGAACGGTGACCCCGGCAGCGACCGACGGACGACCCGCCGGGGCGGCGCGGCGTCCTACGCTCCGCGCCATGGGGCTGCGCGCACGGCTGTGGCCGGGCCTCGGACCCCGCAGCGTCGGGTTCGAGGTGGTTCTCGCGCTGCTCGGCACCGTCGCCGTCGGGCTGTCCGCCGCGGCACCGGGCAACGGCCCGCTGGCCCTCGTCGTCCCCGGCACCGTGCTGCTCGTCGGCACGCTGGCGCTGCTGCGCCGGTCGGCCCCACTGGTCCCCTTCGCGGTCGGCGCGGTCCTGGCGGCGCTGACCCCCGCGGTCACCGTGGCGACCCTGTTCACCGCCTACGCGGTCGGCCGCTACGAGGGCCGCTGGCCGCTGCGCACCGCGGCGGCGGTCGCGGGCGTCGTCGCCGTCGCCCAGCCGTGGACGCTCGGCACGGCGAGCGAGTGGGTCGGCGCGGCCGGCGGCGCGGTGCTCACCGTGCTGCTGCCCGGTGCGCTGGGCGCCTGGGCCCGGACGCGGGCCGAGCTCGTCGCGGCGCTCACCGGCCGGGCGGAGCGGGCCGAGGCCGAGCGCGAACTGCTGGCCCGCGAGGCGGTGCTCACCGAGCGCACGCGGATCGCCCGCGAGATGCACGACGCCGTCGGGCACCGGGTGAGCCTCATGGTGCTGCAGGCCGGGGCGATCGAGGTGGCCGCGCAGGACCCCGGGCGGGTGGAGCAGCTGGCCGGCCAGGTGCAGGCGGCCGGGCGGCAGGCACTGGAGGAGCTGCGGCAGATGGTCGGCGTGCTGCGCGCGGAGGAGGTCGACGAGTCCGCGCCGCTGGGTCCGCAGCCGGGGCTGGCCGACCTGCCCCGGCTGGTCGAGGCGGCCCGCGCCGCCGGGATGACGGTGGCCTGGACCGGGCCCGCGGAGGGGAGCGCGCCGGTCGACCCTGCGGTCGGGCGGGCGGCCTACCGCATCGTGCAGGAGGCGCTGACCAACGCGGGCCGGCACGCCCCGGGCGCTCCGGTCGAGGTGGGCGTCGAGCGGGCGCCGGCCGAGCTGCGCGTCCGGGTGCGCAACGGGCCACCGGCCCGCGCCGTGCAGGCGGTGCCCGGCGGCGGCTTCGGGCTGGTCGGCCTCGCCGAGCGGGTGCGCACGCTCGGCGGCCGGCTGCGGGCCGAGCCGCGCCTCGACGGCGGCTTCGGCGTCGAGGCGGTGATCCCGGCGTGAGCGGGCAGCCCGACGCCCGGCGGATCCGGGTGCTGCTGGTCGACGACGAGGAGCTGGTCCGCTTCGGCCTGCGCACCGTGCTCGAGGCGGCCGGGGACGTCGATGTCGTCGGCGAGGCCGGCGACGGTGCCGCGGCCGTGGCCGCCGCCCGGGAGCTGCGCCCCGACGTCGTCCTCACCGACATCCGCATGCCGGGGATGGACGGGCTCGCCGCCACCCGGGCGATCCTCGCGCTGCCCGACCCGCCGCAGGTGGCGGTCCTGACCACCTTCCACGTGGACGAGTACGTCTACGCGGCGCTGGCCGCCGGCGCGGCCGGCTTCCTGCTCAAGGACACCCCGCCGCGGGAGATCGCCGCCGCCGTCCGCGCGGTGGCCGACGGGACGGCGACCCTCTCCCCCGCCGTCACCGCCACCCTCATCGCCTCCTACGTCGACCGGCGCGCCGCACCCCGCCGGGCCGAGGCGCTGCGGCGGGTGGCCGCCCTGTCCGACCGCGAGCGCGAGGTGCTGACCCTCCTGGGCAGCGGGGAGTCCAACGCCGACCTCGCCCGGCGGCTGTTCGTCAGCGAGGCGACGGTGAAGACCTACGTCTCGCGGCTGCTCACCAAGCTCGACCTGGCCAACCGCACGCAGGCCGCGATCCTCGCCCACGAGGCCGGCCTGCTCGAGGGCTGAGCCGGCGGCTCAGCGCGACAGCAGGCGGCGCGTCTGCCGGGCCCGCGCGACCAGCGAGCCGTCCTCGGCGCGCAGCTCGGCGTCGTCCACGGCCACGTCCTCGTCGACCCAGGTGGTGACCTGGTCGACCAGCACCCACGCGCCGGCGGCCGGCGGCGGGCCGGCCAGGTGGGCGGTGAGCTCGACGGTCGGCACGGCGAGAGGCGTGGTGCGGACGGCGAACAGCGACGGCGGGAGCGCGTCGAGCAGCACGCCGAGCCCGACCAGCGGCTCGAGGTCGCCGTCGACGCGCACCCACGCGGTCAGCCGCGGCTCGTCGCCGCCGGCCAGCGGCCGCGTCGTGCCCAGCGCGCGGACCGACAGGTGCTCGGCGAAGGGCACCAGGTCCCGCGGCAGCGCGAACGGCACCCCGTCGCCGACCGCGGGGACCGGATCGGGCGGGGCCGGCCGCACCGGGCGGGCCAGCGTCAGCACCTGCGCGACGGCGGTGACCCGGCCGCCCTGCTCCAGCGTGGCGCGCACGCTGCCGGTGGTCCCGGTGCGGTCGGCGGCGGTCTCCACCCGCGCCTCGGCCGAGGGCTCGACCCCGGCGAGCAGGTGCGCGGTGACCGCCCGCGGGGCGGCCCCGGCCCGGTCGGCCGCCGCGGCCAGCAGGTGCCCGACCACCAGGCCGCCCTGCACGTGGGTGAACGACCGCCAGCTCGGGTCGAACGTCAGCACGCGCGCGGGCGCCGGACGGGTGGTGGTGTCGGGAAGGGCGGCCAGGCTCACGGTTCCTCCGCAGGACCCGGCCGGACGGTCCGGCCGGGGCCGGGAGCGACCCTACGCCTCTCGGTACGAGAATCCAACCGACTCAGCCGTCGTCCAGGGCGAAGGAGCCGGTGGCGACCTCCCCGACGCGCCGGTGCGCCGTCATCACCGCGCCGGTCGAGGTGGTCACCGAGGAGACCGTCTCCCAGGTGCGCGGGGCGGCCCCGCCGGCGAACAGCCGCCTGCCCTGCCCCAGGACGACGGGGAAGACGATCGTGCGCAGCTCGTCGACGAAGTCCTCGGCCAGCAGGGTCTGCACCAGCCCGATGGAGCCGTGCACCTGCAGCTCCCCGCCGTCGGCGGCCGTGAGCGCGCGGACCGCGGCCACCACGTCGCCGTCGAGCAGCCGGGCGGTGGACCACTCCAGCGAGGTCAGCGTCCGGGACGCGACGTGCTTGGTCCTCGTCTGCAGCGCCGCCGCGACCGGGTCGCCGGTGGCGTCCACGTGCGGCCAGTGCGCCGCGAAGATCTCGTAGGTCCGGCGGCCGAGGAGGAAGTCCTCGGCCGGCCGGAACCAGGCGTCCATCTGCTCCCCCATCGCCTCGTCGGCGAAGGGCACCAGCCAGCCGCCGAACGGGAAGCCGCCGGAGGGGTCCTCCTGCGGGCCGCCGGGAGCCTGGGCGACCCCGTCGAGGGTCAGGAACGTGGTGACGACGAGCGGGCGCACGGTGCTCTCCTCCGGGCCGGGGGCGGTGTCGGGGTGCAGACGCCGGCCGCGGCCGCGACTCATCGGTCCGGGTGAGACCCGGGCGGGCCGCTGCAGCCGTGCCCGGCCGGTGTCGATGGGGAGGTGTCACCCCCCTCCGGACGAGGAGCACCCGCATGGCCCGCACGCGCACGGACGCCGAGCAGCAGGTCGCGGACCTGCTGCGGACGGCGAGGAAGTCGCTGCACATGCCGGTGGCGTTCCTGACCCGGATGGACGGGACGACCCAGCACCTCGAGGTGGTCGACACCCGGGTGCCGCTGCTGGTGCAGGAGGGCGCCGCGGTCGCCCAGGAGACCTCGTTCTGCCAGGCGATCCTGGACGGCCGGCTGCCCGCGGTCATCGACGACGTGAAGCGGTACCCGCTGGCGATGTCGCTGCCCTCGGCGCGCATCCCGCGCATCCGCAGCTACGTCTCGACGCCGGTCACGCTGTCCGACGGCAGCCTCTACGGCACCTTCTGCGCGTTCGGGTTCACCTCCGACAAGGAGCTCACCACCCGCGACGAGGCGCTGATGAGGGTCCTCGCCTCGGCCGCCTCGGTGGTCATCGAGCCGGAGATCCGCGAGCGGCAGCGCCGCGACGACATCGACGGCCGCCTCGGCCCGCTGGTGGCCGCCGGCGGCCCGAACGTCGTCCTGCAGCCGATCGTCGACCTGGTCACCGGCCACCGGGTCGGGGCCGAGGCGCTCAGCCGCTTCCCGCGCGAGTGGGACAAGGGCCCCGACGTCGTCTTCGAGGAGGCGCACAGCATCGGCCGCGGCCACGAGGTCGAGCTGCTGGCGCTCCGGGGCGCGGCCGCGCACCTGGACCGGGTCGGCGGCTACGTGGCCATGAACGTCTCCCCGCAGACCCTGCTGACCCCGGCGTTCACCGCGCTGCTGGATGAGCTGCCCCTCGACCGCGTCCTGCTGGAGCTCTCCGAGCACGACCCGGTCGAGGACTACGACGCGCTCACCCGCGCGCTGCTGCCCTTCCGGGCGGCCGGGATGCGGCTGGCCATCGACGACGTCGGCGCCGGCTTCTCCTCGCTGCGGCACATCGTCGTGACCGACCCCGACGTCATCAAGGTGGACCGCAGCATCGTCAGCGGCCTGGACACCGACCCCGTGCTCGCCCGGCTGGTCGGGTCGCTGGTGACCTTCGGGCACGGCTGCGGGGTCACGGTGGTCGCCGAGGGCATCGAGACCGCGGAGGAGGCCGCCGCGCTGCGGGACCTGGGCGTCGACCTCGGCCAGGGCTGGTACTTCGGCCGCCCGGGGCCGCCGGAGGCGCTGGCCCCCGTCGCGCCGGCGCTCGTCGAGTCCCGGCCGGCCTGAGGCGCCGGGTGCCGTCGGTGCGCGGCGCTAGCGTGCGGCCATGAGCCGGACGGCGTCCCCCCGCGACGTGCTGGCGTACCGCGTCGCCGTCCAGCAGCTCGACCGCGAGGCCGGCACCGTCGCCGACACCGCGGTGCTCGACCTCGGCGTGCAGGACACCGGTCCCGACGGCGGGTCGTGGGCGCTGGCGGTCCGCGGGGTCGACGTCGCGGCGGTGGACCCGGCCGAGCTCGCGCTCGTCTGGACGCTGCGCGGCGCCCCGCACCTGTACCGGCGCGCCGACCTGCCCGCCGTCGCCGCGGCGACCGCGCCGTTCTCCGAGGCCGACGCGGCCAAGCGGGTCTTCGACGCGGCCCGGCCGCTCACCGCGGCGGGCATCCCGGTGCTCACCGCGCTGGACACCATCGCCGGGCGGATGCGGGAGATCGTCACCGCGCCGACGGTCAAGGGCGAGATGTCGCGCCGGCTCTCCGACGCCCTCGCCGACGCCGACGGGCCCGGCCCGTACAACCGGTGGTGCCGCCCGTGCGGGGCGGTGCACCTCTACGAGCAGCCGTTCCGCCTCGCCGCGCTGCGGGCGGGCCTGGAGCTGCAGCCGGGCACCTCGCCCCCGGTGCTGCAGCCGGTGCCCGGGTTCGCGCCGGCCGACGGGGTCCCGGACCGCCTCGACGTCGTCCGCGCGTACCTGCACCTGCTCGGCCCGGCCACCCGCCAGCACGTGGCCGGCTACCTCGACGCGCCGGTCAGGGAGGTCACCGCCCACTGGCCCGACGACGCCGTCGAGGTCGAGGTGGACGGGCAGCGGCGCTGGTTGCTCGCCGCCGACGCCGACCGGCTGGGCGCGGGACCGGCCCGCGGCACCCGGCTGCTCGGCCCCTTCGACCTGTTCCTGCAGGGCCGTGACCGCGAGACCCTGGTCGCCGACCCCGCGCACCGCAGGGCCCTCTGGCCGGTGCTCGGCCGCCCGGGCGCGGTGCTGGCCGACGGGGAGGTCGTGGGGGCGTGGCGGGCGCGCAAGGCCGGGTCGTCGCTGACCGTCGCCGTCGAGCCGTGGCGCCCGGTGACCGCCGCCCTCCGGGACGCCGTCGGCGAGCAGGCCGAGCGGCTGGCCGCCGCCCGCGGTGCCCGGCTCAGGGCCGTCGAGGTCGCCTGAGCGGTCCGCCCGCACCGGCCGTCCACCGGTCGGCGGACCCGCCGGCGGCCTCCGGGCTGCCACGATGGGCGCCATGACGGAACCGGTCCGCACCGCAGACCTCCGGGTGTCCGACGTCGAGCGGCGGGCGGTGCAGGACCGGCTGCACCGGGCGGTCGGCGCCGGCCAGCTCGACCTGCACGAGTTCGACGAGCGGCTGCAGACGGTGTGGGCGGCGCGCACCCGCGGCGAGCTGCAGCAGGTGACCCGCGACCTGCCCGAGCCCCCGCCCCCGCCGCCGCCGGCACCGCGGCACCGGGTGTTCTCCGGCACGCCCGGCGGCACCGCGATGCGGGTGCTGGCCACGGTGTGGGCCGGCGTGGTCGCGGTCAACGTCGTCGTCTGGCTGCTGGTGTCGCTGGGCAACGGCGGGCCGGTCTACCCGTGGTTCACCTGGCTGGCGCCGTCGGGCGCGGTGCTCGCCGTCCTCTACGCCACCGGGATCGGCCGCCCCCGCCGTTAGTGCAGTCCTTCCTCAACGCTCCGAGCGGCGGCGGCGCCGCGTCTTCGCCCCGTACATCGCCCGGTCGGCGCGGGCCACGACGTCGTCGGGCGCGTCCCCCGGCCGGCCGACGGCGCCGCCGACGCTCATGCCGACCCGCAGCGGGCCGGCCACCGTGGGCACCGGGGAGGCCACCTGCTCGGACACCAGCGCGGCGAGCTCGCCGACGTCGGTCTCGTCGCAGCGGGGGGAGAGCAGCACGAACTCGTCGCCCCCGAACCGGGCGACGACGTCGGCCGGCCCGGCCGCCGCCCGGAGCCGGGCCGCGACCTCGACCAGCACCGTGTCGCCGACGCCGTGCCCGTGCACGTCGTTGACCCCCTTGAAGCCGTCGAGGTCGCAGAAGAGCACGCCGCAGGGGTCCGCCGACCCCGGGTCCAGCCGCCGGGTGAGCTCCTCGAAGAAGGTGTGCCGGTTGGCGATGCCGGTGAGCCGGTCGGTGCAGGCGCGCTGGGCGAGCTGCTCCTCCCGGCGCCGCTGCTCGGTGACGTCGACGCCGACGCAGGCCACCGCGAAGGGCCGGCCGTCGGGGGCGTGCAGCACGTTGTTGCGCATGGACACCAGCCGGCGGGTGCCCTCGCCGGTCAGCCAGTCGCCCTCCTGCGGGTACGCCCGCCCGGTCGCCAGCGCCCGCTCGAGCGCGTCGCGGGCGAGTTCCCGGTGCTCGGGGACCACCCACACGTCCCAGAACCGCCGGCCCAGCAGCCGGTCGGCGGAGCACCCGGTGAACCGCTGCAGCGCCGGGTTGGCCAGCAGGATCCGCCCGTCGGCGCCCACGACCGTGACGAGGGCGTCGGTGCCCTCGACGAACGCCTGCGCCAGTCGGTCGTCCACTCAGTCCGGCACGCCGCGCTCACCGCCGCGCGCCCCGGCCCGGTCGCCGGCCCCCTCGTCGCCCACGTCGGCCCCTCCCCCGTCGTGACTCCTCGACACCGCGATGAGATCACGGTCACCGCTCCACGTCGATCGTCGGCGTTCGGTTCCCGGAGGCCCGGTGGAGCGGGGTGCGGCGCGGCTCTTCCGGAGCCGGATGTCTCAGCACTAAGGTATCCGGGCATGGCAGCGGCGCGCCGGGTCCGGATCGGCATCGACACCGGGGGCACGTTCACCGACGTGGTCGCCGTCGACGAGGAGACCGGGGCGACGACGACCACGAAGACGCCGTCGACCCCGGCCGACCCCGCCGAGGGCTTCCTCACCGGCGTCCGCAAGGTCCTCGGCCTGCTCGGCCTCGACGGCAGCGCGGTCACCGCGGTCAGCCACGGCACGACCGTGGCCACCAACCAGCTGCTCGAGGGCAGGCTCGACCGGATCGGCTTCGTCACCACCGAGGGCTACGAGTCCGTGCTGGAGATCGCCCGGCAGTCGGTGCCCGACGGCTACGGCAACAGCTACTTCTGGGTCAAGCCGCCGCGGATCGTCCCCGCCGACCTCGTGCGCACCGTCCGCGGCCGGCTCGACCACACCGGCGCCGAGGTGCGCCCCTTCGACCGCGACGACGCCGTCGCCGCCGCCCGCTTCTTCCGTGACGCCGGCATCACCACGATCGGCGTCTGCTTCCTGCACGCCTACGCCGACGACGGCCACGAGCGGGCGATGCTGGAGGTGCTGCGCGAGGAGCACCCCGACGCCGTCGTGTCGATCAGCTCGGAGGTGCTGCGCGAGTACCGCGAGTACGAGCGGTCGGTGACCACGCTGGTCGACGCCGCGGTCAAGCCGCGGGTGGGGGCCTACGTCACCAACATCCGCACCCGCCTCGACGAGATCGCCCCCGGCGTGCCCTTCTACGTGATGAAGAGCAACGGCGGCGTGCTGTCGGCGGCCGAGGTGGTGCACCAGCCGATCACCACGATGCTCTCGGGCCCCGCCGCCGGGGCGCTCGGGGCCGCGCTCATCGCCGGGACGGCCGGCTTCGACCGGGTGCTGACCTGCGACGGCGGCGGCACCTCCACCGACGTCACCGTCGTCGTCGACGGCGAGCCGGCCCTGACCACCGAGGGCTCGGTCGGCGACTACCCGTCGAAGATCCCGATGATCGACGTCGTCACCGTGGGCGCCGGCGGCGGCTCGATCGCGTGGCTGTCGCCCGAGGGCACGCTCAAGGTGGGCCCGAGGTCGGCCGGGGCCGACCCCGGCCCGATGTGCTACCCCGCAGGCGGCGACCAGCCGACCGTCACCGACGCGCACGTCGTGCTCGGCCGGATCCCCCCGCACCTGCTCGGCGGGGAGATCCCGCTGTCGGTCGACGCCGCCCGGGCCGGGCTGGAGGAGCTCGGCGGGAAGCTGGGGCTGTCGCTGGAGCGCACGGCGCTCGGCATCCTGGAGATCTCGGCGTGGAACCAGGCCAACGCGCTGCGCCAGGTGACCGTGGCCCGCGGCCTGGACGTCCGCGACTTCACCCTCACCACCTTCGGCGGCTCCGGGTCCCTGCTGGCCTGCCGGCTGATGGACGTCCTCGGCCTGCCGCGGACGCTGGTGCCGCCGAACCCCGGCAACGTCAGCGCGTTCGGGCTGCTCACCGTCGACGTCCGCAACGACCACGTGCAGACGGCGATCAGCCGGCACGCCGACCTCGACCTCGACCGGGTCCGCGCGCTGTTCGCCGGCCTGGAGGACCGCGCCCGGGAGTCGCTGGACGGCGAGGGCTTCGGCCGCGGCGAGCAGCGGGTGCAGCGCACCGCCGACCTGCGCTACGTCGGCCAGGCCTTCGAGGTGCGGGTGCCCGTGCCCGACGGCGACCTCGACGCCGCCGCGGCCGAGGCGGTGGCGCAGGCCTTCCACGCCGCCCACCGGCAGCTCTACGGCTACGACTTCGCCGCCGACCCGCGCCAGGCCGTCGAGTGGGTGAACCTGCGCGTCACCGGCATCGGCCCGATCCGCCGTCCCGACCTGCCCGAGCTCCCGCCCGCCGAGAGCGGCGTCGAGCGCGCCGTCACCGGCTCGCGGCCGGTCCTCTTCGGCGACGACGGGACCGGCGACGGGGCCGGCGGCTGGGCCGACACCCCCACCTACGACCGCACCCGGCTGGCCCCCGGCGACGTCGTCGCCGGCCCGGCGGTGGTGGAGGAGTTCGGCTCGACCGTGCCGGTGCACCCCGGCTTCACCGCCACCGTCGACCGGTTCGGCAACCTGCTGCTGGAGAAGGAGTCCGCGCGATGAGCCTCACCGACGGCACCGCCGCCGACCCGGTGCTCGTGGAGATCGTCGCGGGCACGCTCGCGGCGATCGAGCGGGAGGTCGAGACGGCGATCGGCCGGACCTCGCGCTCGCCGATGATCCGCGATGCGCACGACTTCCGCGCCGGCATCCACGACCGGCAGCTGCGCAAGCTCACCGGCCGCTCCTACTCGGCGCTGGTGCACCCGGTGGTGCGCGACTACCCGATCGACACCATGCGCCCCGGCGACGTGTTCTTCCACAACGACGTCTACCTCTCCGAGGGCGGGATCGGGCACCTGCCCGACCTGTGCGTGACCGTGCCGGTGTTCGCGCACGCCGACGGCGAGGAGCGCGTCGTCGCCTTCGTGCAGGCCTTCGGCCACCACGACGACATCGGCGGCGCGGTGCCCGGGTCGATGCCGAGCGCGGCGACCAGCGTGTACGAGGAGGGCCTGATGGTCCCCCCGATCAGACTGTGGGACCGCGGCGTGCCCAACGAGAGCGCGCTGAAGATCATGACCCGCAACTCGCGGATGCCCGACTCGCTGGCCGCCGACCTCGACGCCGAGTGCTCGGCCTGCCTGGCCGGCGCCCGGCGGCTGGGCGAGCTGTTCGACCGCTACGGCGTGGCCGCCGTCGAGGCCTGCTTCGACGCGATCCTGGCCAACTCCACCGAGGTCTACCGGCGGGAGATCCTGTCCCGGATCCCCGACGGCACCTACGTCTGGGAGGACTACGCCGAGCACGACGGCGTCGAGGCGCCGCAGCTGCACCGGCAGCGGATCACGCTGACCATGGACTCCACCCGCGAGGTGCCGCTGGTGATCGACTTCACCGGCACCGGCCCGCAGGCCAAGGGCCCGATCAACCACTGCGGCGACTACGCCGACGGCAACTTCCTCAAGAAGTGGCTGGCGCCGATCCTGCGCAACCTCGCCGAGACGCCCGAGCGCATGGCCGAGCTCGACGTCAACGAGGGCGTGGTGCCGCTGATCGAGATGCGGTTCCCCGAGAAGGGCACGCTGCTCACCCCGGTCTTCCCCGCGCCGACCAACGCCCGCACCTTCGTCATCCTGCGGCTGCTCGGCGTGCTGGCCGGGGTGCTGGCCAAGGCCACCGGCGGCCGCATGCCCGCCGACCAGGAGACGATCCGCTACACCGGCGTCTACGGGACCGACCTCGACGGCCGCCCCTACCTCATGCGCGAGGTGCTCGGCGGCGGCTCCGGCGGGCGGTACTACGCCGACGGCGAGGACACCATCCACGTCGTCCCCGACTCGCGGAACCTGCCCACGGAGTTCACCGAGTCCCGGTTCCCGCTGCGGGTGGAGCGCCTCGGGCTGGCGCTGGACTCCGGCGGACCCGGTCGCCACCGCGGCGGCTGCGGCTACGAGAAGCACATCCGGGTGCTGCGCGACGCGCACTTCATGTCGATCGCCGACCGCTCGATCCTGTCCTGCTGGGGCGTCAACGGCGGGAAGGCGGGGCGGCCGTTCCAGGTCACCGTCGACCCCGGCGGCCCCGACGAGCGCGAGGTCGACGCCCTCGCCGACGCCGAGCCGCTGCCGGCCGGCACGGTCGTGCGCATCCGCACCACCGGCGGCGGCGGGTGGGGCGACCCGCTGGAGCGGCCGGTGGAGGAGGTGCTGCGCGACGTCGCCTGGCGCAAGGTCTCCGTCGGCGGCGCGCGCGAGGACTACGGCGTCGTCGTCCGCGACGACGGCACCGCCGACCTCGAGGCGACCGAGGCCCTGCGCGCGCAGGTGCGCGCGGCCCGCACCGGGGACGAGCCGTTCTTCGACCGCGGCCCGGGCTACGCGCTGCTGTCGGGCGGGGCGACGTCCAACGAGTTCGACGTCCTGTAGGTGCGCTCGTGCTCTGCCCCTCCACCGGGGGCAGAGCACGAGCGCCGACGGGTCAGGTGTCGAGCTCGGTGCTGTGCGGCGGGGGCTTGGCCTCCTCGCCGGTCTCCCCGTCGGTGCCGTGGTAGCTCGGGTGGTCGGTGGTGCGCGGGTCGTCGTCGCCGGCCGCCTCGACGTCCTCGGGGACGAGCGGGGTCTCGTGCAGCACGTTCTCCCGCGCCTGGTCGCGGTCGGTGCCCGGAACCTCGGTCATGGGTCCTCCTCGCGGATCGGGTGCTGCCTCCCCTACCCCGTCACCCGCCGGGCAGGCGCGGGTTCGCCACCGGTGAACGCGCGGCCCGCAGGACGTCGGCGGTGCGCTCGTCGGCGGGCAGGAACGCCTCCACCGACAGCTCCGCGGCGGTGAGGTCGACGGCGGTGCCGAAGGTGGTCACCGTGCTGAGCAGGGAGAGCACCTCCCCGCCGGCGCGCACCCGCAGCGGCACCGCGATCCCGTCGGGCGTCGAGCGGTCGGTGCCGCCGGGCAGCGCGGACAGCTCGCGGTGCAGCGCGGCCAGCCCGGGGTCGCCGGTCAGGTGGGCCTCGCGGCCCAGGCGGTGCAGCACGTGCGCCCGCCACTGCGGCAGGTTCGCGATCCGCGGCGCGAGCCCCTCGGGGTGCAGGCTCAGCCGCAGCACGTTGGCCGGGGGCTCGAGCAGGTGCGGGGCGACGCCGTCGAGGAACAGCGCCACGCTCGAGTTCGCCGTGACCAGCTCCCAGGACCGGTCGACCACCAGCGCGGGGTGGGGCTCGTACGCGGTCAGCACCAGGTCGAGGGCGCGGGTGACCGCGGCCATGTCCGGGGAGCCGAGGGCGCGCCGGCCGTAGGCGGGGGCGAAACCGGCGGCCAGCAGCAGCTCGTTGCGCTCCCGCAGCGGCACCTCGAGTCGCTCGGCCAGTCGCAGCAGCATCTCCCGGCTCGGCCGCGACCGGCCGGTCTCGAGGAAGCTCAGGTGCCGCGCGGAGACGCCGGCGTCGAGGGCCAGGTCCAGCTGGGAGAGCCGGCGGCGCTGCCGCCAGCCGCGCAGCAGCGCCCCGACGGACGGCGCGGGAGCGGTCACGGTGGCGGTCACGCCGCGGACGCTAGCGACGACGACGTCCGGCGTCGCCTACCTGACGGGTAATCGACGCCCTTCCCCGGCGGCGGCACGGTCGTCGCCATGACCACGACCGCCACCCCCACCCGCCGCCCCCTCGACCTGCTCCGGACGGCGCTGCGCCTCGACGCCGTCGTCACCGGCGCCAACGGCGCCGCATACCTCGCCGCCGCCCCGCTGCTGACCGACCTGCTCGGCGTCCCCCCGGGCGTGCTGCGCGGGCTGGGCGCCTTCCTGCTCGTCTTCGCCGCCGGTGTCGCGCTGGTCGGTGCCCGCCGGCGCGTGCCGACCGGAGCCGTCGAGGTGGTGGTCGGCGCCAACGCGCTGTGGGTGGCCGGCAGCGTCGCCGCCGTCGTCACCGACCGCTTCGACCTCACGGCCGCCGGCACGACCTGGGTGCTGCTCCAGGCCGCCGTCGTCGCCGGCTTCGCCGCCCTGCAGCTCACCGCCCTGCGCACCCGCTGAACCCCATCCCGGACAGGAGAGCCATGACCGCCACGACCGACCTCGCCGACCGCTACCTCGCCGCCTGGAACGAGACCGACCCGGCCGCCCGCCGGGCGCTGGTCGACGCCCTGTTCACCGCGGACGTCCGCTACACCGACCCGCTGGCCGACGTCGAGGGACGCGACGGCCTGGACGGACTGATCGCCGCCGTCCAGGCGCAGTTCCCCGGGTTCGTCTTCCGCCTCGCCGGCCCCGCCGACGCCCACCACGGCCAGCTGCGTTTCACGTGGCACCTCGGGCCCGACGGTGCCGAGGCGCCGGTGACCGGCTTCGACGTCGCCGTCACCGACGGGGACGGCCGCATCCGCACCGTGCTCGGCTTCCTCGACCGCGTGCCGTCGCCGGCCTGACCGTCACACCCCGCACCGGGGCCGTCAACGACGGCTCCGGTGCCACCATCTGCGCCGCCGCGGCGGCGCCACCGGGGCGTCCTCCTCGACGGCGGGCGGCGGAGGTGGGCGGTCCCGCCGCCAGCCCGCCACCAGCGCGTCGACGTCGGCCAGTCCGGGCACCGGCGACCAGCGGCTCTCCTGCGGCCGCCGCCAGAAGGCCTCGACGCGGGCGTTGTAGTCCTCGGCGACGGCGCGGACGGCGGCCTCCGACGGCAGCGCCGCGACGCGGGCGGGCAGGTCGTCGCGTTCCCGGCGCAGCGCCAGCCCGGGCGGCAGCATCTCCGCCGGCGTGATCCCCTCGCGGCGGGCCTTGGCCACCGCCCAGTCGTAGACCGTCTCGTCGGGGTCGAAGGCCGGCAGCGGCCGCCCGGCGCCGCGCAGCCCGGTGAAGTCCCCCCGCTCCTGGGCCTGCCCGATCTGGCGCTCCACCCAGGTCTCGAACGACACCCCGGCCGGCTTCCGCTCGGTCACCCGCTCACCTCCTGCCCCCATCGTCCGCCTCTGCCAGGCTCCCCTGCGATGCTCGGCTGCATGCGGACGACGGGCAGCCGGGAGATCTATCGCAACCCCTGGATCCGGCTGCGCGAGGACACCGTGCAGCGCGCCGACGGGTCGACCGGGGTCTACTCCGTCGTCGAGAAGCCGCACTTCGCGATCGTCCTGGCCGCCGAGCGGGACGGGTTCTGGCTGGTCGAGCAGTTCCGCCACCCGATCGGGCGCCGGGCGTGGGAGTTCCCGCAGGGCACCTGGACCGCGGGTAGCGGAGGCACCCCCGAGGAGCTGGCCCGCGCCGAGCTCGCCGAGGAGACGGGGCTGCGGGCCGAGCGGCTGGAGCACCTGGGCCACCTCGACCTCGCCCCGGGCCTGTCGACGCAGGAGTTCGACGTCTGGCTGGCCACCGGCCTCACGTCCGGCCCGACCGCCCGCGAGGCCACCGAGGCGGACATGGTGACGGCGTTCGTGCCGGAGACCGAGCTGCGGACGATGATCGCAGAGGGCCGGTTCACCGACGGCCCCTCGCTCGCCGCCTACGCCCTGCTCCTCCTCCGGGGCCACCAGCGCGCGGCGGCACCGGTCAGGCGGTGCGGAGGGAGCGCAGGGCCGGGGTGACCCGCGCCAGCTCGTCGAGCACCGCCTTGCCGCCGCCCTCGAGCTCGGCGTTGGGCACGAACTCGCCGTCCGCGTCGAGGAACTGGGCGAAGAACGGCACCGACACCGCCTCGGGCACCGTGTGCACCCGCAGCGCCCCGAGCACCGGCTTGAGCGCCACGGACGCGCGCAGGCCCGCCGAGACGCCGCCGTAGGTGACCAGCCCGGCCGGCTTGTCCGCCCACTCGACGGCGAGGTAGTCCAGCGCGTTCTTCAGCGCGGCGGGGAAGGAGTGGTTGTACTCGGGCGTCACGAAGACGAACGCGTCGGCGCGGGAGACCGTCGCGCTCCAGTCCCGGGTGTGCTGGTGGGTGTAGTCCTGCAGCCGCGGGTGGTGCGGCTCGTCGAACACCGGCAGGCCCACCTCGGCGAGGTCGACGAGCTCGACGTCGAAGGCGCCGTGGGCCTCGGCCAGGCGCTGCACCCAGCGGGCGACGGCGATGCCGCGGCGGCCGGGGCGGGTGCTGGCGGCGACCACCTGCACGACGGGACGGGACACGGGGGCTCCTCGGGACGGCGGCGGACTCGTCGACGGACAACGGTTGCCTGCACCAACCGCTTCCGGCACGGGGCGTGACGTCCACCGCAGCCCGTGACCCGATCGTGCCTGGACACCGCCGTCCCGCTCGTGCCCGGCTCCGCGACCGTCGCGGAGCGTCGCGACGTGCCCTGAAGGGGTGAGCCGGCAGCTCAGGGGCCTGCGCCGGCGCCGGACAGGCCCGACGCTGACCGGGTGCCGCTCTCCGTCCCCGGTCTGCCGGGCCTGCCGCCGGACCTGGCCGGGCCGGTGGCGGTGGAGCTGGCCAAGCCCGTCCGGGACCTGCCGACGACGACCGCGCTGCCCGGCGGCTGCCGCTACGAGCCCAAGTGGGACGGCTACCGGCTCGTCGTCGTCCGCGACGCCACCGGCACCCGGCTGTGGTCCAAGCAGGGCCGCGACCTCACCGACCGCTTCCCCGACCTCGCCGCGGCGGCCCTCGCGCAGGTCCCCGCCGGCACGGTCCTCGACGGCGAGGTGGTCGTCTGGGGCGGCGAGCGGCTCGACTTCGGCCTGCTGCAGCGGCGGCTGGTCACCCCGCCGTCGCGGATGGCCGCGCTGGCCGCCGCGCACCCGGCCTCCTACGTCGCCTTCGACCTGCTCGCCTCCGGCGGGACCGACCAGCGCCGCCGCCCGCTGCGGGCCCGCCGCGCGGCGCTCGAGGAGCTCGCGCAGCGGTGGGCGCCGCCGATGCAGCTCTCGCCGGTGACCGCCGATCCCGCCGAGGCCCGCCGGTGGGCCGCCGACCTGCGCCCGCTGGGCATCGAGGGGCTGGTCGCCAAGGGCGCGGCCACCCGCTACGCCGGGGGCCGCCGCGAGTGGCTCAAGGTGAAGTCGTGGGAGACCACGGAGGTGCTCGCCGGCGGCGTCATCGGCCCGCTGGAGCGTCCCTCCCAGCTCGTCGCCGGCCGCCACCGCGACGGCGAGCTCGTCGTCGTCGGCCGGACCGCACCGCTCTCCCCCGCGCAGGCCGCGGAGCTCGCCGCCGTCCTCTCCCCCGCCGGCCCCGACCACCCGTGGCCCGACCGGATCGGCACCGGCCGCTTCGGCGGCGGTCGGCTGTCGGTCCCCCTCACCCGGGTCGACCCGGTGACCGTGGTGGAGGTCAGCGCCGACGCCGCCCTCACCGCCGGGGTGTTCCGGCACCCGCTGCGCTTCGTGCGGGTGCGCTCGGACCTGCACCCGGAGGACGTCCCGCCGGCGGGCTAGGGCCGCTGCGGCAACCGCCCGAGCGTCACCAGGAAGCGGCGCAGCAGCCCCGCCAGCTCCGCGAGCTCGTCGTCGCTGAGCCCGGCCAGCAGCCGGCGCTCGGTGTCGAGGTGGTCGGGGAGCGCCGCGTCGAGCGCCTGCCGGCCCGCCGGGGTCAGCGTGACGACGACGGCCCGCCCGTCGGCCTCGCTGCGCGTGCGGGTGATCAGCCCGCGCTCCTCGAGGCGGTCCAGCCGCTGGGTGATGGCGCCGGAGGTCACCAGGGCGGTGCGCATGAGCGCGGTGGGCGTCAGCTGGTAGGGCTCCCCCGCCCGGCGCAGGGCCGCCAGCACGTCGAAGGACGGCGCGTCGAGGCCGTGCCGGGCGAAGGTGGCCCGCTGGGCGAGGTGCACCTCGCGCTGCAGCTGGGTGATCCGGCCGATGACCCCCATCGGCGAGCAGTCCAGGTCGGGCCGCTCGCGGGCCCACTGCTCGAGGATGAGGTCCACGGCATCCTCCACCCCGGTACCTCAGCAGTGAGAGATCGCGGACGTCAAGCCGCGCCGCGCCCGGCCTCCGCGCGGTGCAGGGTGGTGGCCAGCCGCACGGTGAGGCCGCCGGTGGTGCCGGGGAGCAGGTCGACGGAGTCCCACAGCTTGCGGGCCAGCCACAGTCCCATGCCGCCCGCGCCGAGGTCGTCGCCGTGCGCGGGGACGAAGCCGGCGAGCGGGTCGTCGAAGCCGGCACCGGAGTCGGTGATCGTGCAGACCACCGAGGTGTCGTCGGCCCACACCCGCGCCGAGACCGGCGGCCGGCCGTGGCGGAAGGCGTTGGCGGCCACCTCGCTGGCGGCCAGGTGCAGGTCGGCGCACTGATCGGCGTCGCGGACGACGGCGGTCAGCACCCGCCGCAGGTCCCTGCGCAGCGCGGGCAGCGCCGCGACGCCGTCGACGGCGAACACCGGCTCGCCCGCCTCCACCGGCTCACGGACGACGGCGAGCTCGCGCAGGCACCGGTCGGGCCGGCGGTACTCGGAGCTGGCCACCCGCAGCCCGCCCATCAGCAGCTCCGGGTGCGCCAGCCGCGCCGTCTCGAGCGCCTCGGCGGGCAGCCGCTGCCGGTCGTAGAGGCAGAGCAGGGTCAGTGGGGCGGTGGCGGCGAGCTCGTTGACCGCTGCCTCGTAGCGGCGCACCTCGCGCCAGCGCCGGGGGTCGGCGTCGTACCGGGGCTCCGCGGCGACCCGCAGCCGCCCCGACCCGCTGCCCGCGGCGCGCTCGAGCAGGCGCCGCACGGCGGCCACCGCGTCGGGCGCCCGCGCGCCGATCAGGCAGATGCGAGGGTCCTCCTCGACGACGGCGCGGCCGTGGAGACCGAGGGTCCGGCGGACGGCGTCGGCGGTGTCCGGCGAGCCGGCGAACACCGGCAGGTCCCCGGCACGCACCCCCTCCTCGAGGAACGCCGCGGCGACCTCGACGGCCTCACCGGCGGAGCGCACGAGGGCGGCGGTGTGGACCAGGCCACCGGCCGCGGGGTGCCCTGCAGGCGTTCCGCGCCCAGGCTCCGCCCACGTGGCGGAGGTTCCTGCCCGTTGGTCCACTGGCCCCTCGACAGCCTCCGGCCCGGACTGCTCCGGCCCATTCCTCCCGATTGTGGGCCACGCACCCCCGGCACCGCTCGGTGGGTGCCCGTGGCCTCCTCCTCCGGGAGGGGGTCGGCCCGCCGCGGAGGCGCTCAGCCGGCCGGGACGACGACCCCGCCGAGCGCCAGGACGCGCGCCGGGGCGCTGCCCGCGCGGGTGCGGACGTCGAGCGCGGCGCGGCGCGCGGCGGCCGCGTCGCGCAGCTCGAGCACCAGCCCGACGCCGGCGCTGGCCAGGTAGGTCACCGGCCGCAGGTCGAGCACGACCCGCTGCCCGGCCGCGAGCTCCTCCAGCTCCTCCAGCGCCCCCAGCGCCTGCGCCCGCAGCCCGCCGGTGGTGGCGAGGTCGACCTCGCCACGCACCTCCAGCCGCAGCTCGCCGGGCTCCCGGTGCACGGTCAGCCGCGCGGGCTCGCCGGCGGCGACACCGGTCCGCACGCGGACCCGGTGGCCGTCGGGTCCCGGCCCGGCGGGGACGAACCGGAAGCGCACCGTCGTCCCGGAGCCGGCGACGCCGTCGCCGTCGGGGGTGCGGGCCACCTCGACGTCGGTGGCCAGCGCCGAGATCAGCTCCAGGCCGCGGCCGCGGTGGCCCCGGTCGGCCGGCGCCGGGCGCCAGACGCCCTCGTCGCGGACGCAGACGTCGACGCTGCCGTCGGCGGCCCGCTCGAGGCGGTACTCGCAGCGGCCCTCGCCGCCGTTGCCGGCGTAGGCGTGCTCGACGGCGTTGGCCAGCGCCTCGCCGAGGGCCAGCTGCAGGTCGTCGACGCTGTCCTCGGGCAGTCCCGCGTCGGCCGCCCACGCCGAGACGGCCCGCCGGACGCCGCGCAGCCGGGCAGGGTCGGCCGGGAGCCGCTCGTGCAGCGGCGGGGGCGTCACCCGGACGGCGATCACCGCGACGTCGTCGGGCAGGGCGTTCTCGTCGAGCACCTCGGCCAGCAGGTCGCGGGTCAGCCGGTCCGGAGCGGACGGGGCCAGCCGCTCGGCGGCGCGGGCGACCCGCTGCAGGCCGGCGTCCAGCGGCTCGCCGCGGCGCTCCACCAGGCCGTCGGTGTAGAGCAGCAGCGTGGTCCCGGGCGCGACCGCGGCGCGGCTCCCGGTGTAGGGCGGCCGGTCGGGGACGCCGAGCACCGTGCCGACGCCGTCGTCGAGGAAGGTGACGCCGTCCGCGCCGAGCAGCATCGGCGGCGGGTGCCCGGCCAGGGCGTAGTCCACGGTGCCGGCCCGCCAGTCCAGCACCAGGCAGGCCGCGGTCGAGGCCAGCGCCCCCGGCAGCCGCGAGGCGAACCGGTCCAGCAGCTCCAGTGCCTGCGCGGGCGGGCAACCCTGCAGCAGCGCAGCCGACAGCGCGCTGCGCAGCTGCCCCATGACGGCGGCCGCGGAGGGCCCCTGGCCGACGACGTCGCCGACGGCGATCCCCACCCGGCCCTCGCCGAGCTCCACGACGTCGTACCAGTCACCGCCGGCGGAGGTGCCCGCGGCGCCGGGCAGGTACTGCGCGGCCAGGGCCAGCCGCTCCAGCTGCGGCAGCCGCTGGGGCAGCAGGCTCAGCTGCAGCGTCTGGGCGATGCCCTGCTCGGCGCGGTACAGGCGCGCCCGGTCGAGCGCCTGGGCGCTCTGCTCGACGATCGCCAGCAGCATGCTGCGCTCGGCCGGCCCGAAGGTGCGCGGGTGCGGGAACCCGGCACCGACGACGCCCACCACGCGGCCGGCCACCAGCAGCGGCAGCGCCACGGTGGAGGCCAGCCCGAAGCGGGACAGCGTCTCGGCCTGCCCGCCCTCGAGGCCGCCGTCCCGGCCGGGCCAGTCCGCCAGCCGCTCCACCCACAGCGGCCGGCGCTCGACCACCGCGCGGGTCACCGCCAGCGGCGCCGACAGCGGCAGCTCCGCGAAGTGCCGGCGGCCCTCGGGGTCGTCGCCGGTGAGCGCCAGCAGCCGCAGCCCGCGGCCGGTGTCGTCGAGCTCGTAGACGCCGGCCCGGCAGTCGTCGCCGACCAGGGTGACCAGGTGGCCGGCGGTGGCGCGGGCCACCTCCTCGGGCGTGGTGGCCGCCGACAGCTCGGCGGTCGCCCGCTGCAGCAGCCGCAGCCGCCGGGCGGCGGCCCGCTCGTCGGCGAGCAGCAGCGCGTTGTCCAGCGCCAGGGCGGCGCGGGCGGCGATGTCCTCGACGAGGGCGCGGTCGTCCTCGTGGAACGGCGGGGCGTCGTCGCCGCGGCCCAGCGCCAGCACCGCGCGGACCTGCCCGCGCACCGACAGCGGGACGAGCAGCGCCGAGCGCAGGTCGAGCCGGACGCCGCCGTCGCCGGGGCCCGACAGGTGCCGGCGCAGCACCGACGCACCGCTGGTGAGCACCGCCAGGCCGAGGCCGCCGTGGGCGTCGAGGCCGGCGAGCAGGTCGCGGTTGCCGCCGTCGACCCCCGCCCACCCGGCGTAGCGCAGCCGGCCGTCCTCGCCGACCACCCGGACGGTGCAGGAGTCGGCCAGCCGCCGGTCGACCACCAGCCGGGCCAGCGCGGCCAGCTGCGCGTCGGTCTCGGTCTCCCGGTCCAGCGCCGTGCCGACCTCGGCGAGCAGGGTCTGCCGCTCGGTCTCCTGGTAGCGGGCGTTGATGTCGGTGCAGCTGCCCACCCAGCCGCCCGGGCCGCCGCTGCCCCCGATCGGCACGGCCCGCTCGAGCAGCCAGTGGAAGGCGCCGTCGGCCCGGCGCAGCCGGAACTCGACCTCCCACCCCTCGCCGCGCGCGGTCGCCTCGGTGACGGCGGCGACGTAGCGCTCGTGGTCCCGCGGGTGCAGCCCCTCGCGCCAGCCGTCGCCGCGCTCGGCGGAGACCGGACGGCCGGTGAAGCCGGTCCAGGCGGCGTTGAGGAACAGCCGCCGGCCCTCGGCGTCGGCGACCCAGATGAGCGCCGGGGCGAGGTCGGCCATCGCGGTGAACCGCTCCTCGGCCTCCCGGCGGGCGCGGCCCAGCTGCAGGTGGGCGTCGACGCGGGCCAGCAGCTCCTGCGCCGAGAACGGCTTGACCAGGTAGTCGTCGGCACCGGCGGCCAGCCCCTCGACGGCGGCCTCCTGGCCGGCCCGGGCCGACAGCAGCACGACCGGGACCCGGGAGGTGCGCGCGTCGGCCCGCAGGGCGCCGAGCAGCTGCAGGCCGTCGAGGCCCGGCATCATCACGTCGCTGACGATCAGGTCCGGCGGGTCGGCCAGCGCCGCCTCGAGCGCCGCGCGGCCGTCGGAGACCGCCTGCACCTCGTGCGCCGGGGCCAGCAGGCGACCGACGTAGTCGCGCATGTCGGCGTTGTCGTCGGCGACCAGGACCCGGCCGGCGCGGGCCCCTGCCGCCGGGGGCGGGGGCTCCTCGCCGGACCCCGGCAGCCAGCGCAGCGCCTCGGTCACGAACGGCGTCGCCGAGGCCGAGACCGCCGGTGCCTCCGGCGCCGGAGGGGCGAGCCGGTCGGCGGGCAGGTGCGCGGAGCCCAGCGGCAGGGCGACGGTGAAGGTGGTGCCGACGTCGGGGGCGCTGTCGACCGCGACGTCGCCGCCGTGCAGCCCGACCAGCTCGCGCACCATCGCCAGGCCGATGCCGCTGCCCTCGCCGGAGCGGGCGCGGGCGCCGGAGACGCGGGTGAACCGCTCGAACAGCCGCGGCAGCTCGGCCGCGGGGATGCCGGTGCCGGTGTCGGCGACGGTGAGCACGGCGCGGCCGTCGGCCTCCCGCAGCCGGACGGTGATGCCCCCGGTGAAGGTGAACTTCAGCGCGTTGGACAGCAGGTTGAGGACGACCTTCTCCCACATGTCCCGGTCGATGTGCACCGGCTCGGGCAGCGGCGGGCAGTCGACGGTCAGGGTGAGGCCGGCGCGCTCGACCGCCGAGCGGAAGACGCTGGCCAGCTCGCCGGTGACCGCGGACAGGTCGACCGGCTCGAACCGCGCGTCGATGCGGCCGGCCTGCAGGCGGGAGAAGTCGAGCAGGGTGTTGACCAGCTTCTGCAGGCGCAGGGCGTTGCGCTCGACCACCTCGAGCTCCTGCGCCACCCGGGGGTCGGCGGCGGCCACCGTCGAGGCCCGCAGCTCCGCGACCGGGCCCATGATCAGCGTCAGCGGGGTCCGGAACTCGTGGCTGACGTTGCTGAAGAAGTCGGTCTTGGCGCGGTCGAGCTCGGCGAGGGCCTCCGCGCGGCGCCGCTCGGCCTCGTAGCTGCCGGCGTTGGCCAGGCCCGAGGCGATCTGGTTGGCGACCAGCTCGAGGAAGCCGCGGTAGGCGTCGTCGAGCCGCCGGTGCGGGTTGAGACCGACGACGAGGAAGCCGGCCACCGCCGCGCTGCCCGAGGCCGGGGCCGACGCGATCGGCACCAGCAGAGCCTCCTCGGGCGGGCGGTGCCAGGCGCCGGTCGGCAGGTCGGCGAAGCGGGTGCCCAGGTCGCCGACCAGCGCCTCCTCGCCGGCGCGCAGCCGGCCCACCGGCCACACCGGGTCGGCCGCCCCGGCGGGGAGGAGCACCGGCGCCGCCTGGTCGCCCGGCTCCAGGCCGGTCGTCGTCCCCAGCCGCGCGGAGCCGTCCTCCTCGACCAGGTAGGTGGCGCTGAAGGGCAGGTCGGCGGGGTTGCGGGCGAGCTGCGCGCGGACGGCGGCCATCACGTCGGCCTCGGTGCGGGTCGCGGCCACCGCCGTCGCGAGGTCGCGCAGGGAGGCCATGCGCCGCTCGGCGAGCACCCGGTCGGTGTTCTCGGTGACGACGCACAGCATCCCGGCGGTGCGGCCGTCGTCGTCGGCGACCGGGCTGTAGGAGAAGGTGTGGTAGGTCTCCTCCGGGTAGCCGCTGCGCTCGAGGAAGAGCAGCAGGTCCTCGTCCCAGGTGGCCACGCCGGTCGCGAGCACCGACTCGATCCGCGGGCCGATGTCGTCCCAGATCTCCGACCACATCTCCCGGGCCGGCCGGCCCAGGGCCCACGGGTGCTTCCCCTGCAGCGTGTCCCGCTGGTAGGCGTCGTTGTAGAAGGCGGTCAGCTCCGGGCCGTAGGCGGCCCACATGGAGAAGCGCGAGGTCAGGACGATCCGGACCAGGTTGCGCAGCGCGGTCGGCCACCGCTCGGGAGGGCCGACGGGGGTGCCGCCCCAGTCCCGGGCGGCCATCTCCCGGCCGACCTCACCGCCACCGGTGAAGAGCGAGCCGGGCGCGTCCCGTGTCACCGCGCCACCACGCCCGCAGCCTAGGCGCTGGCGGTCGGGGCCGCGTGGCTGCGCCCGGAGAGCGCGTCGAGGGTCACCCGGTCGAGTCCGGTCGCGGTGGTGACCTCGGCGTCGTCGAGCGCGCCGCAGTCCAGCCCGCGCAGCACCACGCCGGCCAGGGCGCGCGCGGTGGCCGGCTCGTCGAGGACACCGGCGTCGGCCCGCTCGACGTAGGCCGACAGCCGCGCCGCGGCCGCCGGCAGGGCGCCGCGGAAGAACGCGCAGGTCGCCAGGTGGCGGGTGACCAGCTGCGCCGGGTGCAGGTCCCAGCCCTGGTAGAAGCCGCGCTCGAGCGCCCGGCGGACCAGTCCGGCGTGCACCCGCCAGCCGGCGTGCACCTGCTCGCGCGGGCCGACCGGGAGGACGTTGGTGGAGCCGTCGACCGCCCGGGCGCCGGTGCCCGCGACGGCGACCTGCACCAGCTGCTTGGCGAGGTCGAGCGCGGGGTGGTCGGAGGACTGGTGCGCCGCGGCGATGCCCAGGGCGGCGCTGTAGTCGTAGGTGCCGTGGTGCAGGCCGGTCAGCCGCGGGCCGGCCGCGTGCACCATGCGGGCGAGGGTCACCGCGCCGTCGTCGCCGAGCACCGCCTGCGGGGTCTCCACCTGCAGCTCGAGGTCGAGCGCGACGCCGTGCGCGGCCTCCAGCGCGTCGAGCACGGGGAGGAAGGCGCGCACCTGCTCGACGGCGGTCACCTTCGGGAGGGTGACAGTGGCGCGGGCCCCGGCGGGCAGGCCGCCGAGGAAGAGGTCGAGGGAGCGCACGCCGCGGCGCCGGGTCGGCCCCTCCAGCGACTTCGCCCGGATGCCGACCGACGGCGGCGCGCCGCCCGAGGCCAGGTCGGCGGCCACCGCCTCCGCCGCGCGCACGACGTCGCCGTCCTCGGCGTCGGGCCGGCCGCGGTAGCCGTCCTCGGCGTCGACCCGCAGGTCCTCGACCGGCTCGGCGGCGAGCTTGGCGCGCACCCGGGGCAGCACCTCGTCGAGCAGCGCCGCCGGGTACCCGAGGTCGGGCAGGCCGTGCTCGTCGAGCGCGGCCAGCGCCGCGGCGCCCCACGCGGCGGCCAGGCCCGGGACGACGGCGTCGGCCGGGACGTAGCAGGTGTGCACCGGCTGCCGGCCGGGCCGCTCGCCCGGGTACGCGGCGGCGCGGGCGGCGTCGACCGGGGCGAGCCGCCGGTCGAGCTCGGCGTAGACGCTCTCGCTCAGGGTCACGCGTTCACTCCGATGGCTCGTCGGCCTCGGTGCAGGGGCCCGCCGCGAGTTCGCGAGCGGCGGGGGCACCGAGGTCCTTCGTCTAGGAGATCAGCTCGTAGGCGGGGAGGGTGAGGAAGTCGGGGAAGTCCTCGGCGAGGGCGACCTGCTCGAACAGCCGGCGGGCGTCGTCGAGGCGCGGCAGCCCGCCGATGCCGGCGACCTCCTCGGCGACGACGCGGCGCACCAGCTCCTCCGTCACCGTCTCGCCGGTGTCGAGCACGACGCCGGCGTGCACCCACTGCCACACCTGCGAGCGGCTGATCTCGGCGGTGGCGGCGTCCTCCATGAGTCCGTGGATGCCGACGGCGCCGTTGCCCCCCAGCCACGCGGCCAGGTAGCGGATCGCCACCTCGACGTTGGCCCGCAGCCCGGCGAGGGTCCGTCCGCCGGGGACGCCGGCGACGTCGAGCAGCTGCGCGGCGGTGACCGCCACCTCGGGGCGCTGCCGGTCGAGCTGGTTGGGCCGGTCGCCGAGGACGGCGTCGAAGGCCGCGCGGCAGACCGGCACCAGGTCGGGGTGGGCCACCCAGGACCCGTCGAACCCGTCCCCGGCCTCGCGGGTCTTGTCCTCGCGCACCTTCGCCAGCGCCCGCTCGTTGGCCTCGGCGTCGGTGCGGCTGGGGATGGCCGCGGCCATGCCGCCGATCGCCGTGGCGCCGCGGCGGTGGCAGACGGCGACGAGCTGGTCGGTGTAGGCCCGCATCATGGGCGCGGTCATGGTCACCGCCGCCCGGTCGGGCAGCACGAAGTCGGGGCCGGCCTCGCGGAAGACCTTGATGACGCTGAACAGGTAGTCCCAGCGCCCGGCGTTGAGGCCGGCGGCGTGGCTGCCCAGCGCGTGCAGCATCTCCTCCATCTCGAACGCCGCCGGGATGGTCTCGATGAGCATCGTGGCGCGGATCGACCCCCCGGGGATCCCGAGCGCCTGCTCGGCGGCGTCGAACACGACCCGCCACAGCCCGGCCTCCAGGTGCCCCTCCAGCTTCGGCAGGTAGAGGTAGGGCCCGCTGCCGCGGGCGAGCTGCTCGGCGGCGTTGTGGAACAGGTACAGCCCGGCGTCGACCAGGGCGCCGACGGCCGGCTCGCCGTCGACGAGCACGTGCCGCTCGGGCAGGTGCCAGCCGCGGGGGCGGGGCACGATCGTGGGCAGGTCGCCGTCCTCCCGCAGCCGGTACTCCCGGCCCTCGGGGGTGGTGAACGCGAGCTGCCGGCGGACGGCGTCGCGCAGCACGACCTGCCCGGTGACGACGTTGCGCCAGTGCGGGGTGTTGGCGTCCTCGAGGTCGGCCAGCCACACGTCGGCACCGCAGTTGAGCGCGTTGACCGCCATCTTGGGCTCGGTCGGGCCGGTGATCTCGACGCGGCGGTCGACCAGGCCGGGCGGCGGTGGGGGCACCCGCCAGTCACCGTCGCGGACGTCGGCGGTCTCCGGGCGGAAGTCCAGCCACCGGGCGGCGGCGATCTCGGCGCGGCGGGTGGCGCGGGCGACGAGCAGGGCGTCGCGCTGCGGGCCGAAGCGCCGCTGCAGGTCGGCGACGAACTCCAGCGCCTCCGGGGTGAGCACCTCGGCGGACCGCTCGACCTCCGGGCCCTCCACGCGCACGTCGCTCACCGCTCGTCCCCTCTGCCGGCCCGGGTGGGCTGCCATCCTGTCACCGTGTCCCGCCTCGCCGAGTTCAACGACGAGCCCGCCGACGCCGCCGTCGAGGCGCTGCGCGGCTGCAACGCCGCGCCCCGCTTCGCCGCCGGGCTGGTGGCCGGCCGGCCCTTCCCCGACGTCGAGACGCTGGTCCGCCGGGCCGGGGAGGTGGCCCGCGGGCTGCCGTGGGACGAGGTCGCGCTCGCGCTGGCCGCACACCCGCGGATCGGCGACCGGGTGGAGGGCTCCTCGGCCGAGGCGCGGGCCTCCCGCCGCGAGCAGGGCTCGATGGGCGGGGCCGACGAGGACACCCGCGCCGCGATCGTCGAGGGCAACCGCGCCTACGAGGAGCGGTTCGGGCACGTCTACCTGATCCGGGCCGCGGGCCGCTCCCCCGCGGAGATGCTCGGGGAGCTGCGTCGGCGGCTGGGCAACGACGCCGACGCCGAGCGGGCCGAGGTGGTCGAGCAGCTCGCGCAGATCACCGAGCTGCGGGTGCGGGAGCTGGTCTCGTGAGCGAGCTCGCGAGCTCACGCAGGGGCAGGGCAGTGCCACGAACGCGACCGACCAGCGCCGGCGAGGAGGACGCGTGAGCGTCTCCACCCACGTGCTCGACGCCGTCGCCGGACGGCCGGCCGCCGGCATCGCCGTCCAGCTGTACGCGGGCGACGAGCTGCTCGCCGTCGGGATCACCGACGACGACGGCCGCTGCCGGCTCACCGAGGAGGCGACCGTCGCCGGCCCGCACCGGCTGGTGTTCGCCACGGGGGCCTGGTTCGAGGTCCGCGGCGTCGCGGCGTTCTGGCCGGAGGTGACGCTGACCTTCGCCGTCACCGAGCCCGCCGCCCACCACCACGTGCCGCTGCTGCTCTCACCGTTCGCGTACTCGACCTACCGCGGGTCCTGACCACCCGACGTTCCACGTGCAACAGCGCCGGTGCGGCAGGCTGGGGCCATGGCGATCGTGCTCGGACCGAACCAGTACGGGAAGGCGGAGGTCCGCGTCGTCGCGGTCGACCGCAGCGGCCCCCGCCACGACCTGGTCGACCTGGACGTGAGCACCGCCCTGCGCGGGGACTTCACCGCCGCGCACACCGCCGGGGACAACGCGCACGTGCTGACCACCGACGCGCAGAAGAACACCGTCTTCGCCTTCGCCCGCGACGGCGTCGGCTCCCCCGAGGCGTTCGGCCTGCGGCTGGCCCGCCACCTCGCCGGCTCCTACGACTGGATCACCGGCGCCCGGGTGGCGGTCGAGTCCTACGGCTGGGAGCGGATCGCCGTCGGTGGCCGGCCGCACCCGCACGCCTTCCGCCGGCCCGGCGGCGAGGTGCGGACGGCGGTGGTCACGGTCGACGGCGCCGACGCGCACGTGCTGGCGGGGCTGTCCGACCTCGTCGTCCTCAAGACCACCGGCTCGGAGTTCCACGGCTTCCCCCGGGACCGGTACACGACGCTGGCCGAGACCCGCGACCGGGTGCTGGCCACCGCGGTGACCGCCCGCTGGCGCTACACCTCGCCGGACCTCGACTGGGACGCGCTGTTCGACGGGGTCCGCACCGTGCTGCTGGAGACCTTCGCGGCCACCCACTCCCTGGCGCTGCAGCAGACGCTGTACGCGATGGGCGAGGCGGTGCTGCGGCGGTTCCCCGACGTCGCCGAGGTCCGGATGTCGATGCCCAACCGGCACCACTTCCTGCAGGACCTGTCGGCGTACGGGCTGTCGAACACCCCCGGCGAGGACGACACGCTCGTCTACCACGCCGACGACCGCCCCTACGGGCTCATCGAGGGCACCGTGCTGCGCGACGACGTCCCGGCCGCCGAGGTGGCGTGGCTGGGGACGCCGGGCTTCTGCTGAGGGATCCGGAGTCGTGGGACGTCAAGACCGGTCGCGGCACGATGACCTCGTGGATGCCACGGTGGTGCTCGGCCAGCAGGGTCGTCTGGTGATCCCGGCCGAGGTGCGTGCCGCGCTCGGGCTCGTGCCGGGGCAACGGCTGCACCTGCGGACCGAGGGGAGCCGGCTGGTGCTCGAACGACCCGGGGACGCGGTCTCCGAGCTGCGCGGCCTGGCAGCCGGGGTGCTGGGGACGGTCAACCTGGCGGAGGTCGTCGACGAGCTCGTCGGCGCCGGCGCGGCGGTCCCGCGGGTGCGGCCTCTGCTGCTGTCGGCCGAGGTGCTCACCGCCGACCGCGCCGGGGCGGAGCTGGACCTCCCGCTCCGGGTCCGGCTGATCCGGTAGGTGGGCCCGGGCGGGATCCGGGTCAGCGCTCCTGGCACGATCGGCGGCGTGCCCGACGAGCGCGAGGTCCTGACCTACGAGCAGTTCGGCACCGCCGCCCGGGACCTGGCCCGGCAGGTCGCCGACGACGGCTTCGAGCCCGACCTGATCCTGTCCATCGCCCGCGGCGGGCTGTTCCTCGGCGGCGCGCTGGGCTACGCCCTCGACGTCAAGAACACGTTCGTGATGAACGTCGAGTTCTACACCGGCGTCGACGAGCGGCTGGACCTGCCGGTGGTGCTGCCGCCGACGCTGGACCAGGTCGACATCACCGGCGCCAACGTGCTCGTCGCCGACGACGTCGCCGACACCGGCAAGACCCTCGAGCTGGTCCGCGACTTCTGCGCCGGCTACGTCGCCGCGGTGCGGACGGCGGTCGTCTACGAGAAGCCGCGCTCGCTGGTCACCTGCGACTACGTGTGGCGCCGCACCGACGCCTGGATCGACTTCCCCTGGTCGTCGGAGCCGCCGGTGCGCCGGCGCAGCCACCGCCCCCCGCACTGAGCCGGCGCCGGACCCTCAGTCGGTCCGGAGCCGGTAGAACCGGAAGAAGTCGTGGTCCACGGGCAGCACGTCGACACCGGCGAAGCCCGCGTCACGGGCGTAGCGGGCCAGCGTGTCCGGCCGCATGACCGTCCCGGTGCCGGCCGAGGGGCGGGTCGAGAGCCCGTCGGGCAGGCAGCAGGTCAGGCTGTAGCCGTACATCAGCCGGTCGACGTCGGAGCCCGGCGCGGTGAAGGCCTCGGCCACCCGCTCGTCGACGACCAGCACCGTGCCGCCGGGCGCGACCAGCCCGCGCACGGCCGAGAGCACCCCCACCGGGTCGGCCAGGTCGTGCACGCACTCGACGGCCGTGACCAGGTCGTAGCCGCCGGCCCGGTCCCGCAGCCCGGCGACGTCGGCGACCGTGAACGACACCCGGTCGGCCACGCCGGCCTCGGCGGCGGCGGCGCGGGCCCGCTCCACCGACGGCGCGTCGACGTCGAAGCCGTCCACCCGCGCGGCCGGGTAGGCGGCCGCGATGCCGATCGAGGACCAGCCCAGCCCGCACCCGACGTCGGCGACCCGCCCGCCGGCGCGCAGCGCCGCGTCGACCTCGGGCAGCGCGGGCAGCACCTCCGCGCCCAGCGCCCCGGTGAGGAACGGCCGGTTGGCCGCCGCCTGCGCCTCCCGGGCGTCGGGCCCCATCTGCGCCCAGCCCAGTCCCGAGCCCTCCCGGTAGACCTCCGCCAGACGGGGGACGTTGCGGACGAAGGCCATGGCCGCCCAGGCCAGCGGGGCGGTGTAGAGCGGGTCGAGCTCGTCGACCAGCACGCTGCGGTACCCCGGCGGCAGCGAGTAGCGGCGCTGCTCCGGCCCGGCGGCCGCGTCGTCGACGGCGAGGTAGCCCGCGACCGCCTGCTGTTCGAGCCACTCGCGCGCGTAGCGGGCGTCGGTGCCGGTGCGCTCGGCGAGCTGCGCGGCGGTCGCCGGCGCGCCGTCGAGCGACCTGTACCAGCCGAGCCGGCGGCCGAGCTCGACCGCGGCCACCTCGAAGGTGCCGGTCACGGACGCGACGAGCCGCTCGGACAGCGCCTCGGGCCCGGGGAGGGACGTCGTCATGCCGCCGCACAGTGGCCCGGCCGGGCCGGCGGCGGAAGGGGCGTCGTCCCCGTCCGGCGTCCCGGGCCGGTCAGCGGCGGGTGGACACGCTCACGGTGAACCGGCGGTCGTGCGCCGCTGCCCGCGTCGGCCCGACCAGGCGCCGCAGCGCCGCCCGGTGCGGCAGCCGGTTGTTCCAGACCGCCCACAGCTCCCCGCCGGGGCGCAGCACCCGCGCGGCCGCGGCGAAGAGCCGGTCGGCCGCGGCGGTGACGACGGCGGCGCCGAGGTGGAACGGCGGGTTGCAGACGACGAGGTCGGCGCTCGCGTCGGGCAGGCCCGCGGCGGCGTCGTCGCGGGTGACGCGGACCCGGCCGAGCCCCGCGCGGTCCAGCGTCGCGCGCGCGGAGGCCACCGCGGCGGCGGACTGGTCGGTGGCGGTGACGGCCAGCTCCGGCCGCGA
The DNA here is from genome assembly GCF_054049915.1 of Geodermatophilus sp. SYSU D00766. Taxonomy (NCBI): domain Bacteria; kingdom Bacillati; phylum Actinomycetota; class Actinomycetes; order Geodermatophilales; family Geodermatophilaceae; genus Geodermatophilus; species Geodermatophilus sp. SYSU D00766. Next base: position 69,069 of record NZ_JBJGYI010000022.1, read on the forward strand.
CCGGGCGAGGACGGCGGCCAGCACGCCGGTGCCGCACCCGAGGTCCACCGCCGTCCGCGCACCGGGGGCGGCGCCGGCCAGCGCGGTCGCCAGCAGCCGGGTGCCGTCGTCGACGCGGGTGCCGGCGAAGGCGGCGCCGTGGGCGCAGACGTCGAGGTCGAGGGCGCCGTCGTGCCGGCAGCGGGGGAAGCTCGGCGCGACCCCGGGACGCGGGTCGCGGGCGACGAGCACGCGGGACTTCTGCCGCGCCAGCGTCGCCGTGACGTCGGTGAACCCGGTGCGCAGCACGTCGTTCATGCCGAGCGTCATGTGCTTGACCCGGCCGCCCACGAGCACCACGACGTCGGGTGCGGCCGCGGCGGCGGCCAGCTCGGTGAGCTCGCGCAGCGCGTCGAGGGCCTTGGGCGCCTGGGCGAGGACCAGCGTGGCGCCGTCGAGGAGCTCCGCCGTCAGCGGCAGCGGGCGGTAGCCGCCGGCCAGGCCGGTGCGCTCGGCGTTGCGGGCCAGCGCCTGCTCGCCGACCAGCAGGTCCTGGTGCACCCGGACGTCGGTGGCGCCGGACGCCAGCGCGCCCAGGGTGAGCGCCCCGTGGGAGTCGTCGACGACCACGACCCGGCCGGGGCCGGCCAGCGCCCCGGCCGCGGTGTCGAGCAGCAGCCGGTCGGTGGCGTCGACGGCGACGAGGTCGGGCGCCTCGACGTCGGGGTCGCGGCGCAGGAGGGCGAGGACCTCCTCGCGGTTCACCGGGGTGTGGCCGCGACGAGGGCGGCCACCACCCGGCCGAGCTCGGCACCCACGTCCTCCTGCAGGAAGTGCCCGCCGCCGGCCAGCGTGGTGTGCGCCCTCCCCCGCGCGCCGGGCACGACCTGCTGGAACACCCGGTCGGCGCCGGCGGTGATGGGGTCGGAGTCGGAGAACGCGGTGAGGAACGGCCGGTCGAAGCGGGCGAGGACCTGCCAGGCGGCCCGGTTGGCGGCCGCGGCGGGGTCGTCGGGCGTCGTCGGCACCAGGGCGGGGAAGGCGCGGGCGCCGGCCTTGGACGCCTCGTCGGGGAAGGGCGCGTCGTAGGCGGCGACCACCTCGGGCGGCAGGTCGGTGACCGTGCCGTTGGCGACGATGCGGCCGACGTCGAACGCCCGGGCCGTCGCGGCGAACCGCTGCCAGGCGAGGAACGCCTCGCTCATCGGGGTGTCCCCGGTGGGCAGGCCGGTGTTGGCGACGACGACCCGGGCGAACCGGTCGGGGTGCTCGGCGACCAGCCGCAGCCCGATCAGCCCGCCCCAGTCCTGGCCGACCAGCGTGACGTCGGTCAGGCCGAGCCGGTCGAACAGCGCCTGCCGCACCCACTCGACGTGCGCCGCGTAGCTGTAGGCGGCCGGGTCGGTGGGCTTGTCGGAGCGGCCGAAGCCGACCAGGTCGGGGGCGACCACGCGCAGCCCGGCGGCGGTGAGCTCACCGATGACGTGCCGCCAGAGGAAGGACCAGGACGGCTCGCCGTGCAGCAGCACCACGACCTCGCCGTCGGCCGGCCCGGTGTCGACCACCGCGACCCGCAGGTCCGTCCCGTCCCCGGCGTCGACGGGAACGTGGATCGGCGGGTACGGGAAGCCGGGCAGCGCGGCGAAGCGCTCCTCGGGCGTGCGGACGACGTCCATGCGGCCCTCCAGGCATAGGAAGCTCTGCGCACGTCCAGCGGCGCGAGACGTGGGTAGAGCTTCCTATGCCCTGCAGGTCCCCGTGCGGGACACGGCAGGATCCCCGGTGCACCCGCCCTCCGACGACCCCCAGGGAGCCTCCCGTGCCGATCCCCGCCCGCGAGTGGCACCTGGCCGCCCGTCCCCACGGCGCGCCGACCCCGGAGGACTTCCGGCTGGTCGAGGTCGAGCACCCCGACCCCGCCGAGGGGCAGGTGGTCGTGCGGATGGTCGCGATGTCGGTCGACCCCTACATGCGCGGCCGGATGCGGCTGGGCCCCTCCTACGCCGCGCCCTGGGAGGTCGGCGAGGCGATGCGGGGCGGGGCGGTCGGCCGCGTCGTCGAGTCCCGCTCCCCCGACGTCCCCGAGGGGGCGCTGGTGCTCACCGACGCCGCCTGGCGCGACGTCGCCGTCCTCGACGCCCGGCACGTCCGGCAGCTGCCGGCCACCGGCCTGCCGCTGACCTGGTCGCTGGGCATCCTCGGCATGCCCGGCCTGACCGCCTACGCCGGGCTGTTCCGGGTGGGCGCCTTCCGTGAGGGCGACGCGGTGTTCGTCTCCGGCGCCGCGGGGGCGGTGGGCAGCGCCGTCGGCCAGTTCGCCCGGCTCCGCGGCGCCTCGGCCGTGGTGGGCAGCGCCGGCAGCCCGGAGAAGGTCGCCTGGCTGCGGGAGATCGGCTTCACCGCCGCCTTCGACTACCACGACGGGCCGGTCCGGGACTCACTCGCGCAGGCCGCGCCCGACGGCGTCGACGTCTTCTTCGACAACGTCGGCGGCGAGCACCTCGACGCCGCGCTCGGCGCGCTGCACGTGCACGGCCGGGCGGTCATCTGCGGCTCGATCTCGAACTACAACGCCACCGAGACGGTCCCCGGGCCGAAGAACTTCAGCTCCCTGATGATCTCCAAGCGGCTGGCGGTCACCGGCCTGCTCGTGAGCGACCACACCGACCTGCACGGCGAGTTCACCGAGACGGTGTCGGGCTGGATCCGCTCGGGCGAGCTCGTCGTCCGCGAGACCGTCTACGAGGGCCTGGACAACGCCGTGCCCGCTTTCCTGGACCTCCTGGCGGGCGCCAACACCGGGAAGATGGTGGTGCGGCTCGCACCGGACCCCGACTGACCGGCGGTTGCCGGTCCCCGGCCCCGGGAAGGGCCCAGGCATGTGGTTGTTCCTCACCCGCCGGCTGCGGGTCTGGCTGATCCTGACCGTGCTCGTGCCGCTGGCCACCGGGCTGCTGCGCCGGGTCGGCCGCACGCTGGAGCGGCGCGGCGGCCCGACGCGGGTCAGCCGCGCGCTGCTGCAGGCCGGTGACCTGGGCGACCGCGCCCGCGACCGGCTGCGCGGTGGCCGACGGCGCCGGTGACCACCGCCGAACGGGTCCCCGCCCTCGACCACACCCCGGCGACCGCGCCCACCCGCGCGGTCGCCGTCTTCGCGCACGGCGGCACCGTGGCCAGCGTCGAGCCGCCGCGGGAGCGGGCGCTGTCGCTGGTGCGGATGCGGGCGATCCAGGAGTCGGTGTCGGCGGCCGCGGCCGGCCGCGGGGTGGAGACCTACCTGGTCCGCTACCGCGTGGCCGGGTGGAACGGGCCGGCCGCCGACGCCCACGCCGACGTCCGGTGGGCGCTGGACCGGGTGCGCGAGCGGCACGGCGACGTCCCGGTCGTCCTGGTCGGGCACTCGATGGGCGGCCGGGCGGTGCTGCGGGCCGGCGACGACCCGTCGGTGGCCGCCGTCTGCGGCCTGGCGCCGTGGACGCCGCCGGGTGAGCCGGTCGGTCACCTGCGCGGGCGCACCGTCGTCCTCGCGCACGGCCGCGGCGACCGCTGGGTGCCCGCCCGGCTGTCGGAGGACTTCGCGGTGCGCGCGCACCGCGCCGGTGCGCGGGTCGCCCGGTTCACGCTGCCCGGCGGCCACGGCATGCTGCGCCGGGTCGGCGCCTGGCACGGGCTGGTCCGCGACGTCGTGCTGGCCGGCTCCGGCCTCGCACCCTGGCGCGACGACGTGCTGGCCGCGTTCGACGCCCCGCCGCCCGGGGGCCTGGCCGTCGCGTGGTGAGACCCCCGCCGTCCGGGTAGGGGCGGCGCGTGGAGGAGCTGCTCGCCGAGGTGGTCGGCGTCATGGTCACCGTCGTCGAGGCGTGCGGCGCCGTGGTCATCGTCGTCGGCGCGGTGTGGGCCTTCATCCGGTTCGTGGCGGTCGGGCTGCGCCGCCAGGGGACGTCGGCCTTCGTCCCCGTCCGGCTCACCCTCGGCCGCTTCCTCGCGCTCGGACTGGAGTTCCAGCTGGCCAGCGACGTGCTGCGGACGGCGGTCGCACCCAGCTTCCGCGAGCTCGGCCAGCTCGCCGCCGTGGCCGCCATCCGGACGGCGCTGAACTACTTCCTGTCCAAGGAGATCGCCGAGGAGCGGCGGCAGGTGGCCGAGGAGACCGGCGCAGCGGTTCCGGACCCGGCGTCCGCCGAGCACCGCGGACGGGGCGTGTGACCTCGCTCGGGCCGCTGCCCGGGCTGCTGGCCGCCGGCGTCGGTGCGATGGCGCTGGTCGCCGGGGCGGTGACCCTGGCCAGCACCCGGCGCCCCGCGCTGGCCCTCGGCGTCTTCCTGGACCTGTTGCTCGCGGCCGGGCTGCTGCGGCTGGCCGCCGAGCCGACCTGGACGTCCCTGGGCACCGCCGCGGCGGTGGTGCTGCTGCGGCGGGTGGTCGGCGCCGGGCTGCGGGCCGGTGGCCGGTCGCTGTCCCCGCCGCCCCCCGCTCAGGAGAACAGCGCGCTGTAGCCGTTGAGCGCGGGCTGGCCGCCCAGGTGGGCGTAGAGCACCGTCGACGACGGGTCGATCTCGCGGCGGCCGACCAGGTCGATCGTCGCGGCCATCGACTTCCCCTCGTACACCGGGTCGGTGACCATGCCCTCGGTGCGGGCGGCGGTCTCCATCGCGCGGATCGTCGTCGCGTCGGGGATGCCGTAGACGCCGGCGTGGTAGCGCTCGTCGAGCTCGACGTCGTCGAGGGTGAGCTCGCGCCGCACGCCGATGGCCCGCGCCGTCCGCTGGGCGATGCGCAGCACCTGGTCGCGGGTCTCGGCGGGCCTGGCGGAGGCGTCGATCCCGAGCACCCGCCGCGACCGGCCGCCCTGCTCCTCCAGCAGCGCGAAGCCAGCGACCATGCCGGCCTGCGTGGACCCGGTGACCGAACAGACGACGACGGTGTCGAAGAAGACGCCGAGCTCGGCCTCCTGCTGCGCGACCTCCAGCGCCCAGTTCGCGAAGCCGTGCCCACCCAGCGGGTGGTCGCTGGCGCCGGCCGGGATCGCGTAGGGCTTGCCGCCGCGGGCCTCGATCTCGGCGAGCGCGGTCTCCCAGCTCTCCTTGAAGCCGATGCCGAAGCCGGCCTTGACCAGCCGGACGTCCGCACCGGCCAGCCGGCTGACCAGGATGTTGCCGACCTTGTCGTAGACGGCGTCGGGCCAGTCCACCCAGCTCTCCTGCACCAGCACGCACGACAGCCCGACGTGCGCGGCGACCGCGGCCACCTGCCGCGTGTGGTTGCTCTGCACGCCGCCGATGGAGACGAGGGTGTCGCAGCCCTGCGCCAGCGCGTCGGCGACGAGGTACTCGAGCTTGCGGGTCTTGTTGCCGCCGTAGGCGATGCCGGAGTTGCAGTCCTCCCGCTTGGCCCAGACCGCGGCGCCGCCGAGGTGCCCGGTCAGCCGGTCGAGCCGGTGCACCGGCGAGGGGCCGAACAGCAGCGGGGTGCGGGGGAAGTCAGCCAGGGTCGACATCGGTCTCCTCCAGTTCGGACAGCAGCGCCGTCCAGATCTCGGTGGTGGTGGCGACGGCGGCGTCGACGTCGTCGTGGGCGCAGGCGGTGACCAGGCGGTCGTGCAGGTCGACGGACTCCCGGCCGTGCGCCGCGGCGAACCGGGCCCGCTCGAGCCGGCGGATCGCGGGCGTGAAGCGCTCGGCGGTCGCCGTCAGCGCGGTGTTGCCGGCCCGGTCGAGCAGCACGGCGTGGAACTCGTCGTCGGCGGCCAGCGCGGCGTCGACGTCACCGTCCCGGACCGCCGCGGCGAACCGCTGGTTGGCCGCGCGCATGCGGGCGACGTCGTCGGCGGTCACCCGGCCGGCCGCCTCGCGGGCGGCCAGCTCGTGCATCGCCCGGACGACGACGGCGGCGTCGCGCACCTGCCGCGGGCGCAGCGGCGTGACGCGGGTGTGGCTCTGCGGCTTGGCCTCGACCAGCCCCTCGTCGACCAGCCGGGCCAGCGCGGCACGGACGGGGGCGACCGACAGGCCCAGGCGGGCGGCGAGGTCGGCGTCCTTCACGACCGCGCCGGGGGCGAGCGCGCCGCTGACGATCGCCGTCCGGATGCGGTCCAGCGCCTGGTCGCGCAGCAGCACCCGGCCGACGGGAACGAGGGGCGCGGTCACAACTGACATCTCAGATGTCAGAGGCGCCGCCGTCAAGGGTCACAGGCACCTCCGTTGCGGTCGGTGGCAGTCGCGGGTCTCGTCCTGGCCCCCGCGCGCACCGCACGATCGGCGCCGTGGACTGGACCACCGACCCGGCCGACGCCGCCGCCCACTTCGCCTCCCGGCTCACCGTCGAGACCGACGTCAGCGACGTGCACGCCGCGGTGCGGTCCGGCGCGCCCGGCTTCGTGCTGCTCGACAGCCGCAGCCGCGCGGCGTGGGACCAGGGCCACGTACCCGGCGCGGTGCACCTGCCCGGGCGGGAGGTCGCCGCCCGCGCCGCCGCCGAGCTGGACCGGTCCGTCCCGGTCGTCACCTACTGCTGGGGGCCGGGCTGCAACGGCGCCACCCGCGCCGCGCTCGCGCTGGCGCTGCTCGGCTTCCGCGTGCGGGAGATGATCGGCGGCTTCGAGTACTGGGCGCGCGAGGGCCTGCCGGTGGAGACCGCGGCCGGCCTCACCCGCCCCGCCGCCGACCCGCTGACCGCGCCGGTCAGCTGTGGGTGCTGAGGTCGGGCACGTCGTCGTCGGACAGCCGCGCCCACAGCACCTCGTCGCGCCGGACGCCGTCGGCGTAGCGGTGGGAGCGGCGCAGCCGGCCCTCCCGGGTGAAGCCCGCCTTCTCCGCCACCCGGCCGGAGGCGGGGTTGTCCACGGCGTGCACCAGCTCGACCCGGTCGATCGACAGGACGGCGAAGCCGAAGCGGACGGCGGCGTCGACGGCGCGCGGGGCCATCCCGCGGCCACGGGCGGCGGGCACGGTCCAGTAGCCGACCCCGGCGTCGCCCTGCGCGGGGTCGACGGCGTGCAGGGCGACCGAGCCGACGAGCTCGCCGGTGGCGGCGTCGACCACGGCCCAGGCGGCCGTCGTCGGGGAGCGGCCGGCCCGCCGGGCCACCCACTCGACGGCGTCCTCGTCGGTGGCGACCCGGCCGGGGTTGGAGAACAGGTCGGTGGCCGGGTCGGTGAGCGCGGCGCGGACGGCGGGCGCGTCGCCGGGCCGCCACGGGCGCAGCAGCACCGGCCCGGCGGGGATCTCGGGGAGGGCGTCGGGCACGACGGGCATCGTGCCCGACGCGCGGCTCACTCCTGCGGGGCCGACCCGGGCTCGGCCATCTTCCGGTTGAGCTTGGCGGCCACGTTGCCCGGCGTCACCGCCGACAGCCGGCCCATCGCCTTGCTGGCCAGCGACCCGGCGAAGACCGAGGCCTCCCCCGTGACCAGGCCCTCGTAGCCCTGCCGGGCGACCTGGGCCGGGTCGTCCTTGGCGTCGGTGGCGCCCATGCGGGTGTCGGTGAGGTCGGCGCGGTCGAAGAACTCGGTGTCGGTCGGCCCGGGCAGCAGCGCGGTGACGCTGACGCCGCGGTCGGACAGCTCCTCGCGCAGGGCCAGCGACAGGTGCTGCACGAACGCCTTGCTCGCGCCGTAGACGGCCTGGAACGGCTGGGGCGCCTGCGAGGCCACCGACGAGGTGAACAGGATGCGGCCCTCCCCGCGGGCGGCCATGTCCTGCGCCACCCGCTTGGCCAGGTGCACCGTGGAACCGCAGTTGAGCGCGACGATGCCCAGCTCGGCGTCGAGGTCGGTGTCGACGAACGCGCCGCCGACCCCCACCCCCGCGTTGATGGCGGCGGCGTCCAGCGGGCGGCCGGCCCCGCGGACGGCGGCCACGAGCAGCTCGCGGTCCTCGTAGCGGGTCAGGTCGCCGCGCACCGGGGAGATGTGCGCGCCCATGCCGCGCAGCGTCTCGGCGGCGGCGTCGAGCTCGTCGTCCTCGGCGGCGATGACCAGGTCGTAGCCGTGCTCGGCGAACTGCTTGGCCAGCTCCAGGCCGATGCCGCTGGAGGCACCGGTGACGAGCGCGAGGGGACGGGCGGAGGGGACGGTCACGGGGACTCCCGGGGTGGGTCGCGGGTGCGGTCACCCCCGGTGGTGCCCGATCCGGCCGGGTCCGACCCCTGCGCACGGCGGAGAGGTGTGCCTCCCGGAGGAGGCGTGGGGGGGGGGGGGGGGGGGGGGGGGGGGGGGGGGGGGGGGGGGGGGGGGGGGGGGGGGGGGGGGGGGGGGGGGGGGGGGGGGGGGGGGGGGGGGGGGGGGGGGGGGG